>JBDGRJ010000009.1:0-4049 GCA_042218115.1 Minisyncoccia bacterium | reverse complement strand
CTTCATCAGTAAGATCTATAGGTTCCTCACCTTCTACTTCTGATAAATCAACATCAGTTTCTCCTCCTGTAGGTGGACCATCAGTCACTTCGGCAGCACCACCTGCTTGAGCAGTTGCCTCCGACTCTCCTACAGCGCCTGTCTCTGTAGGTGTAGTTTCTGCACCTCCTCCGGTAGGAGCTTCAGTACCTCCAGCAGGGGTTTCTGTGCCCGCTGTTGGTGTTTCTGCACCTGTTGGACCACTCGGGGTTGGTTCTGCTGCTGCCGAAGGTTGAGTGGCCCCACTTCCACTAGTTTGGTTATCTAAATTTTCAAGAAATTTATTAAATTCAGGGTATTCTTCTGGGTTGCTTTTAATCGATTCAAATACATCTTTAATCTCCGATGATTGCATCTCTTCGTGAAGAAAATCCCCATCCTTAACACCAACCCCTTCCATATCACTTATTTCAATATTATGTTGCTCGGATATTTCCTTTAGCCCTTCAACATATTGGTCTTTTAGGCCAGGATTATTATTTAAAAACTCAGTTACAGTATCAGCATCCAAGTCTTCAAGATTTATTTTACCTTCTGCAATGTCTTTTATCTCACCTATTACACTGTTGGGGTCTTCAACTTTCCACGAAAAGTCGACGGAGGTCTCGCCTTCAACACCAGTAGGACCAGATTCAGTGGTGCCTTCTCCTAAGTCTTCAGGTGCTCCTACTTCCGCTGAGGCGGGCCCAGCTTCTTGGTGCGATGCACCGCCTTCATAGACATCCTCTGCGGTAACTGGCTCTCCAGCTTCTGCAGCAGCTTGTCCCCCTCCGCCACTAACACCTTTTTCTGCTGCTGAAACTGCTTTTGAGGTAAGAGTACCCAAAGAGCCCCATAACCCATACCAGCTAGCACAGAGAATGGTTTTCTCCACCCAGATGTTTCCTCTTTAATCTTATTGATTTGTTCTTTCCCTGACTCTTCTGCTTGCTGTTGTTGTTCATCTAATCTTTCTACTAATCCTGTCATTTTGTTTTCCAATTCTGTTAGTTCTCTTGCTTCTTGAGTCTCTTTTACTATAATATCCGCTATTTTGTCTTTCATTTGCTCCGAAAAATTATAAGATTCCAAATTTCTCCTAATATCTTTAGGTTTCATGTCATCGAATACACCCTCTTCCAAATTGTCTTGTATTCCGCTCAACACCATCTCCTCTTCTTCTGACAAGTCTTCAGACTCAAGTAAATTACTGAGATTTTCCGCATTTCCTACCCAATCAGGAACCAAGTTTATTTCTCCTGTTTTCTGCTCTACTCCATCTATATGCTCTCCTTGATAAGATTCATCTACTACTTCACTTGAAACATAATCATTTTTATTCCCTCGATCCATGTTCATATAAAAAGAAGCGAGTAGCTGATCTTTTTTTTCTTCATTTTCTTCATACTCTTGAATTTTTGGTACCTCTTCAGCATCCAACCCCTCTCCAGAATTATCAGCCAATAGCTCCATTTGATTGTCTTTAAGTTGGTCCAAATCCAGTTCATTAAATTTCCAACCATCACGCTTAAACCTGTCCTCAAACTCCTCCAAAGATAAAGTCTTATTTTTCTCCTCTCCAGGGTCGGTTACAGTGTCATATTCCACTTCATTTTCTTCTGGATTAATCTTAAAATTTCTTACCACCTCATCAGGTCCGTGCTTCTTTTGAATCTCATAAGTTTTTGCGCTATCAATAGGTACATCAACCATGTCTTCAGAGAATTCTTGTACTTCAGTTTTACTTTCTTCTTCTTCGACCTTAGTTCTTTCTTCGGTTTTCTTATCCAACTCATGGACTAAACTTTCTACACGAGTTTCCAGAAAGGCGGTGTTCATATCAGCTGCCTCTGTTTTTCCTCCCAATACATCCGATATAGAGGAATTCATCTTTTCCCATAACCCTTTTTCTTGACTGTTTATCTTTCTTCTATCGAAAACCCCCTTTTTTAATCCCCCCTCCAGTCTAGCAATTATATCCTCAATACCGACCTCTTCGGATTCCATTTCTAGTTCTACCTCCAGGTCACTACTATTGATGACTTCTTCTATCTCATCTATTGTATCGCCAGAGTCAATTTTATTCAGTAAAACAACAGCATCTTTTTGCAGCTCTTGAGCCTTTTGCTTTGCAATGTGTTCTTTTTGGGCGCTCTGCTCCCAGCTCCCACCAATACGACGACCGGTCTCTGCGCCAACAGCCATTCCTCCCACAACGGGCAGATCAGCTGCAACAGCTGTTAATCCAGACCCACCTGCTAATAAAGCTAAAAAGTTTTCTTTTAATGATTCCTTTGTTTCACTATCCATATCTTCTACTACCTCTTGAGGTAATTGCCCCTCAAATTCATCGACCAGGTTTTCTAACACTTCCTTGCTTGCCCCTTCTTCTACTGCAGCTTCTATTACATTCTGTTTTTCAGAGTAAAAATCCTCAAGCTGTGCTTCCAAAAGCTCATACTTTTTTTGTATTGCTTCTTGTTCCAATCCAGCTTCTTGTAATTCTTGAGAATAATCATATAACATTCTTTCTTTCCTGCTTTTAAAGGTACTGTGATCAATATGTTCATCAATGATTGTGTGCACATCCTCATCATCAGTTACTTCTCCTAATTCATTTTTGACTTTCTCTGCAGCCGTCACATCTCGCAACTTCGTCGACATTAACCTGGCTAACAACTGCTTGGACTGTTCTGGATTTGCTTCCATGTCTTCAAAAACCTGATCAACGATCTCTTCTCTTCTATCTGCTTTCTTCTGCTCCAAGTTTCTTTTTGTATCTTCTTCAGCACTTATCGATCCAAAAGATTCAGCTCCGACCCTAATACCTGTTACTCTGGATATCCATGACGCAGTTTCTCCTCCACCAAAAAAGCTAGTTGCCTCACCAGCCAAGTAACCCAAACCTAATGCCCCCCCTGCTTTTATTGCATTTTCCTTTAAACCGGCTGTGAACTTATCCCAGGCCCCTATCGATTCTTCTACTTGTTTTTGAACATTATCCATCTGTTCTTCAAAAATCTGCTGTACTACATCCTCGGCTAATTGCTCTTCCCAATCAAAATCTTCAAGTTCTAGACCATGTTCCGCTAAAATGTCTTTTAAGACATCTTTTTGTTCTTCGTCCATATTTTTGAACATGCTTTCTACATGGCTGACAGCACTCTCTTCTGCCTCTTTTCCGGCTTCTTTCATCGTTTCAAAATCCCCCTTTTTTAATGCTTGCTTTAGTTCGGGAACTATTTTTTCATATAATTCCTGTTCATCTAATACATCAAGAAACAATTCATGATCAATATGGATAATATCCCTTTGTTCCTTAATTGCATTTTCTACATCTTCTTCTAAACCCGCTTCTTCTTCATCAGTTAAATCCCCTCCTTCTACAGCTCTTAATTCTTCACTGTGTTTACTTATCTCCTCCATAATCTCATCTCTGCTCATTTCAGTATTATTTTTCAATTCACCTAACAGACCTTGCAGTGCATCTCTAATCTTTTCTATTTTCGCTTTTTGAGACTCATCCAGTTCTTTCTGATCTTCAATTTTCTTCTTTTCATCGTAAAGTTCCGCAAACTTTTTCAGTGCTTCTTGCTCGTCAAACTCTTCATTACCTTCACCTTTCTCTCCAGTTTCTGTGCCTTCTTCAGGTCCGCTTTCACCTTCTTCTGTTTCCGTTTCAGACTCCAAATCTTCTTTATGAAGAGGTAAATCTTCCCTTTCAGCAAAAATTTTCATTAATTTGTCTTGTAATTTCTTATACTTGCTTTTTAATAAGTCATCACCTTCTCCTTGAGCCGATTCGCTGAGCTCTGCAAACACTTCTTGCTGCGCTTCTTGTTGTAGAGTATTCGCTTCCTTGCCTGCCATATCAAACTTACTTTCACTTAGACCATTATCAATTAACTCATCTTTCATTTGCTTCATAAGTTCCACTAACTGATAAGGATCGTCAGGTGTTTCCGCTTCTACTTCACCGAACTCCATATTCTTTATATCTTCTAAAGTTACTGACCTTTCTTCTGTCTTTT
>JBDGRJ010000084.1:0-20891 GCA_042218115.1 Minisyncoccia bacterium | reverse complement strand
TTAGAAAACTAGTTCAGTTTTATCAACCCAAGTTTATGGATTAAATAAAAGATTTATGATAGGTTGTTACCCTTTTGGAAAAGATGAGATGATCAAAAAGACAAGTGGTGCAGAAGCAACAGTACATTCAAAAAGAAGAGATAGTCACGAGGACAGAGATACAGATGCCAGGATTAGAGAGGAGATTAAAAAAATAATTCAAGAATACTCACAAAGAGGTTAACTGGTCTATTTAAATCGGAGCTGACATCTATATTCATTTTGTTTTCCACCCCTGGAAAGAGCTGAACGAGCGACTACTTAGATTTGATATGTAAGCAAAAATAGAACTGTCTTGCAAGTTTAATTTTTCAAAGCCTGCTCTAAGAAAAAATACCCAAACCTTAAAATTATTGTTTTTCCTAAAATAAATAAAGTTTAACAATTAATATATAAATTAGCTTTTTTATAAATCTCATTTTTTGATATCTTTATATCAAGCTCATTTCGTTAACCTGCTCTCTAAAAAATAAAGGAGCCAGGGATGGCTAGGGAATTTATCTGCCGGAACACAGAAATCATAGTTCCTGACTTTTTGTGGTCCGCCCTTCATGAGGTTTTTTACAAGTGTAGAGGGCTTAGCTCATTCCATGAAAGGGTTGAAAAAATTAACCAAAGTAGAAGCATAGAACCGAAGCTCTTTAACTTAGATGAACAATGCGAAAAAGATAGGCACCACAAAGTTCCAAAAGCGAGAGGGGGTAAAGATAATTCAGAAAATATCATTGATCCAATACCAAGAAGTGCGCACCTGAGTTTCCATCAAATTTTTGGGGTTTTGTTGCCTGGAACAGAACAACACAGCCTTTTAGATGGGCTGCTATTAGAGGACAGAAACGAAATTACCGGAAGACAGCTAGAACTTCTTAGAGAGAGCATTAAAGAGGATAGAACAAGTAAAAGACAGACCTGGCTCAATTAAGTCTTAGCAGTTTTACCACTTTCTGAGCAAAAAGTGGGTCTGTTTTATTTTTGTTTATTAATCTTTTTACCATCTATAACTACAGTAAACTCTCCTTTTGTTTTGATATCTTGATTTAGAATATTATCAATTGCACCTCTGTAAATACTTTCATACTGTTTTGTCAATTCTCTGCAAATACATACATTTCTATTCGCATCCATTATTTCTTTTAGTTGTCTTAGAGCCTTCTCTATCCTGTGCTTGGATTCATAAAAAACTACTGTTTTGTCATGCTCTACGGCTTGTTTAAAAAATTTTTCTCTACCTGATTTATTCGGTGGAAACCCTAAAAACACAAACTCATTAGCTGGAAAACCACATATACTCAAAGCTGTGGTAATTGCGGAAGAGCCTGGAACCGGAACTATATCAATCTCCTTATTTCTCTGCTCTACATATTCGACTAATTTCCCACCGGGATCACTAATCGCCGGTGTGCCGGCATCGGAAACTAAGGCGATTTCTTCTCCACTCTCAAGTCTATCTACAATCTCTACCATTTTTCCTTGCCTGGTATGCTGGTTATATTCTTCCGCTTTGGTGTCTATATTAAAATGATTGAGTAAATTCTGTGTTTCACTGGGTGTTTCACACAAAATTAAATCCACTTCTTTTAATACCCTTTTCGCTCTATCCGTCATATCATCCAAGTTTCCGATTGGTGTGGCTGTGATATATAGCTTACCTGTGTTCATTTTTTTTATTAGATGTTCAAAGTTTAGCATAACAAAGCCGTAATAGCAACCTACATAGGCTACGGAAAGACTGAGTTCCAGTTTTTCGTGAACTGTGACAAAAGAAAACATCCGGTGATCGCCATATCAGAAGAGAAACACCAAGACCTGGAACCGGACGTGGAATACCCTCCGCACTGGTTCCAGCGGGTAGAAGACTGGGGGCGACTGGCTTACTATAAAGCCAGAAGCTTGCTGCTCCCACACTTGCAACATGTACTCAGTCGAATACAAGCTTTTTTCTAGTCTATATTTTGGAGGGGCTTCACTTCCCCACCGCAGGGAGCGTCTCTGTGGTGGGGCTCTTTTAATTTAAAACTACTAAATGACATCTTAAGGTGCAGAGACCATCCCGGCTCTCGCTGGTGAGACAAACTCAAGACTTCGAGCCGAGATAGTCTCGAACCTGAAAGTCTTGTCCCAACTTTAAAAATAAACCCAAAAAAGCTACAATAAGTGGTGTAAAATATATTTTTATGAATAGACATCTAAAACAAATAACAATATTTTTTACATTCTCCCTGCTTTTAGTGCCTGGAGTATTTGTCTCGGCCCAAACCGAGAAAACTACCAGCTCCAGCAAAAACAAGGTGTTTAATATCGACTACATCATCTCTGACAAGGAAATGCAAAACTCAGACAGTATGACTGTAGGTCAGATTCAAGCTTTTCTTGAAGGTAAAGACAGCTTTCTTGCTAGCTATAGGACTAAAGATTTAGATGGAGAAAAAAAGTCAGCTGCTGAAATAATTCATCAAGCTGCAATTGAGCATAAAATCAATCCCAAATACTTATTAGTAAAACTACAAAAAGAACAAAGCCTGATTAATGACCCCGACCCGACTCAAAAGCAGCTTGACTGGGCTACGGGCTATGGAGTTTGTGACGGATGTAGGCTCGCGGATGCAGATGTACAACAACACAAAGGGTTTGCACACCAAGTAGACAGCGCCGCCGGAATAATACGCTGGTACTATAATAATGACTCTAACAAAGAGTATATAAAACAACCGGCTTTCAGCTACAAGATAGACGGCAAAATGGTCGAGCCGACCAACTTCGCTACAGCCTTTCTCTATACCTACACCCCACACATACATGGAAATAAGAACTTTTGGAAGATCTGGCAAAAATGGTTCGACCAGAAATACCCTGATGGATCACTGCTTAAAGCCTACGGAGACAATGATGTCTATCTAATCCAAAATGATAAAAAAAGAAGATTTACCAGCTACTCGGCTTTCTCCAGTAGGTATGACACCGACGAGATCATAGAGGTCACCAAATCAGAGCTAGAACGGTATGAGACCGGCAGAGAGATATCACTGCCGAACTATGCTGTATTAAAATCCGGGTCTGATTACTACTTAGTAGATCATGAAACCCTCAGACCTTTCGCCAGCCGAGAAACAGTCCGCTACTTAGGTTATCATCCGGCCGAGATAATAGAAGTGAACTCAGAAGATATTAGCCACTATGAGATAGGAAGAGAAATAACCAAGGACAAACACGACATTAAAGGCAAGCTGGTTGAATATTTTGGAAGGCTCTATTATATTAAAGGCGACAAATACCGCTCTGTTCTAGATCGTGCAATAGCACAAGTAAACTTTCCTGGCTTAAACATCCGAAAAGCCGACCGAGCTGTATTTCAAAATAAAACTGAGGCCGAGCCAATCAAATTAAAAGACGGAGCGATATTCGGAATAGAAGGATCAAATAAAATATATGTAGTAGAGAACGGAACCAAGAGGCACATACCGGATGAGCAAACATTTAACAGCCTCGGGTACAGCTGGGATGATATCGTTTGGCTAAACCCCCAAGCCGGAGCACTCCACCCTACAGGCGAGCCGATATTCAGAAAGACTAAATCTAAAAATTAACCTTTTACTCTATTGCATATGATTTTTCAAAATTACTCATACGCTTCCAGTCGGATTTTACCTCCTAAAGCGGGCATGGCTCGCCGCTTTAGCGGCGAGAGCGAAGAGGTAACCCTCGGAACCGATACGCCGGGTCGGTGAGAATGAGACTGGAAGCGTATGAGTAATTAAAACCAATGTCTTTAGTATTCTCCGCAATAACACCAAACTCCCCCCTAGTGTTGGAAAACGTAGCCAAAGAAGAAAGTGAAAAACTGGACCAGACTAAACAGGGATTAAAACAACTAGAGCAAGAACTATATCTCTCCAAACCGGAGACAATTATTTTAATCTCCGAAGATTCCAGTAATTTTAATGAGAGATTCGCTATCAATATGGAGCCGGAATTCGAGTCTGATTTTACAGAGTTTGGAGATGTAAGCACACAACAAAGCTGGGATTGTGATACGGTTCTAGCCACTCAAATTGAACAAGAGGTAGAAAAATTACCCTTTCAGCTGACAAGTAGAAAAAAACTCTCCAAAGACAGCTCCGTACCGATGCATTTTTTAGGTGACAACTTAGACCAGGTAAAAATACTACCAGTGAGTGTCTGTGAACTGTCTAAAAAACCACACGTTGAGTTCGGAGAGATTATAGGAGACATAGTATCACAAATAACCAGAAGGGTAGCCGTGATAGCCTCAGGAAATTTGTCCCACAAATTGTCCGATGAATCCCCTGCAGGCTTTCATGATGATGCAGCAGTATTCGACAACAGAATAAAGAAATTCCTAAAACAAGCAGATACAGACTCAATACTAAAAATGGACGAAGAAACAATTGACAATGCTGATGAATACATCTACAACCCCCTGCTGGTAATGCTTGGGATCCTGAATAGAGAAACTTTCGACTATAATGAAATGTCGTATGAACAGGCATTCGGGACCGGTCATCTAGTCGCTAATTTGCAACTACCATGATAGCCAAAGTCGCACCGATAAGGAGAATGCCCAGTAATTTGGGGTTATTTGACTACAAGACAAACGAAACTGAAACAGAGGTGAGGCCGGGGCAGCTAGTAAAGGTGCCATTCAGAGGTTCGGATATTTTTGGTATGGTTTATGAGATAAACTCTGAATCTAATCTAGACAAAATTAAGTCCATCTCCTCTGTGGTTCACAAAACCCCGTTTTTTTGCCAAAAGAGACTTAAATTCTTTAGAGACTTAAGCGAGCTTTACAATATCTCCATCGCGACTCAAACGAAACTGGGATTTTTGCCGGTTCAACCAAGAAAACTAAAACAAACCGAGCTTAAACAAATAAATAATGATGATACAAAAAAAACACCAAAAACAAGGTTTCGTCTCTATCGAAACCAAGACCAACACAAAGAAGTTTATTCAAATTTAGAATCGAACAGTCTAATACTTGTACCTCAAACGAGGTTCATAGAACAAATAAAGCAATTGCTGTCTGCGAACAAACAAGAAAACCTGGTGACCTGGCACAGCGAGCTGAGCCAAAAAGAGAGATTCAAGCGGTGGCTGAAGGTTCGAAATAAAGAAGCTAAGTTTGTAGTCGGTACTCGTAGCTCTGTTTTCCTGCCTTTCCAAAAATTGAACAACATTGTTATAGACTTTGAACATAAAGAAAACCACAAGCACTGGGACCAATCACCACGTTTTCACAGTATAGATCTGACAGGTGAGCTAAAGCAGATGCACTCAGCAGATATTACTCTCTGTTCTTACTCACCCAGCTGCAGAAGCTACTTCCAGACTCACAAAGATAAGATAGAAACCAAATCAGACACGAAAGAGGATATATCAAACATGGGACAAGATGGACCAAGATTAATAAATATGAAACAGCAGCGACAAGCAGGCAACTATGGTGTATTTGCCGATAAGGTTCGCGACAAGCTTTCACATAATGAAAAAGATTCTTTTGTTTTTATCAACCGGCTCGGATACTCTAGAGCGATAGTCTGCAAGGAGTGCAGCTATACAGCTGAATGTAATAACTGTGGTCTCCCCTACATTTACCACAAAAACCAACAGAAGCTGAAATGCCACTACTGTGATATAACTGAAAGCATCCCCCTAGCCTGCCCTAAATGCAATGAAGAGGTAGTAGAGCAAAAAGGTTTGGGCACCGAAGCTATAGAAGAAAAACTAAAAGATATAGTCAAGACAGAGGTCAAAAGAATAGACAGCAACACAGATAATCTGAGCCTAAAAGAAAATAAGAGCTATACTATAGTCGGCACAGAAAAAGCACTGAAATATATACGATGGGAGCATACAAGTACTATAGTTTTTGCAAATATAGACAGCCAGCTTCGGTTCCCTGAGTTTAAAACCTCAGAAAAAGTGTGGGGGCTGATCCAGGATGTAGACTATGCTCGCAAAGACGACAGTGATTTTTTTATCCAATCTATAAACCCAGATCAGCTGGTATTAAAATCACTCTCTGAGCCGGATCGTTTTTATCGTATGGATCTAAACAGCAGAAAAAACCTCAACTACCCTCCATACAAGTATCTAGTTCGTTATTTTTACGGCAACAAAACAGAGGCTGAAGCCAAAAGAAAAGCACAAGAGCTTTATTCTAAATTAAGCGAAAAGTTGACAGAGGAATACAAAACTAATATAATAATAACTGAACCAAAAGAAATGCACCCCAAGTACTATAGAAATAAATACTGGCGTATGATACTGGTAAAGCTGCCCCGAGACAGCTGGAGAAAAGAGCTAAAATGGTTGAATAATTCTATAGACAACGAGTGGAAAGTGGATCCGAACCCGATCTCTATTCTTTCGCCTTAATTTATACCACTTAAAAAGTAATTATAGCATATGAAGTTAAATATAGTGAAGCACCCGGCTGATATTCTTCAACAAAAAACGGAGGAGCTTACTAAAGAAGAAATAAACTCAGAAGAGATACAGACATTGATTGATAACATGATTGAGACAATGCATGCAGCTGAAGGTGTAGGACTAGCCGGTCCTCAGGTCAACAAACCCAAGAGGATGACCATTATCGGAAGTCATGCCTTTGAGGGGCAAGGTGTAAATTTACCGGTTGAAGAGTCCGGTGATCTCCCACTAATTAACCCATATTGGAGCAAGCTCGATAAAAAAGAAACGAAACAAAAAGAGGGATGTCTTTCTATTCCAAATACTTATGGCACCGTAAAAAGGTGGAAGAATATAGAAGTTGAAGCCCTGGACCGAGATGGAAATAAACTAAAATTTCAAGCTCAAGATTATCTTGCCCGAGTAATTCAACACGAGGTAGACCATCTGGAAGGAACACTATTTATAGAAAAAGCCACTAATATAGAAGAAGTGGACCCAATAAAGCAAGCAGTTAAGAATAGATAATATGTCTGAGAGAATAAAAACAACATTTTTTGGGACGGGCAATTTTGCACGAGAGATACTGAAAGCTTTAGTTGAATCTGATCAAATCTTCGTCGACCTTGTTATTACCAAACCCGACCGCAAGATAGGCAGAAAACAAAATGAGGAGGCTACCCCCGTCAAAAAGTTTGCTCAAAAACACAAGCAAGCAATTAGGACGCCTGAGGAGCTGAAACATTTGGAGCTTCAAGGAGATATCGATCTGGGGGTCGCAGCCCAGTACGGTGAGATAATTCCAAAATCCATTTTAAATACACCCAAACACGGCATCTTAAATGTACATACCTCCCTGCTGCCTAAATACAGAGGTCCCGCTCCGATCCAGACAGCTTTACTGGAAGGCGAGACTGAGACAGGTATAACTATAATGAAAATGGATGCCGGACTCGACACCGGGCCTATCTTACTACAAAAAGTGCAGGAAATTGAACCCACGGATAAATACCCGGACATCAACAAAAAGCTCGCTTACCTGGGAGCAGAAGCTTTACTGGAGACAATACCTAAATATATCAACGGAGAGCTAGAAGCTAAACCACAAGATGACAATAAATCCACAACTACTTCCCAGTTCAGCCGCGAAGATGGAAAAATAGACTGGAACAATTCTGCTGAAAATATATATAATAAGTATAGAGCATTCACACCCTGGCCGGGCATCTGGACTACTTGGGGTGGAGATAGGCTGAAGCTCCACAAAATAAAACCTGAAGATAAAGATGTTTCTCCAGCTAAGGTAAAAATAGAAGGCAAAAAAATGTTTATCGGCTGCGGGACTGGTTCGATATCAGTACAGATGATACAGCCAGCCGGAAAGAAAAAAATGGACGTAAAGGATTTCATTAATGGCTACGGCGATCGCATCAACTCACAAACTTTAGGCAATGCTTGATAATATATCGGACAATTTAAAGCCTTACTCTATCTTCCACAAATGGAATACACTATTTTTATTCTTGCTGTTTTTTGCGCTGCGACTACTTTCATTTCTACTTTTTGAACAGATTGTATTACAAACTATATTGACGGCAGTAGTCTTTGTATTTTTCGTTGTCTTGTATTTTAGAGACCCAAGGTATGCATGGTACTTATTAATCGGTGAATTACTTATTGCTGGTTCCGGCCAGTTCTTTGCTTTTGCCGATCTGTCAATTCGCTCCATTCTTTTAGCTAGCTTCTTACTGCTAGCTTGTTTACATCAAATTGGTGAAGAATATTTTTACACTCAACAGAGAGTTGATAGCAAAGCTCTTTTAACTCTAGTTATTGTTTTATGCACTGTTGGTTTCTATGCGGTACTTGGAATTACCAACGGTCACGGAATACGTGCAATAAGAGATCTTATCCCTTTTGCTTATCTATTTCTCTTTTTCCCCTCTTTTTACATTTGCAGGAAAAAAGAGGATACGGAGGGTCTAATTCGGTTGCTAATAGTTTTTGTGCTCGGTTCCGCAGTATTTTCTCTCTTTACCTTTATCCTCTTCTCTGGTGGCTTTGTAGAGCTGCAAGAGCCGTTCTACAAGTGGTTTAGAGATGTTAATCTGGGTAAAATCACCAACATGGGCAACGGTTTCTTTAGAATAGTTGAGCAGTCTCATCTGCTAATTACCCCTATTATTCTGATCATATCTTCACTACTGATGAAAGATGAGAAACATCACCATATGTGGAGAGTTCTGCTTTTTGCAAGCTTACTAGTGTTTGTTCTGAACTTATCCAGAGACTATATGCTGGCACTGGTCGGAGGGTTCGTAGTATTACTCTACAAACACAGCTGGAAACGATGGCTCAAAGTCACCAGCTCTACAATAGCCCAAGCTCTGATCATATTCATCTTTATCAGCTTTATCGCCAGCGGTGGACAAACATTAGGAATGGGGCTCTTTGAAGGGAGAGTCAGCAGTATCGTCCAGCCCGAATCTGAGCTGAGCGCCCGAACCAGGATGATACTACTGCCCGAGATAATAGATAAATACATGGAGAACCCAATAATCGGCACCGGACTCGGGGCAACATTAGAAGTATCCAAACTGGGAAAAACCACTACCGAGTTCGACTGGGGTTACTTTGAAATGCTGGTCGAGTTTGGAGCGGTAGGCAGCGCAATTCTGCTGGGTGCACTATTCTTTCTGATGGTGGCACTGATAAGAAAGATACACCACTTTGAGGAATATGACGACCTGCATGTAGGTCTTCTGGCCGGTCTGATCGCACTTGGGATTATTAATGTCACTGAGCCGGCTTTATTCCATATCTATGGAATTCTCTATATTGTCTTTACTGCTGTAATCACACTGAAAACACCGGATGTATTCGAGCATACAGTAATAATGATCTACAGAATATTTCACAAACAAAAAGATAACGTGGACTTTTAGCTTCTCTTAATAAATTAAGTCGAGGCTGAGTCTAACTAAACAAGTCCATGCTTCTTCTCTACTCTTCTTTTTGCTTGTTTGTAGTCTTGGACTTTTTTTTTAATCCCGGGAACCCAACTAAAAGGAGGATGATAAGCAAAACTGGGCAGCCACTCACTCATACCATCGTTTTTTGACAATATCTCAAAAAGATACTCATCGATCCAGACTCCTTCTTTGCCCTGCTCTAATAGTGTAAGCCAGAGATCCCAGTCCTGAAACCGATCCAGGTTTTCATCCCATTTGACTACATCCTTCGTTCTAATAAGTGAGGTGGTATGTATATAGTTATTTTGTTTTAGCTTCTGTGGGCTAAACTCTCGCGCCGGCATTTTCTTAAAGCCGTACTTATAATTACAATAAGAGAAACTTTTCTCAGGATGGTTATCCAGCGCCAACTTCATCCGCTTCAGCATATCCTTTTCTGCTACCACATCACTATCAAAAAATATTACAAACTCACCTTGTACATTTTCTAACCCTTTATTTCTAGCTGCCGGAGCGCCCTTATTTTGTTGCCGAATTAATTTTATCTTATTTTTATCTTCATCTGAAAGTACCGAAGCTACAGAGGGAGAACTTCCATCATCTACTACTATAATCTCCACCTCAGGATAACTTTGATTTAATACTGAATCCAAGGAGCGTTTAAACTTCTGATGATGATTATATACCGGCATTACTACAGATATCGTCTTCATTACATCCAAGATTTAAGCTTCTTGAGCTGTTTTTCCCAGACAAACTTTTCTTCTATTCTCTCTTTTGCTTTCTGCCCCATCTGTTGAGCTAAATCCCGATCATCTAGAAGATTGGTTATTTTATCTTTTACTTCTTCGTCCCGAAAGGTCCCCACTACATAGCCGGTCTCACCATCTAAAACCGCCTCTTCTACGCCGCCACTATCCCCCGCTACCACGGGCAGACCTGCAGCAGCCGCCTCTAAAAAGACCAGCCCCAAACCCTCTTCTACTCCATGGTGAGGATGGGTAAGCTCTACAAATAAATCCGCAAGGTAGTAGTAAGGTGGTAAGTTATCATGCTCTTCTTCTCCTACAAAACGCACTACATTCTGTAAGTTATATTTACTAATTAAGTTTTCCATATTTTCTCTTTGAGGGCCATCACCTACTATTACCCACACCAGATGTGGTCTCTCTTTTAGTATTTCAGGCATAAGTTTTACCAGATGTTCTATCCCTTTTCCTTTTACGAGCCTACTTACCGTAAGCATTACCTGCTTTCCTTCTACACCAAGTTTAGTTTCAAGCTGATCTATCTCATTTTGAGGTGGCTGTGTTTTAAAAATATCTTCTGGACAGGGGTATAAAACAGTTGTTTCTTCTTTTTTAATCTCCGGCACTCTTTGAAGCAGTCTATCATTAAGAGATTCACTATTGGTTATGATTTGCTCAGACTCATGGGCCACTTTTTTTACCCACCTCTTCTTCCAGTCACTTCTAGTGGCTGAGATAATATCAATGCCGTGTGAGAAAACCAAGTAAGGCAAGCTATGCAGTTTTTTTAAGATCCAGGCTACATATCCTACCGGGATGATATGATGAAGGTAAAGTATATCTATATCCTCCTGCTTCATTACCGAACGAATTGAAAAATACAACATCAGCCAGCGCGGCCATAAAAACTTTGGTAGATAAAACATCTTCCGGTAAATCTCAAACTCTTTCTTTGCATCATGCTGTTTAGCTCCTTCTTGTGGCGGCGCCAGCACCACTACATTTTCCGGATCTAAAGCAGACGCGAACTGATCAACATAAGCTGCTATCCCGCCTATTTGTGGTGGGTATTCTAATGTTACTATTAAAACTTTCTTATTCATGATATTTATATATTTCCACTCTCAGTATAATCTCATTCTCGCTGACCCAGCGTGTCAGCTCCGAGGGAAATCCCCTCCGCTCCTGCCAAGCATCAACAGGCAGGCCATGCCCGCTCCAGGGGATTAAATCCGATTATACTGAGAGTGGAAATTGTAATATTAAATATTAAGTAGTTCTCTGGCTTGTTTGATCTGATGTAGGGTTACAGTGCGGGTTGTAAATAGCATAATCGGATATATGACTGCCCCCACTACTACTGCAAAGAGATAATGCATGTACATATTAACATACCAGACACCGATACCCATAACTATTACTGACAAAAGTAACCTAAGTGTATTTTTAAATAGAAAACTGTGCGAAATATCAGTAATTTTGGGTATAAAGTAGTATCCAACCAAAGCTAAGATACTGTTGCCTACCAAGGCTGCAATAGCCGCCCCAAGGATCCCGAACTCCGGGATAAGAAGAAGGTTTAGGATGATATTTACTACCATTGTAACCCCAACAATTGTAGTTTGAGTTTTTTGTCTTTCACAAGCATTAAGCATCCCCCCAGTTAAAAAGCCGACAAAAGAGAAGATCATTGAAACCATTAGAATCCTTAAAGGTAGTATAGAGTTGAGGTACTCTTTGGTGTAGATATGCACAATAATATCCGGTGCTAATATTATAATCCCAACAGCTACCGGAAAAGCAATAATCAGAAGATATTTCATTCCACGTTCAAAGAGAAAAGATAGCTTTTCTTTATTATTTTTAAAATGCCCACTAAAGCGAGGATAAATCGCTGCTATCAGGGCCGAAGGGAAGAATCTGAAGGCATTAGATATTTTCTTGGGTATTGAGTACCAACCCACGGATTCATTTCCTGCAAGCTTGGATAATATTACAGTATCTACATGAGAGTAAACTCGCTCAAAGATCGCCGCCAGAGCAAACGGAACGGCAATGCGCCCAAGGTGAAAAAAGGTGTGTTTGTGAAACTCGGGCTTAAACTTAACCTCATAGATAAAATATAAAACCGACCCGGAATATATAACGTTGATAATGCTGGGAATAGTAAATGCTAAAATAAGAAAAATAAGAGGATAGCCGAAAAATAAAAAGTAGCTGCCCAAACTCAAAGTCAAAACCTGGCTGCCTACTATCCCAATAGCCTCCCAACGCAGATCACCTATCGCTCGTAGAGTGCCATATATCGATTGATGAAAAGAATCAAAGACCATAGTAACAGCTGACAGATATACTAAATGTCTGGTTTGCTCCGGATACCCCATTAAGTTAATCGTGACCACTGCTGCTACATAAGTGAAAACGGCAAACAACATCTTTGCTGAAATTACCGTAGAGAAAAATCTCTGAATCTTGTCTTTCATCTTTGCCGCCTCCCGTATCAGTACATTATTAAAACCCATATCAACAAAGATCACAAAGATGGTAGTAAAAGACAGCGCAAAAAAGTATTTACCAGTCCCTTCTGCTCCTATATACCGAGCAATTAAAGTAAAATAAACAAAAGCTATCGCCTTCTGAAGTATAGAGGCGATAGTCATGTAAGCTGTATTTTTGGCTACTTTTTCAGACATAACGGGTGTATTTTATAGGAAAAAAATGGTTTTTTAAAGGTTAAAAAAGAAAAGCCGACCGGAACCGGTCGGCAAAGCGAACCCCCTTGGTCCATTTCACCATAACCAATTGCATACCCAAAAAAAGGAACCCTCAGTTGAATAAAGATTATATAAATATAACAAAAAAACAGCCCCTGTCAAGGGGGCTTTCATCTTTAGAGACTTGCCTTTAGATGAAAAGTTATCTTTTTCTCCACTGCTTGCTTCGTCGTGCCTTCCTCTTTCCGTATTTCTTTCTCTCTTTCTTTCTCGCGTCTCTTGTTAGGTACCCTTGAGATTTCAGCTGTGGTTTGAAATCTTCATCCCACTCTACCAGTGCTCGGGCAATGCCCAACTGTACTGCCTCAGCTTGACCATGATGGCCTCCACCTTCTACTTTAACTGAAATATCAAAATCACCGTTCTTGCTAGTAATGTTCAAAGGTTCTAAAATCTCATCTACCCACCAATCGACAGGAAAGTACTCATCTAATTCTTTGCCATTTACTGTAAATTCACCAGCTCCAACCTCGATTCTTACTCTAGCTGACGCTTCTTTTCTTCTACCTAAAGACCGAACTACTATTTTATCGTCATCTTCAGGATGTGGTTCTCTTCTAGCCATATTTATTTATTAATTATTTTCTTCAGCTTCTTGCGGATAAACAGTAAGCCGCTTCATACGCTCTTTTCTATGTTTGTTGTCGGGCAACATACCTTTCACTGCATGTTCTACGACTTTACCCGGATTCTCTTCAAACACATGTTTAATAGGGGTTTCTTTACCACCGCCGGGGAAGTTACTATGTCTAAAGTAGTCTTTTTGTACTAATTTTCTACCTGTAAACTCTAGTTGCTCAGCATTTTCTACTATAACAAAGTCGCCAACGTCAACATGCTTTTTATATGTTGGTTTATTCTTACCTTGTAAGATGTGAGCAGCTTCAGAAGCTACCCTGCCTACAGGTTTGTTTTTTGCGTCTATTTTAATTTTTTCTCTGGTAATATCGTAAGCCATAATATTTTTATTCTACGAACTCAATTAATGCACGTTCACCTCCGTCTCTTTCTCTAGGTGGAAGCTTTACAATTCTAGTATAGCCACCTGGTCTATCCTCAAACCTTGGACCCAGCTCTTCCATCAACTTCTCTACCACACTACTTTTACCACCTAGCTCCCCTAGTAGATGCCTTCTGGCACTCTCAGTGCCCTCTGAAGCCTTGGTTATTAATGGTTCTACAAAAGTTCTAAGCTCTTTTGCCTTTGCTTTGGTAGTTTTGATGGACTCCTCCATGATCAAACTTTCAGCCAGATTTTTCAATAAATGTTGTCTCTGGTCTTTTTCTCTTCCTAAAGTTTTACCCTTTTTCCGGTGCTGCATAAAAAGTTATTACTTAATTTATTCTATTTTATCTAATATATCTTTTTTTGTATCTCCGTCTTCTACGTCTACTCCTTGAGCTTCAGCATATTCAATCAATTCATCTTTGAGCCAGCTAGACTTTGGTCCTTGTTCCCACTTTTCAATCTTATCTAATATCTCACCTTTGTTCATCGAGCTGTTTACAGGGATATTTGCATCTTCAGCATAATCAATCAAATCATCTTTGAGCCAGTCCGAGGAAGGCTCTTCCTGTTGTTTGGTCTCATCTTCATCTTCTGAATCTACCTGTTCTTCCTCTGTTTCTTCTTGTAGGCCACCCTCTTCTGCAGCATCACCGACAAAATCAAAATGCTCTTCGAGAATATCACTAGCTATCTCCATAGCCTCCTCGATCGTGATAGTGCCATCTGTCTCAATATTTATCGTAACCTCGTCATAGTCAGTAATGTCTCCTACTCGGGTCTTCTCCACGTCATAGCCTACGTCTCTGATCGGACTGTAATGAGAATCCACTGCTATAGTGCCTATTGGCCAATCTTCAGTATTTTTTTCATCGGATTGTACATAACCTTTTCCTGGGCCGAATGTGATCTCCATATCTACCTCACCACCTTCGACCAAGGTCAAAATTTCATGGTCTTCATTGATAATTTCCAAATCAGCACTATCCTCAATATCAGCTGCTGTAACCTTACCTTTCCCCTCTTCAGATAACTCTAAAGTAAAGGACTCATCTGAGTGTACTTTTACAGCAAGCTCCTTTAGATTTAGTATGATTTCTATCACATCTTCTAGCACACCTTCGACCGTAGTAAACTCATGTTGAGCTCCTTCTATTTTTACGGACTCTACTGCCCCACCCGGAAGAGATGATAACAATACTCTACGATAAGCATTTCCGATAGTATGTCCGTATCCACGCTCAAGCGGGCTTATAACCACACGTCCTTCTGTCGGATCTTCTTGATTGAACTCAACTTTCGTTGGTAATTGGAAATCTTCCATGTTAGTGTAATTATTTTTTATCTAGCTGAGTAGAACTCAATGATAAGCTGTACGTCAAATACCTGCTCAAAATCATCGTCTTCGGGCATATGAAGAATCTTCCCCTCTTTCTCCGTTGGGTCTACAGAAACCCAAGAAGGGAGCTCTGTACTTTGCAGGTCCTCTGTAATTTCCAAGAACGGACCTTTATCTCTTTTATTATCTTTCAGTCTAACCACATCATCGGTCTCTACTGAATATGAAGGAATATCTATTTTTCTATCATTAACTTCAAACATTCCGTGGTTGACAAACTGTCTTGCCTGAGCTCTAGTATCAGCAAAGCCCATACGATAAACTACATTGTCCAGTCTTCGCTCAAGTAGCTCCTGCAGCTTTACTCCGGTATTACCCTCCATTTGAAGTGCCTGTTCAAAGTAGTTCTTAAACTTTTTTTCTCTAACACCGTACATAAACTTAGCCTTTTGCTTTTCGTCCAGTTGTCTGCCGTATACTGACCGTCCTCGTTTTCTCTTCTGTCCATGTTCTCCCGGTGGTTGATCTAAACGTCTAGATACCTTAGAGGCATCTGTCTTTAAGCCTAGATTTACTCCGTATTTTCGTGCTATTTTATTTTTTGGTCCTGTATATCTACCCATATAATATTATTAAACTCTTCTTTCTTTTGGTGGTCGACATCCGTTGTGAGGTATCGGTGTCTTTTCTTCGACTGCCGTTACATTAATGTCATTTTTGTTCAGTGCTCTAATTGCAGCTTCTCTACCGCCTCCTACTCCTTTAATAAATACCTCTACTTCTTGTAGCCCTACTTTCTTTACAGCTTCAGCCAACTGCTTTACAGTCTGTCTAGCTGCATAAGGAGTAGATTTTTTGGGGCCACGAAAACCGCAAAGACCGGCTGAAGCCCAAGCTATAGTGTCACCATTTTTATCGGTGATTGTTATAATAGTATTGTTAAAAGTCGCTTGAATATATGCTTGACCTTTCGTTATTTTTCTATCGGGTGTGTTTGCCATAAGTATTTATTTATTTCTTTTCTAGTCCTTTCTGTCTTCCACTTGGTGCTGTAGTGTCACGAACATTTCCTCGAGTGGTTCTTGAGTTGGTTTGAGTTTGTTGACCTCTTACCGGCAGATCTTTTTCATGTCTTTCTCCGCGGTAGCTGTCAATCTCTTTTAACCTCTTGATATTTTCATTTACCTCTTTTCTAAGTGCACCTTCGACCTTATAATTCTTTTCAATCAACTGCCTGATAGTAGTTTTCTCGTCTTGAGTTAAATCGTGAGTTCGTTTCTCTTTATCTACATCGGCAGAGTCTAAAATCTCTTCAGCTCTAGACCTACCGATACCGTAAACATAAGTTAGAGCTACTTTTATTTTTTTCTCTTTTGGTATTGAAACTCCTGCTACTCGCATTTATATTATTAGTTAACCTGCATTAACACGTTGCTTGTCGCCCTGTCGTTGTTTATGTCGAGGGTTTTCACAAATAACATATACGACACCTCGACGACGAACGATCTGGCATTTGGGACACCTTTTTTTGACTGATGACTTGACCTTCATAATATATTGTTAAAATCTATACGTAATTCTTCCTTTATCCAAATCATATGGAGACATCTCTACTTTTACTTCATCTCCTACGCTGATACGAATATTGTTTACTCGCATCTTTCCGGAGAGATGGGCAATGACCTCATGATCATTTTCAAGTTTTACCTTGAACTTGGCTCCCGGCATAGTTTCTTCGACCGTACCGCGAGCTTCTATCTTCCCGTCATCGTTGGTTTGGTTTTGCTCCTCTTTATCGTTGTCCTGTTGGTCTTTAGACATATAAATGCTCAATTAACGGCCTTCATTGTACATAAATTAAAAATATATGTCAAACAGGGTCATTCTCGGTAGACCCAGTACTTATACAAAAAGAAATTCCAACTAACCATAACGGCTACAGTAGATACTTTTATCAGGTACTTATGGTATCCGTATACTTCATTAAAGATGTACATCGCCACTACCGCGAAAATATAATTAAACCCAGCTAAAGTCAAAAAACGCACTAGCTGTTTATATACTTTTTTCTGACTACGAAAGGACCAATATTTATTCAACATAAAGTTATATCCAATGGCTACAGCTTTCGCAATTGCTTCTGAGATCCAAGCCGTAATGAGAATAACATCAGCAAACAAGGCAAACACAGCAAAATCCAAAAACAAACCACTAACCCCAACTACAAAATACTTCATAAATTGTTTGCGCAATGACCACAAGAATGTGAAAAGTTTTCGGATCATTTGTTTGATTTTAGGGGTTCAATATACTGCCACATCCTCCGGTGGTTCAAGCTTAATGTCGAGTCGCTGGGAGTATGTTTCCACCCCGCGAAATTAAATTTATTCTAAAACTGCTTTTACTCTTCTGATACCAGCGCCATTTGATTTTTCTTTTATGATCTTAAACTCTCCATCCAGCTCCCCGGTTCTATCTACATGCGGTCCGCCGCAGAACTCTCTGCTGAAGCAATCCGCATCCGGATCTGCTTTCCACTCGGCATCAGTATCTCCGATAGAATATACGGTAGCATTATCTTTGTACTTTTCCGGGAACAGCCCGATAGCACCCTTTTCTCTGCCCTTCTCGGCCGGCATCTGCTCTATATTTACCTCATAATCATTCTCTATTGCTGCATTCACTAGATCCTCTACTTCTTTTATCTCTTCTTCAGTCATGGCGCTATCGTGAGCAAAATCAAAGCGAAGGCGATCAGAATTAATATGACTTCCCTCCTGTTTGGCATGATCGCCCAGAACTTCTCTGAGTGCTGCATGAAGTAGATGTGTAGCAGTATGATATTTTACACTCATCTCTGACTGATCAGCCAAGCCACCTTTGAATTTTTTATCTGAACCTTGACGTGATTTTTCTTTGTGTTCTTGTTTTGCAGCTTCAAAACCTTGCTCGTCTACTTTGTATCCTTCCTTTTCAGCCATTTCCTTTGTCATAGATAAAGGGAAACCAAAAGACTGATACAGATCAAAAGCCTCTTGGCCTGTAATTTCTTCACCTTGTTCCTTATCAGATACTACTTCTTCAAACTTTTTGTATCCTCTGTCCAGTGCTTTACTGAATTTTTCTTCTTCTTTTTCTATCTCGTTGAATACTCTCTGCTTTTTTTCTTTGAGTTCATTATAGATATCACCATAAATATCTATAACTATCTCAGCTAAGTCATTTAAAAAACTTTTCTCGATACCGAGCTGCTTGCCGTGGTTCATACTGCGTCTTAGCAGACGACGCAGTACATATCCATGCTCTTTATTTGAAGGTGTAATTTTCTCTTCATCAGCCAGCACAAATACGGAAGCTCTGATATGGTCAGCAATAATCCGCATTGACTCAGTCGTTTCCTCATCTTGCTTGTATTTTTTGTCCGAGACCTCTTCTAGCTTTTTAATTATAGGCATGAACATATCGGTCTCATATGCACTTTTTTCTCCCTGCAGAGCTGCCACTACTCGCTCCAGCCCCATACCCGTATCTACATTTTGTTGATCCAACTTTTCAATAGTTCCATCTTCTCTGCGGTTGTAAGCCATGAAGACATCATTCCAGATCTCGACCCAGGTCTCGTTTTCCGGATCAAATTCCTCCGGTGCTTTTCCGTCGCCCCCCCAGTAGAACATCTCAGTGGATGGACCGCAAGGACCGGTCTCACCTGCACTCCAGAAGTTATCCTCGCCCACAAAAGCTATCCTTTCCCCGGGAATACCCTGTTCTTCCCAGATCTCAGCCGCCTCATTATCTTTTGGTATATTTCCATCTCCGGCATAGACGCTGACAGCTAGATTTTCCTGATCCAGACCAAGCCACTCCTCTGATGTTAAAAATTCGTAGCTCATCTCAATAGCTTCTCGCTTAAAGTAATCTCCCAACGACCAGTTGCCAAGCATCTGAAAGAAAGTATGGTGAGTGTCATCACCGATCTCATCTAGATCTCCGGTCCGTAAGCATTTCTGCACATCAGCCAGGCGATCACCTTCCGGGTGATCTTCTCCCATCAGATACGGCACCAACGGCTGCATACCGGCTGTGGTGAATAATGCACTGTCGTCAGGTGAGACTATGGAGTGGCTATCGATGATAGCATGGTCGTGCTCTTTGAAGAACTTCAGGTATTTTTTGGTTAGTTGTTTTGCTGTCATTGGTTTTTTAATTACTTTGTTTTACTAAAGGACTTATCTATTTCTTTACTATATTGAACTATTATTTTCAATAAAATATTTAGGATTGCTAATATTTAATCCTTTGCTGTTACAAAATTTTTTGACCTCGTCTTGTAAAAACTCTTTATCTAATGTCAACAAATAATCTGCATACTGCAAAGAGGTAAATAAAATGGGAACATCCTTTGAACTAATAACATCTGTTAGTTCATTAACCTCATCTTTTTTAGGGTTTTCTTTTACCTCAATCGATGAAAGACTTAATAACAAAAATAACATATTGTACTTTTCCTTATCTCCGGAAAATTTCTGACTGATAACATTTTCTACTTCGTCCAGTACATATTTGTTTATGATAAAATCATAACTTGAGTGCAGTTGAGTTATAATATAAAAAGAGCCGCCTGTCTGAGATAGTATGGCTGAAATTATTACACTACTATCTAAAAATACAACTTCATTACTGTCCATACTCCCCTTGATATAAATTAGACCTGATCTCTTTTACATCATCTTTGATTTCATCCCAATTCTCTTCATCTATATCAAAATCGGGCTTAGACTGAACTTCCTTTTTAAGGACTTTGATTGTATTTTCTAAATCCAAAATTTTCTTTTGTATCATTTTATTGCTCATAGGCTATATTTACCTTATTTTACGAGTTTATTATATCCACTTAAAGGTAAGACGTCAATTATAAACTACTTTTACCAAACTTCATTCCCTTTAGATCCATCTTCCGGGAAAATTAGATCATGTTGTTTGTCTTCATTAATTCCCTCAAGCAGTTCATCTAAATCATAATTAATATCTATTTTTGGGGTTTCAAGGATTTTATCGGTTTCAGTAGGCATCTTTTCTTTTTCTTATTAATAGGATTATAATAACCCGTCGTTTTGAGTTCATTTTATAAATAACTCTATAATCGCCGATTCTTAGTCTGTATAATCCTTCATATTTGCCTTTTAGCTTCTTTATATCCGGTCTTGGTACTTCTTTATTATTATAATACCCAACCATCTCTTTTATTTTCTCATCAATTCTATCTTGAGTTCCTTGCTCAAATTTTAAACACTGTTTCTCAGCTTTTTTAGAATATTTAAATTTCCACTTCATATTCATCTGCAATTTCTAAATCTTCATCATCCAATTTATCTAGGGCTTTAGTCAACTCTTCATTCTCTTCATCACTTACATATTCAGTATCCGCCATCATCTTAAAATAAGTAGCATTATAACCCTCATCTTTGATCTGCTTCTTAACAGCGTTTTCAATCAGTTCACTAATACTTTTATTTTTAGTTTGCTTTAGATTCTCCAAAATCTCCCAAACTTCAGGAGAAATTGTAATAGAGTGACGTTCTT
>JBDGRJ010000083.1:0-3314 GCA_042218115.1 Minisyncoccia bacterium | reverse complement strand
CTGATATGGGCTTTGAGTACGTTTTGGATTTCAAAGCGGGTAAAGAAGCTTGGGAAGAAGCTGAGCTTGAGCAGGAAAGTTAAAATTTACTGCGGTTCGCTTTAAGTTAGACTAAAACTAAGGTTTTCTCACTACCATATTCACTGATTACAGAATAATCATCCACTGTAATATTTTCCTTTAACAAGGAGGTAATTAATTGATCCAATTGTCGTTTAAACTTTTTCTTATCATCAGCTTGCACCAGTAACTCCCTGAATTTGTCTAAATTAAAGTAAGGTTCAAACCCATCGGAGTATACAGCTATCTTATCCTCTGATTCTAGCTCTATTTCATTGAGCTGAAGATAGGATAAGGCTCCTTGCTGTCCGTTTAATACTCCGTGAGAATAGGCGTAATTCCCTCGGATGAACTCCGGGTTATTCCTTATCTTGTTTCTAAACTCTTTTTTATTATTAATTCCCTCTTTTTTCTTGACTATCTCTTCTGGTGGCTCCGGTTTATCTTTTCTGTCTCTTAGGGGAGTTGTTTGCATTTTTAGCTCTCCTTGAGTGTTTAGGATACTGACTCCGCAATCATGCAAGACTCCATAAATTAATCTATCTTCCAGCTTTACAGCAACAGCCGTTGTGGCTGAGTATGAACGCCAAGGGTAGTCTTTGTGGGATGCATCAATTTCTAAAAGCTCCTCATTTTTCTTTCTCACTTTCTTATTTGCTGTTTTGTATGCCTGCTTAAGAACATTTTTATCTATATCAGGATAATCGCCCTCAAGTATATCTACTATTTTATTACAAAATAACTTCGATATTTTATAAGGTCCTGACTCACAATCTTCAAATACAGGATAACCCCCTGAATCATCTCTCTCCATTATTTCTGTCACTCCATCAGCTACTGCTGCGATAGGGTGTTTTGAGCTAACCTTATAATTATCCTCTCTTGGATGTTTTAATAACCCGCCTAAAGTAGTGTTTTTAGTGTAAGTTAAAAAGTCCAAGGTAATGAAATTAAAAATTAGTTTTCATATAATTCAATCTTATTCTTTGAGCTTGAAAATATTTGTATAAAATTCTACAGATTCAACTAAGTTTTTTACAGACAATGCAACATGATGTAATCTCATAATTCATCTTTATATTCTTCTACATCCTCCTCCATTTTTATCTCACTTTTATCGGCCGGTACGATTTCATGTGGCTTCTTTATCTTAAAATACCGGATTGGTTTATCCATTTCCTGGGCTATTTTTATCTCTGCCAGCACACCATTTGAAATCTGGCCAAATACCCAAAGTTCATCCGATCTTTTTACCAAGCTGTTGTTTCCTTGTCGGATTAGGTCTCTATCTACTGTATCAAGCAAAAAATACTCATAAATCATAAAAGGATTCAGGGGCACCGCACCCTCTTCAATTACATATTTAGATATATGCTGACGATAATAGAAGAAGTGTTTAGACATTGCTGTATAAATAAGCTTCTTTTCTTTTTGTAGGACCAATGCTTGATGATCGAAATTAGACATAACTTAATCTATTTTATTTAAATCTCCATGTAAAATCTCGGGCTGCATTGCCTCAATCTCATCACTATATCTCATATCCGGAATTGGTTTTAATAAGTATATCTTTTTATCTAGAATATGAGCAAAAGACATCTCGATCAAGGTATTTCCGCCTATATAATTCTCAATTCCGTTCTTGTCATAATTTAAAACCAAAATAGCGTCCGATTCATCAATAACTTCATAATAATGCTTGAATAAATCATTTTCTATTTTATTCTTTACGGTCTCTTCTTGTGCTGGATCTAACTCACCGCTTATATAACTTTCAGTATTGTGTGGCAAGACTACTTCATGTCCATCTCGTTTTAACTTCTCTCTTGCATCTCCCATCTCTTCTATAAATTTCATACTGGAGCAGATTGCTATTTTCATAATTTAACAGATAGCTTAGAAATATATAGCTTAACAGCATACATACCAGGATGAATTCTTACTTGATTATTACCTACATTTTTCAATTGAAGAGTAATTTTCAAATCACTACCTGGATCAATATGCCCGCCACATAAATGAGTCTGGATCCCTAGTTTAGCAAGTGAGCCTCTAGTTTCCATCCAGCCGAGATGACCTTCTGGCATAGCAATTCTCTCTTTTGTTTTTATTAAGAAAAAATTTCCAGGGTTCATTATATAACCATCCTCGTCTAGCTTAAAACTATTTTTATTACTCTCCTCATTAAGAGTTACATCCAAAATTTCATTAGGGTTGTGGTTATAGCCCTGCTCTCCCAGATGCAGCTTTATACTACACATTCTTAGATCTTCTTTACTAAAAGGATTTACTTTTAGCTTTTCTTGGTCTATTATTTTTTTTAGTTTTTGTTTGGAGAGGAACATTAAAAAATTTTAATTACCAGGCTCCACTCTATTAATATCTTCAAACTTATCAAAATCTGTATCATAACTGACTAGTTGATCTATATTCTCTTGTCTAACCAATAAATAATTAAAAACATCAATCAGATCAATACTTGTGCTCGTCTGCAAACTAAACCAGCCAGACCAACTAAAATCGTCATTAGGTGAAATAATATTGCAAAAATTGATAATAGTTGTAATTTTTTCTTCAATATCAGAATTTTCTAAATTATATATTCTATTAAGCACCCAATGAAGTTCGAACAAAACCGCATCAGAAGTATAGATCTTCTTATTAGTATTTTCTATGCTTTCCAATAGCAGTTTTTTGCATTTCTGAAACTTACCCTCATGATCTTTGGTTAAGAACCTAATGAAAATATTGGAATCAATAAAGATTTTCTTATTTTTCATTATTTTCTTTAATTATTTCTTTTGCTTTATCTTTTTCCATCTCTTCTCTTAAATTATCAAAGTCAATTTCCCCGTCTTCATGGTCAACTGAACCGGCTAAGTCCATAAAGTCTTTTTTAGTCACCGGTTTTAATTTTAAATTGCCTTCAGTTAACTCAAAAATAACCTTGTCTTGAGCATTTAAACCAAGTTTTTTTCTGATAGGAGCTGGTATGGTGACTTGCCCTTTTGTTGTAATTTTAGCTTCTTTTTTCATACTTATTACTTTTTTTAATTTCTTACATATTGATAGTATCTTACACTGCCATATTTGTCAAATATTACTTGTAAATTTTTCCTGTATATCCTCAGAAGCCAAATCCTGATGTGGAACTTGAGCCTTAACCCCGCCGTGCCCGATTTTAGTCGTACCCATATGGTCATACTCACCCGTAAATCCATACTGCAGC
Organism: Minisyncoccia bacterium; assembly: GCA_042218115.1. Lineage (GTDB taxonomy): Bacteria > Patescibacteriota > Patescibacteriia > Magasanikbacterales > UBA922 > JBDGRJ01. Next base: position 25 of record JBDGRJ010000083.1, on the reverse strand, counting down.
AGCCAGGTGCCAAAGCGGATACCAA
>JBDGRJ010000082.1:0-2344 GCA_042218115.1 Minisyncoccia bacterium | reverse complement strand
ATCGTGCCTTTGGGAGGCATGGACCCCGGTTCAAATCCGGGCCCTGCCAATTGCATATCACCGGATTTTATAGGGATGCCGAAACTGCCAAACTGTTAAGTAAGAGAATTTAAAGTGTTCAACATATGGAGAAGAAAACCAGATTTATAGTTTACAGTCTCGGATTGGCCGTTCTCTTAGTCATATTAACACCTTTAGTGCTGAGTTTAAGCACAGTTGTTAACTTTTACACAGGGTCAAGAATTCTGTCCGTGGCAGTTTTGCCTCTGTATGCCCTTTCCTCAGGTTATTTGTTTTCCAGAATTTTCGACAGCTTCGGAAGCCTTAAGACAATCATTGCAGGAGTTATAGGTTCAACAGTCTTTGCCGGCATATCAGGAATACAGAAAGTAATTTACAGTTCACTAAATGCAATTTCTCAGAGCACATCTTCAATACAAAGTGGAAGCTTTAGTTCAATAGCCAATACCGAGGCAATGGTTAACCCCGACTTGCTTTTCACAATAGTAATTATTTCATTCAACTCGCCGATAATCTACTCCTTAATAGATAGAAATAACTTAGAACCAAAGCATTTGGTTCTTTACACCTTACCTGTTGTAATCTATCTAAAAATTCCCGCTGTATTTAACGGATTTATCTGAAATCCCGACATTTCCAACTATGTTTGTGTACGACTCGGTTCAAAAGTCCGGGTCCTGCCATCAAACTTCGTTTGATGCCGCAGGTCAAGAAAACTCCTAGCGGAGTTTTCGGACTGCCAATTGCATATCCCTTGATTCCGGTTTAAATCTTGATTATTGATTTACGAAGTATTTAAAAAAACAAAAATTCCTATTTTGTTCATGGATGTTCCAGATAAATGGGTAGGAAAAATTCAAGAGGACATTCATTTTAATTCTCAGAATGACATAATTCTTATAGGACTACATCCGGACTCAGACTCTTTGAATATGTTTAGAGCCGCTGTCGAAGGCCCGGTAAACGATGGAGGTTACAAACCCGAAAAAATAGGCCAAGTGTTTGCGGAAGCCTTTATGAAGGCTATAGAGTATGAGAGGAAAGAATTAAGGAATGAGGGTTATAAGGCAAGGGATTTAATGGTGCAAGACCTAGAAAATTCAAAAAATAACATCGTAAGTGAGGGTGACAGTGAAATAGCGGGCCTTAAGGGATTCATAAAGTATATTAAAAGGATCAGATTTAGAAATAGTAATATTAGCGAAAACAAATCGGGCATGATCACAGGGATGGAGCATTGGATCAAGGTGCACCCTGTTTAATTTCAGAATATTCGTCAAATTCTAGCCAACCTTCTCATGGATTTTTTCAACTGGGATCCTGTAATGAATTGATATGGAGGAGAATGAATCAGATGGAAACGAGAGGATTATATACCTAATTACCGGAATGATGATGGCGACGGTAGGAATTACGCTCAGTACTGTATCCTCCTCGGAGAGTCTTTTTGATCATGTTCCCGGTCTGCTCCTGGTTCTTGGCGGCTTCCTCTTCTTTATAGCTTCGGCTGTGAAATCTGCTGAAGAAGACTGAGGGAAGAAAGATGCGTGAATACCGGCTTTCTCATGAAGTTCAAGCTATGTTTTAACCTTTTCCAGTTCGATTCTGGCCCGGTCGATCCGTTCTATCTTGGTGTCGTGCTTTCTCTTTATCGACCTGAACTGGCGGTGGTCGTCTTTTTCAAGCAGCGTGATCGCCTCGCCTTTCCTTCCCTGGCGTCCCGCGCGACCGACCCGATGGGTATAGGTGTCCTCTGTGTCAGGAACATCGTAGTTGAAGACGTGGGTCACGTCGCCGATGTCGAGCCCCCTTGCGGCGACGTCGGTCGCGACGATGACCTTTATATCTCCGTTTTCGAACTTTTCAACCACTTCTTCGCGCTGGTGCTGGCTCATGTCGCCGTTAAGCTCCTGCGCGTCGATGTTATTCTTCCGGAGCTTGTCCGCGAGCCACCTAGTTGTCGCCTTGGTCCGGCAGAACACGAGCGAGAGATCCCGCTCCCGTTTTTTCAGAAGTGTGTAGAGCGTGGAGAGCTTCCTGTTGCTCTTCGCGTCGATGTACTTCTCCTCCAGGTTCCTGGTATGTGTCGATTCTGTTATCCTAATGGTCTCGGGATCTATATCGTACCTGTCACACATCTTCTTCAGGTCCCTCGGGATCGTCGCACCGAAGAGCAGATTCTGTCTGTCTTCCGGTAAAAACTCGATTATGGCCTCCAGCTCGTCCTGGAATCCCATGTCCAGCATCCTGTCCGCCTCGTCCAGCACGAGGTAGTCAAGGTCGCCGACCTGCAGCTTGTCCTGCTTCAGGAGGTCGAGCACTC
>JBDGRJ010000081.1:0-6755 GCA_042218115.1 Minisyncoccia bacterium | reverse complement strand
TTTACACTACCGAAAGCTTTGACAAAAACTCCTCGAAGTTCCTTAAAGGCAAAGAAGACAGGCTGAAAAAGACATTTTTCCAAATAAGGGATAATCCATATGTGGGAGACCAACTTCAGTATAGAAATTTAAGAGAAAAAAGAATTGACGAGAAAAGAATTTATTACTTGGTTTACGACGATTAGAGGCAGTTTTGATTGTGGCGATTAGCGGAAAGAAAGACCAACAAGCTACTATCAACCATATAATAGAAAATTTCGGAGCATACAAGAAGTATCTAGAAAATATTTTAGAAAGCACTTAAGCAACTCTTTTTATTCTGCCGTTTTTTACATCTTCAAGACTTTCTTTGAACTGTTGAATTAAATCAAAATCCATTTTTTCCAACTCTCTGAGTTTTTGGATTTCCTTTTTCATTCTTTCATATTCTTCCTTAGGTATTTCAACAGTTTCCATACTCCAATATGGAAAAAATTCCTTTTAATTCTTTTGACATCCTTCAAATAACCCAAAACCTCTAAAAACCCTTTGTTTCTGGATGTTGTAAGTAAATGTTTTACGATATTCCCAATAAGGTTTAACTTCATTCCCTGTGGAAAGCGGATCGTACGAAAACTTCGTTTTCATCGCGGGGAAAGACTATCTTAGGGAAACTTCGTTTCCATAGTATGGCTTTAAATTTCGAACAAGAAAAACTTGAGAAAGAACTAGACGAAAGACAACCAAAGAAAGCAATGGTTCAATTACCTGAAGGTATAAAGCGAAATGCCTTGGAAATACAGGAAATATTCGAGAAAAAAGGCATTGAAGTAATCTTTTCGGGAGAAACTGCCTGGGGTGCTTGTAGTATTGCTTTACACGAGGCTCAAGCCGCAAACGTTGACTTGTTGGTTCACTTCGGTCACGCAAAATTTATTGAAGCCGATTTCCCTATAGTTTACATAGAAGTTAGAGACGAAATGGACTTGCTTCCTTTGGCTGAAAAATCCCTCGAAAATCTAAAAGGTTGTGACAAAATTGGGTTGGCCTATTCCATACAACACAAACACGAAATAGAGAAACTAAAAAAGTTTTACGAGGATAACGGAAAAGAGGTTTTCATTCCTAAAAAGCAAGGCTATGCAGCTGAAGCAGGTCACGTTGTAGGTTGTGAGTATTCTGGTCTTAGGGTTATCGAAGAACAAGTTGATTGTTTTGTCGTTATCGGAAACCAATTCCACTCCATGGGAGCAGCTCTAGCAGTCAAAAAACCAATCTTCCTAATGGACGCGTACAATTACAATGTCAGAGACATGCATGGAGTTAGAGAAAAAATAATCAAGCAAAGAGTAGCGGCTATAGAAAAGTTCAAAGAATCCCAAACAATCGGAATAATAATCGAAGTAAAACCCGGCCAACAATTCGGTTCTCCAAAATCCTTAGTTAAGAAATTCAGAGAAAAAGGAAAAAATGTTGTTGTAATAACAATGGACGAACTAACCCCCGAAAAAATAATGAATTTCTACCACATAGATGGCTTTGTAGAATTAGCCTGCCCGAGAATTGCAACAGACGACTATGCCAAATACGAAAAACCAATTTTAACTTTCAAAGAAGCTTTAATCGCCTTAGGAGAAAAAACTTGGGAAGACATTGAAAGAATAGGTTTGATTTAACCTTAATAAAAAACAAAAACCTTTTTTAACCTGGAAAACCCTCGAAAAATATGGAAAACAAAAAGTTGGGTACAATTTTGGTTATATTTGGATTAATCTTTTTAGCACTTTTGATCTATTTTACAGTAAACCTTAACGCACAACAGGATTCTTTGAACTGTAATCCTTCGCAAGGATGTGTAACAGTAGACAAAAAACTTTCTTGGACTCATGTCGGTTTCGGTTTCTTTGGATTCATGTTGGCCCTGGGATTCTACATCCTTTTCTTTAACAAAACCGAAGAAAAAATTCTCAAAAAGCTCGAAGACGATAAAAACAACCAAGTCAGCGAAAAGAAATTTGAATGGATTTTAAATGCCTTGGACTCTCAAGAAAAAAGCGTAATGAAAGCCGTTAAAGAACAAGACGGCATAACACAAAATACTCTAAGGCTAAGGACAGACTTGTCAAAAGCTAAGTTATGCTATGTACTACAAGAACTTGAAAAGCGAAATCTAATCAAAAGGGAAGAAAAAGGTAAAACAATGCAGGTTTTCTTGAAAGTGTAAAATATAAAAAACACATTTACTTCTGAAAAATATGAGAGAAGAAATAAAAAAATGGCTTCAACAGTCTAACGAAGATTATGAGGCTGCGGAATACAATTTTGACGGGGGAAAGTATTACATATCTGCATTTCTTTGCCAACAATCAATTGAAAAGGCATTAAAAGCATTTTATCTTTCAAGGCATCAAGGCATGGCGCCACAATCTCACTCTTTGATTTACTTGGCAAAAAGTTCCGAGTTGCCAGAAAAATACCACTCTTTTTTAAGGGAATTGACTCCTAAGTTTATTGACACAAGGTATCCGGACGCTTCAGTAGATTTGCCTTCAAACATTTATGATGAAGAAAATACTAAAGAGATTATGGACAAAAGCAGAGAAATTTTAGAATGGATAGAGAAAAACATAAACTAGACGAATTTTTCAAAAATATAAAGAAGAATTTCCTTAATTGCAAAATTTTGTTATTTGGGTCTAGAGCAAGAAATGAGGAATGGAAGACCAGCGATTACGACTTAATAATTGTTTCTGACTATTTTAAAGGCATCCATTGGTTAAAGAGAATTTCCTTAGTAATGTCTTATTGGGAATTAGATAGAGACTTAGATATCCTTCCATATACATACGAAGAATTTGAACACAAGTTAAAAGAATCCTCTTTTGTGAAGGAGATAGTATCTCATAGTAGAGAGATTTAGAAAACTATTTAAATAATTTTGTTTTGAAATGAACATGGAATTCAAAAGAGGATTGCAATATTTGGTTGAAGCAATAATTTGGTATGCTTTCATTTACTACCTGATATTAACCATTAAATCTCAAACCGGCTTAAGCTTGTGGCTGGACTCACTTATTCTATTGGTTTTGATGTATTTAGGATTCATAGCTTGTCCTTGGACATGGAAATTCTATAAACACGTCGAAAAAGACAAAAAATCTTCGAAGAAGAAATAATTTAACCGATATGAACAATAATTCTCCAAAATTTAAACGATTTGCCCTTAATAATGCCGGCCGTTCAAACCATTATCTTTAAGAAATATCTTTTTTCAGATTGAAACATGATAAAAGAGGCAAGCAAAACATGGAAAAAAGTTTTTGGTAATTGGAAGTATGTAATTTTGACACTAGTTGTAGCATTTATCTTCTACGCTCTCAACGGGCTTATGCTAAATGTCAATAACCTTGGTTCTTCTGGAGGATTGGGTTTTTTCGGCTCAATAATTTTCTTTAAAACTTTATTTTTGGGTTTTAGTTCACAAGTGAAGCTTCATACTTTTATTTCAATAATCGCAATTTCCCTTCTAATAGGGGCTCTTTTCAGTTTAATAACTTACAAAGTTAAATCCACAAAAAAAGAAAGCAAAAATTGGGGTTTCCTGCCGAGTATAGGGACGTTTGTAGCAGCTTTTGCTCCAGGATGCGCAGCTTGTGGGGTAGGATTAGTAGCAATTTTAGGATTTAGCGGAGCCGCAATAAACTTTTTGCCTCTTAATGGCCTAGAATTTTCTTTGGTTTCAATATTGATTCTTGGCACAGCAATATTTAAAATATCATACGATTTAGAAAAGCCACCTGCTTGTAAGGTCGATTTTGCGAAAAAATCATCCAAAAATAAAATGAGCAAAAAGAAAAATGTCTAATAGTCATTCTGCCGGTTTACGGCAAGAATTAGCAAAAAAGTGAAAGGAGGTAAAAGAAAATGACAGAAGAAGAACAAAAAAACGAAAATCACGAGCATAAGACTTCTAGCGAGTCTCAAAGCCAAAGCAAAAATGATGAATCAGTTACTTTCAAGAAAATCGATCTCTGGAAAGGGGCTACATTTATATTCGCAATACTATTCCTAGTGGCTTTGGCTACTGGAGGTTTCGGTATTGGAGCTCCAACAGGTCAAACAGTTACTGAAAATACTGATTCAGACGGCCAAGATGGAGCTACGCAAGGATCCGATACAGGATCAGACGCTGGAAGTGATACAGGTTCCGGAACCGGTTCTGGCGATAGTTCGGCTCCGGCAAGTGTTGGAGACGACCCAGTAATGGGTCAAGAAGACGCTCCTGTAACAGTTGTCAAGTTTACTGACTTAGGATGCCCGTTCTGTCAAAGATGGCATAAAAACACGTTGCCTCAAATAAAATCCAACTATGTTGAGAGTGGTGATGTAAAAGTTGTTTACAAGGACGCACCAATTCCACAATTGCATCCTGGGGCTCCAAAAGCACACGCAGCTGCAAACTGTGTTTACGAAAATAGCGGAGCAGAAGCGTTCTATAAGTTTGCGGATGTGCTTTATAACAACCAAGGACAGTTTGCTAAATCAACAAGCAATACAGACGCTTTGGTAAGTTTGGCTTCAGACGCTGGTTACGATATTGAGTCTTGCTTGAAGAACAATGACTATCAGTCAGAAATTGACGAAGACAAGCAAGAAGCTAGGGCTGCAGGACTTAAGGGAACTCCACACTTTGTAGTTAAGAAGTCCGGAAGCGATACTGGAACTCCAGTACAAGGAGCTCAACCTTATAGTGCTTTCAAACAAATAATTGAGAGCAAGCTTTAATTAAACAACTAGGGCGGTTTTCTAAGTCGTCCTAGTTTTCTTTTTTTCTTTTAGAATTTTTTCTTTTGAATTTTAACAAGTTTTATATAATACGAAACTTGGTTTTTACTTATGAGAATTGCAATCTGTAGTAGTATGGCCTTTGCAAAAGAGATGTTAGATGTCAAAGAGTCTCTTGAAAGACTAGGCCATGAAGTGGCAATCCAAGAGGATGTTGAGGAACATTCTTCCGGCAATATAAATGAAGAAGATAAATGGAGAAAACTGGAAATAGACCCTCTCAAAAAATACTTTGGTGAAATAAAAAACTCTGATGCCATTCTTGTGATTAACAAAGATAAAAACAACATAAAAAATTACATTGGGGGAAATTCTTTAATAGAAATGGCATTTGCTCATGTTCTTGATAAAAAGATAATTCTACTAAACGATGTGCCTAAAATTAGTTATTCGGATGAAATTGAAGCCATGAGTCCAGTAGTGCTTAATGGAGATCTGCAAAACATAAAATAATTTTTCCAAAAGTTTTTTTAACATTGCTTTTTTAATTTTAACGTAAAAGAGGATAAAATGGCTAAAAATATAGTTGCTTTAGATGTTGGAGGAACTCACATAAGATTCGCCAAATTAGAAAAAGGAAAGATTACTCATTTTTCTAAAACTGAAACTCCCGAGGGTAAAGAAGATTTAAGAAATTCAATTACAAACGGAATAGACCAACACTTTGATCGAAATACCATAGGAATAGGAGTTTCTTTTGCAGGAGTTGTAATTTATGGGAGAATTGTTGAAGCTCCTAACTTAGGAAATGCAGAGAACTGGGACTTACAAGCATTTTTGGCCGAAAAGTATGGCATACCTGCAAGGGTGGAAAACGACTCCAATTGTTTCGCTTTAGCCGAATTTCATCATGGGGCAAAAAAGCACAACATGGTTGTTTTAACTTTAGGTACTGGAATCGGAGGCGGTATAATTGCAGACGGAAAGCTTTACAAAGGTACCGGAGGAGCAGGTGAGTTAGGACATATGATTGTTCATAAAGGAAAAGACTTGGAACATTGGTACAAAAAGAAAAAAAATTCGGTTAAAGAACAAACAAAATTTTTAGGTGTCGGAATTTCGAACATAGCAAGCATTTTAGCACCCGAAGAAATAATAATCAATGGAGGCGCTAAAAAATCTGACAAGGATTTTCTTGAAAAAATAAAGTACTATGCAGAAAAATACAAGTTTGTTAAAAAACTCCCCAAAATCAAATACTCGAAAGTAAATTACGCTGGTCTGAAAGGAGCGGCTAGCTTAGTCGAATAAAAATGGCCAAAAAAGACAATTCAAAAAGTAATTCAAAAAATTATTCAAATAAAAGAAAGAAGGTCTTACTTCTCGGGGCTGCAGGCAGAGTAGGAAGTGGATTTAGAGAGGAGTATCTAAACAATAAAAACTACCAAAAACAATACAAATTAATTCTTGGCGTCCACAGCAAAAGCTTCAAAGATAAAAATTTCGAAGTCAGAAAAATTTCAATAGAAAAATACAATAGCGTTAAAAGAGCTTTAAAAGATATAGACGTAGTGGTAAATCTGGCAGCAAACCCAGACCCTGAAGCCAAATTCGAAGACTTAATTGAACCAAATCTTCGAGGAGCCTATAATGTTTTCCAGGCTGCGGCAGACCAAAACTGTGAAAGGGTTATTTACGCAAGCAGTATCCACGCAGTAAAAGGCTATGGCCATGGTCATAAAGTAAAATCTACAGAATCTCCAAAACCAGTCGACCTTTACGGAGCAACAAAAGTTTTCGGAGAAGCATTATGTTACACTTTCTTTTCTCAATACGGATTAAGTTGTTTAGCTATAAGAGTTGGAGCTTACACTTCAAACACAAAAGAAAGACAAGTTTGCTTCCAAAGACACGACTATGATCACGTCATAAGCCAAAGAGACATGGGTCAATTGATTCACAAATGCATAACAGCCCCGAAAAAAGTAGGG
>JBDGRJ010000080.1:0-12476 GCA_042218115.1 Minisyncoccia bacterium | reverse complement strand
CGTGTTTCCAGGATGAAAACCTGACGTCCTAGACCAGGCTAGACGATGGCGGCATCTGTTTTCTGCAACAAGATTATAATGTATTTTTTAAGTTTAGTCAAGCCTGGTTGACAGACTAGATAAATGTTGCTAATATGTGGGCGTCCTACCGCAGACAGCAGCAGCCACTTGGCTTAATTTTGCTGCCGAGGTGCACAACTCTTCAAAGGTCGAGCACTTCTCGTTTCTTCTGCGGTGATCAGCCGTAGATTTTTAAATTTAAAACATTCTATGGCAAAAACCAGAGAAGAAAAAGAGCAAATAATACAAGAGCTTACCGATAAGCTAAAACAGGCTAAATCAGTAGTTTTTGCTGATTTTCACGGCCTGAAAGTAGATCAGTCGGAAGAGATTCGGGGTAAGTGCTATGAGGAAGGGGTAGAGTTTCAGGCGAGCAAAAAAACCCTTCTTGATATAGCGCTGGATAAAGCCGGTTATGAGGATATTGATCCTCAGCAGTTTGAAGGCGGGGTCGCTACTGTTTTTTGTGAGGATGATCAGGTTCTGCCCGCGAGATTAATTTCAGATTTTTCCGAAGATTATGAAGCTATCGATATCTTCGGAGGAATCTTAGAAGGTGGTTTTATTGAAAAAAGTAAGGTAGAGGATTTAGCTGGTCTTCCAAGCAGGAAACAGCTAAAGACTCAGCTGGTATCCGCTTTGAACTCACCAATCTCCGGTTTTGTATCCGCATTGTCCAGCAATACTTCCGGTCTGGTCAATGTATTAGATTCCATTAAGGAGAAGAAACAGTCTTAATTCATTCTTAACATATAAATTATGTCTGAAGATAACAACAACGAAGAAGAGAAAAAAGAAGAGGAAGAACAAGACGAAGAAGAACAAGAAGATGAAGACGAAGAGGTAGAGGTTCCTGAAAAGTTTGAAGATATTGTAGAGGAGATAGAAGAGATGTCCGTATTGGAGCTATCTGAGCTGGTAGAGGTCTTGGAAGACAAATTCGGAGTATCCGCTTCCGCTCCTGCAGCAGCCGCGGCACCTGCAGCCGCAGCAGGTGGAGCTGGTGATTCAGATGAAGAGGAAGAGCAAACTGAGTTCGATGTAGTTTTGACAGATTTTGGTGATGCTAAGATCCAAGTCATCAAAGCTGTAAAAGGCGAGCTGGAGATAGGTTTGGCTGATGCCAAAAGTATGGTAGATGAAGCGCCTTCTACTATTGAGGAAGGTCTAGACAAAGAGTCAGCAGAGGAGCTAAAGGAAGTATTAGAAGAAGCTGGAGGCACAGTAGAGCTTGAGTAAACTCTTCTAGCTATATACTAAAAAGGGCCCACCTGACGGGCCCTTTTTGTATTTGGGTTTAGCTGGAAGCTATAGGTTTAGGTTAAACTCAAATATTTGGTTTTTATCGATTACGTAGCCTTTATCTTGTTTTTCTTTGATCACCATACTTTGTATGTCTTTCCACTTATCTGATTTTATTTGTTTTATAAGCCCCCCATTTTTATTAAATATTATCACTCTGTTATTTTTTGGCTCTAGTACATATAGGTGGTCTAGCTCACTGTTAGTCCATAGTTGTGTGGGGTTGTTTAGTTTGGGGTTAATTGACTCAACTTCTAATTTTTCTTTGTTCCCTTTAAAGAATTTAAATATTTGCCCCGAACGGCTTAATACATAAATATTACCGTCTATAGCCAAAGATCTAGCCTGAGACAGATCTACAGCTTCGGCAGTAGAGTCATTGAGCCAGTTCGTGCCCTTGCTAAACCCTTCTTCGATCGGCGTGTGTTTGTAGATCTGCTGGTTCTTGCTGTCTAATACATAGAGGTTGCCTGCATAAGTAGAGATATCTGCTATATTGATATTATCATTAGGGTAGAATATCTCTTGTTTGGTCAGCTCCAGGGACTTGCCGTCCATTTTTACTGCAGTATTATCTTTGGTTTGAAAGATAATATTATTGCTATCTTTGCTTGCGGCGGCCAAGGTTAGATTCGAGAACTCGGAGTGACTTTTCGATATTTTTTCTTTTGAGCTCAAATCAAACACGTCAAACTTATTTGTATCTGTACCGAATGCTATTAATTTATTGTTCGTGCTGACTAGACTGTTATTTTTTTCATTTATTTTCGCGATGGTTTTAGGGGTAGCTTGTTCTATTTTTTTGACCTTATTCATTTCTTTGATTATCTTCTTTCGTAGCTCTTCTTTTGGTGTTAAGCCCTCCTTTGAGCTTAAACCTTGTGGCAACTTTGCTGTTAGTGTTTTTGCTTCTTTTAGTAGCTTCAGAGCCTTGTTATCTTTGTCGTATATTAACTCGGCTTGGGCTTTATTCTTCTTGTCTTTGATGGCCTGCACTTTATTTTTATATGATTTAATAGCTGCTTCACGGTTTTCTTTATACTTGATATAGGTGATACTACCGGCAAAGATCAATGCTGACAAGACGGCTACAATAAGTAAAATCTTACTTAACCAAGGCAGCTCTTTGAAGCTTCTTTTTTTATCTTCGATTCCTCTTTTTATTGATCTGACTATAGTCTTCCTTTGTCCGCCGCGGTTAGTAATCAAAATAGCCAAGGCAACGAAGGCGTCCTTAATTGCAATAAATATTTTTGCGACCCATCTAAATAGCCACTTTACACCTTTGGTTATAACTTTTCCGAGACTGACTACCGCCTTTTGTGGCATACCTTCACCTTCATTCCTGTTTTGTTTGCCGGGTCTATAGTTTGTTTCCGTGTCGGAGGTGGTAGTAGTGGTTGTGTCTTTATCCGGTTTATCTTTGGGTTGAAATAGTATACCCCCAAAGGACAGCTCGGGCTTGAACCCGGTAAGGGATCTTTGTATATGCTGAGCGCCTTGAACTATTGTATTATTACTAATCAAGCTTTTCAGTCGACTATTGCTCAGCAGCTTCTCGATATTCGGGGTTCCGATATAGAACACATCACCGGTGTGGATCTCACCCTCTATTACGGCAGAGAATAGCTGGTCTTTCTGGTTCTCTTCCTCTTCTATTAACTCTAGCTGTTGGTAGCCCTTGTTGTCGTTGTAGAAGAGGAATGCTTGGGGTTCACCGTGATAAGCGAAAGAGACTTCGTTTTCTTTTACTGCAGCTACAAAACAGTGCACCTTTGAATCTTCGTATTTTAGTATTTTATGGCTCCTTTTATTTATATACTCCAGTGTCGATTCAAAGGGGTCCTCATCGGTATCTTCAGTTTCATAAAAACCAGATTCGAGATCATCTATCATCTTTTGTACATGTCTGATCTGCTCCACAGTGCCATTTTCTATCTCAGCTACAGCAAAGAAATAACCTTTTCTTTTTTCTTCAGGAGTGGTGGGTTCGGTAATATGTAAGAGGACGTGAGATTTTTCACGCTCATCCCCTTCTATAAAAAATTCCTGTATATCCAGATTTTTATGCATAATAAAAGTTAAGAGGAAGTTTTACTTTACATCATACAATAATTATACTATAAATAAATTCTGCTACAAAACAGACTTACATAATATGCTTGAACAATTATTTGGTTCAAATACTAGACTCGATTTGTTAAGGTTATTGGTTCAGAATCCAAACAAGGTTTTTTATGTACGAGAACTTGCCCGAGCCTTGGATGTACAAGTAAATGCAGTGAGAAGAGAGATCGACCTGCTTAAGGGGGTGGATCTGGTAGAGGAGATGGAAAAACCGGAAGATCTGGATACCTCTGAGCCGGGTGTGGCACTGCGTAAATATTACGGAATTAACACCAAATCACCGGTCTATGAGGAGCTTAAAGATTTAATCCTCAAAGAACAGGTGTTGGACGAGCAGGAGTTGGTAAAAGAGGTGGTCGAGAAGGCGGGTGAGATAAAGTTTCTAGTAGTAACTGGTAAGCTAACTTCATCAGAGGATACCCCTACCGATATGTTGATTGTAGGGGATGTAAACCAGGAGGTGGTGTCGGAGAAGGCTGATGGGTATAAAGAAAAATTCGACTCTGAAATTAAGTATACCATCATGGGAGAAGAGGAGTTTTTGGAGAGACATCACATAATGGATAAGTTTTTGTACAACATTTTTGAGGCCGATCATGTGAAAGTAGTGAATGAATTGGATGTATAGCATATGTACTTACTGTTAGACCCTACTGACAATGATAAACTAGAGCTTAGCTTATTCTCACGAGAAGGCCTCGTTAGGTCTTCATCTTTTGAGGCTAAGGCGGAAGGTTTTTTACAAGTTATAGATAATTTTTTAAGCTCAAACAACTGTTCTGTATCGGAAATCGAAGGAATGGTGGTTGTGGTAGGTGAGGGCAGGTTTACAGCTACAAGGATAGCTACTACTATTGCAAACACTTTTAGTTTTGTTGAGAATATTAATTTGCTTGCTGTAGATAAGACAAAAGATGATTTGAACACAGATAATGTACAACACTTATACAATTTAATTGATCAGGCTGAAAAAGGACAAGCTAGATATATTTCTGCTCAATACAGTGGAAAACCGAATATAAATTAATATGCTAAGCTCTTATTACAGATATAGATTTTATGAAATACTACCGGGTTTGACCGTCTGGGGGACTTTGTTGGGAACTATTATCTTATCTTTTATCAAACCTTTGTGGATGATTTATTTTATCATCCTATTTGATATTTATTGGGTTTTGCGAGTTAGCTACTTCTCTTTTTATCTGGTTTTAGCTTGGAGTAGAATGAAAAGAACATTAAATCATGACTGGGAGGAGAAGCTCAGGCATGAAGCTTCGGATTGGGAGGAGAAAAAACATCTGGTTTTTTTAACTTTATATAACGAGCCGTGGGAAGTAGTGGAGTCAACTTTGGAGGGGTTGTGTGATTCGGTTTATGATAAAGATAAATTTATAGTAATAATAGCCGGGGAAGAAAGAAAAGAGGAGCATTGTCGAGAAGTATTCGATAAAATAGAAAATAATTACCCCGATTGTTTTCGTGAGTTAAAATTTACGCTGCACCCAGAGGGTCTAGAGGGTGAGATACCAGGAAAAGGATCCAACCTTCATTACTCGGAGAAACAGATAAAGAAATATGTAGATAAAAAGGGTTGGGACTATGAGAATCTGATAACTACTATGTTTGATATAGACACCATTTGTCATCCGGACTACTTTCCTTATCTTACTTATCTTTACTGTAAGCATCCTAGACCTACCCGGAGCTCTTTTCAGCCTATTGCCCTTTATAGCAATAATATTTGGGAGTCTCAGTCTGTTCTGAGAATTATGGCTTTTGGAACCACCTTTTGGATTATGAGGTCCTTGTCCCGACAGGATAATCTGGTGACTTTTTCTTCGCACTCTATGAGCTTTAAGGCTTTGGTAGATGTCGGATTTCATGAGAAGGAAATAGTGAGTGAAGATTCTAGAATTTTTTATCAATGTTTGCTAGAATATGATGGAGACTACGAGGTCACTCCTATGTATGTTCCGGTGTCCATGGATACTGTCCGTGATGAAAATTACTGGGACAGTATAAAAAACCTTTACCGGCAGCAGAGAAGATGGGCCTGGGGTGTGGAACATATACCGTATCTACTAAATGAGTTCAGAAAGAAGAAAAATAAAATTCCTCTTTGGCAGAAGCTCAAGTGGTTGTTTATAGAGTGGGAGGGGAAGTGGTCTTGGGCTCTGGTGGCTCTGCTTATTACTATCTTAGGCAGGCTACCGATGTGGACAGCGCATGAATCCCTACGGCAAACCGCTCTGTTTTTCAATGCCCCTTATGTACTGCAAATTCTGATGTGGTTATCGATGCTGGGAATGGTGGTTTCGGCAATTTTGAGCTTACTACTGCTACCACAAAAGCCCGCCTCCGAGCCGAAGCACAAATATTTAATTATGCTGCTACAATGGGTGCTGTTACCTATATCTCTGATCTTCGTTAGTGCCATTCCGGCAATAGATGCTGTTACGAGACTGATGACCGGGAACTACCTCGGGTTCAATGTGTCACAAAAACAAAGAGCAAACACATGAATCAACGAGACAAAAGAAAAACAATTTTCTGGTCGCTGATAATTTTCTGTGCTTTAGTGGTATTGGGAGCAGCAGTATTTTTTGTTTATAATTGGGCTCAGCAGATAAAAGTTACTGATGTAGTTAGAAATGAGGCTGTTCAAAATCAGATAAAAAAGAGGGTGTCAAAAGAGAATCGCTTTTTCTTATCTTTAGTCCCCACTTTTCTTGGGTTTGATGAGCCAAAGACTTTCTTGGTTATGTTTTTGAACAATACTGAGCTGAGACCAGGGGGTGGTTTTATTGGATCTTATGCAACGCTTAGGGTATCAGAGGGAAGAATAAAAGTGCTGCAGCTTCGGGGCGTAGAAAAACTGGATAGCCAAACACCAAAGTCTTGGAAGCCCGAACCGCCTGAGTTAATAAAAGACAAACTGAAGGTAGATAGATGGTATTTTAGGGATAGCAACTGGTCACCGGACTTTAAGAAAAATGCTCAGCGAGGTTTAAAATTTTATTCAAAAGAAGGTGGAACGGCAGCAGAAGAGATAGATTTTGTAGCTGCTATAACTACACAAGTTTTAAAGGAAGTTGTCCGAATTGTAGGCCCTATAGAGGTGGAGGGTCTTAAATTTAATGCTGATAATGTAGTGGAGAAGCTTCAGTATGAGGTTAGTTATGGTTTCAAAGATCGAGGGTTAAGCTTTAGGGATCGCAAGCAAATAATGAAACCCTTTTTCCAAAAACTAACTAAGAAGATACAAGCTAACTTATTTAAAGAATATAAAAACTACTTGAAATTAGCCAGAAGAATGTTAGAAGAGAAGCACGTAGTCGTTTTTGCTCAAGACAACAAGCTTCAAAAAAAGTTAGCTCAAAAAGGATTTACAGGGCAGCTAAAACAAACATCAGGTGATTTTTTGATGTGGGTGGATGCTAATCTGGCTGCTCTAAAGACCGATCATGCTATTGATAGAAGTTTGAATTATAAGATAGATCGGAAAGGTGATCAGTTTGTGGCTACGGCAAGCATGACTTACAAGCACACCGGCGAGTATGATTGGAGAACTTCTAAGTATATTACGTTTGCTAGAGTTTATACTCCCAAGGGCTCAAAGCTTCTTTCAGCTCAAGAAGACGGTGAAGATATTGACCGAGGAAAGATTAGACGAGGTCGGGAGATACAAAAACAATGGTTTGGTCATCTAACTACTTTAGAACCTGGTCAGGCTAAGACACTATCTTTTGACTATACTCTACCAAAAAGGGTGGCTAACAAGATCAAAAACGGCTCGTATAAATTAATTGCACAAAAGCAAATAGGTACAATTAAGCCTAAATTGACGCTCGAGCTGGAATTTGGTAAAAATATTACTAATGCTTCCCCTTCGGAGTTAAAAAAATACTGGGGGAATGATAAGTATACTATCTCTACTAATCTGAGAACGGATCGTCAATTTAAAGTTAAATTTTAGCTATGTGGAAAAAGAAAATAGCAATTGATCTGGGGACTACTAACGTGTTGGTGCATGTGCCCAACAAGGGTGTTGTAATTAACGAACCATCAGTAGTGGCTGTATCCAAGGAGGATAATGAGGTGTTGGCAGTAGGCAATGAAGCTAAAGATATGATAGGAAGAACACCCGATACAATAGTGGCGGAGAGACCTCTCAAAGACGGTGTGATCGCCAGCTACAACACTACCGAAGCAATGCTGAGGTACTTTATTAATAAAGCCTTGGGGTCTTTGCGCTTATTTCGTCCCGAGGTAATGGTGGCGGTTCCGGCTGGAATTACTTCTACAGAAAGAAGAGCTGTAATAGATGCTTCTATGTCTGCCGGAGCAAGGGCCGCCTATATCATAAAAGAGCCGATAGTTGCTGCTATCGGGGCAGGTATCCCTATCGGCAGCGCCTCAGGAGATATGGTGGTCGATGTCGGTGGGGGCACTGCTGAAGTTGCCGTAATCTCGTTGGGAGGTATAGTATCTTGTGGTTCGGTAAGAATCGGTGGTATGCAGTTCGATCAATCTATCTCTGAGTTTATCCGCAGAAAATATGGATTGGCTATCGGTGACAGATCAGCCGAGGAAGTGAAGAAAAAAGTAGGGTCTGCAATGTTTATGGAGGAAGAGCTAACAATGGAGGTTAAGGGTAGAGATATGATCTCCGGTCTACCCAGAACTATTGAGATATCTTCAGAAGATACTACTGAAGCTCTGGAGGAAGATCTGGATGATCTGGTAAAGTCTGTCAAAGAAGTGCTTCACGACACACCGCCTGAACTGTCAGCCGATGTTATGGAAAAAGGGATTATTCTCTCTGGTGGTGCTAGCAAACTTAGAAATTTGGATGAGCTAATAGTTCAATCTACCGGAGTACCCTGCTATGTTGCTGATGAGCCTTTGCTTTCTGTGGCAAAAGGCACCGGGATAGCCTTGGAAAATCTAGAAAGCTACAAGAGAAGTATTCTCTCAAACCAATAACATGCCGCTTAAGCTGGGAATTGACGCCTCAAGGGCAAACCAAAAGGAAAGAAGCGGAGTGGAGAAGTACTGCTATCAGATAATACAACATTTAAAATCATCTATTCCTGCAGAAGTGCAGGTTATTTTATATTCAAAAAGCACTCTTGATTATGGACTGGAACAGCTGCCCGAAAACTGGAGTAGTAAAGTGTTAAAATGGGGAGGTCCTTTCTGGACCCAGATACGTCTAAGCTGGGAAATGCTATTTAGGCCCGTAGATATTTTATTTATTCCCGGCCATGTATTTCCATTGATTCATCCCGAAAAGACAGTCTTAACTATTCATGATGTGGCAGCGACAGAGTTTCCTCAGGCTTATAGCTTGTTTGAGCGCTTATACAGCTTATATACGCCAAAATTAGCGCAAAAATGTTTGTATAAAATAATTGTTCCTTCTCAGTTTACAAAAGATGAGCTAATAGAAAAATTTAACCTGAGCCAAGATAAGATTGATGTCATCTCACATGGATTTATAGATGATCTGCACAACCAAGCAGAGGAGTCAGTGTTGAATAATTTTGATGTACAAACTCCATATTTACTTTATTTAGGTAGAATAGAAAGTAAAAAAAATGTATCAAGAATTATAAAATCTTTTGATAAAGTTAAAGAGAACCACAGTGATTTGCAGCTGGTATTAGCTGGTAAACCCGGTTATGGCTATGAAGAAATTAAAGCTGAAATAGAGTTCAGCAGCTACAGAGATGATATTTTAGAGCTTGGATGGGTCTCTAAAAAAGAGAAAGCCTCTTTATTGACGTATGCTAAAGCCTTGGTCTTTCCTTCACTTTATGAAGGTTTTGGGTTTCCGGTGCTGGAGGCTTTGTCTTGCGAGACCCCTGTAGTAGCTTCTAAGGATAGCTCTCTTCAAGAAGTAGGCGGAGATGTGCCTTATTATGTAAACCCAAGCTCGGTCGACTCAATATCACAAGCTATAGATAAAGCTGTGTCATGTTCCGGTAATAGAGTTGAACAAGGACGAAAAAGAATAAGGAAATTTTCCTGGGATAAAGCTGCTCGTAAAACTGTACAGGTTTTGCTGTCGTGAGTTGTGCTTTGCGGCTAGTTTTTATATAATAATCATATGAAATCAACGTACGGGCATAATAAAATAATAGAATTTTTCGAGACAGCTAAGCAGGAAGGTGAGCTTAGTCATGCTTATTGTTTGGTTGGTCCCGAACATGTGGGAAAGAGGGCTATAGCTGAGAATATATCTAAGCAGCTACTCCAGCGACCTCCTCAACAGTCCCCGGACTTCCAGCTTATTCGGACCGAAGATAGCAGAGAGATTAAGGTCGACCAAATCAGATATGCGAGAGGCTTTGTCTCCGGGCAAGCACATGGCGATAAAAAGGTTTTGATAATAAATGAGGCAGAAAAAATGAATCAGTCGGCTGCTAATGCTTTTTTGAAAACACTTGAAGAGCCGGCTGAAGATACGGTAATCTTTTTGCTTCTTACCGATGAGAGTTCGCTTCCTGCTACGATTAACTCTCGCTGTCAAAGCTTGTATATAAGACCTGTTAAACAAGAAAATATACGTGAATACTTAGAGTCCCAGAATATAGACCCTGATCCTGTAGAAAAAATAAGCTTTGCCGCTTCGGGTCTAAAAGAGAAAGCTCAAGAGTGGGCAGAGGATTATAATAGCTTTGAGGAGTTTTTAGAACAGATTAAAACGCTGGGTAAGATCGCAAACCAGCCCTTCTATAAGAAGACCGATCAGCTGGAGAAGTTATATAATGATTTTGATAGAGATCAGCTCAGAGAGTTTATCTCGAGCTGGCAGATCGGTCTGCATCTGCATTTACAAGAAGAGAGTCAGATAGATTTCAATCCTGATTTAAGTTTTACTGAGATAAAAGATATACTAAAAGAGCTGCAACGAAGCCAAGATAGAATTGAGAAAAATATAAATAAGAAAATTATTTTAGATAAAATTTTACAAACTATTCCTTAACTTCAAATTATGAAAAAAAGATTAGCTAGGTTTAGTTTAATACTATTAACTGTTATTTTCCTCGGTGCCAGCTGCAGCCTGGGGCCGCAAACTAATGATAAAAAGACATCGGGCCCATCCGGGATGTTTGTGACTACTGATAATGGAGAAACATGGAACCAGATTTCTAAGCTCATGACCGCTGATGGAATACAAAATATCCAAAATGTCGGGGTATATAGAGTATTCAAAGATCCTCAAGACCCTGATGCTTTGTACTGGGCTTCTCGTGGCAATGGTTTGTACTATAGCTACAACAAAGGGCAGGCCTGGCAGAAAGCCACCGGACCTCTTGAGGGTAAGTTTGTTTACAATGTTGCTATACACCCGGAAGACAAATGTACTATTTTTGCTACCGATGGCTTAAATGTCTATCGCAGCAATGATTGTTCTCGCAGTTGGGAGCAAGTTCATAAAGAAGATAGACAAAGAGCTAGAATCAATACCTTAGCCTTTCAGCAATCTGAACCTTATAAGTTATTTTTGGGAAAGAAAAACGGTGATCTACTAGCAACTTCCAACTTTGGAACCAGCTGGAATGTGATTAAAAGATTTGACGCTTCAATAGCTGAGATATATACTGACAAACAACACCCGAAGTCTATCTTTATTGCTTCTCAACAAAAAGGTCTATTCAGGTCTAAGGACCTGGGGAAAAGTTGGGTAAGCTTAAGGAAGACCATGGAGGATTATGCCCAAGCTCTAGATTTTCACAGGGCTGTGGTATACCCGGGCAGTTCAAATAAGATTTTCTGGGCTTCTAAGTATGGATTACTCGTATCCGAGGATCAAGGAGACAGCTGGGAACCAATCGAGCTGGTGACCTCACCAGGGAGTGCTGATATTTGGGGCTTGGCTGTAAACCCTCAGAATGATAGTGATATATACTATACCGCTACAGTACAGAACAGGTCTACTTTTTACTTCAGCAAAGATGGAGGACAAAGCTGGTCTACAAAAGAACTACCGACGGGCCAGCTGCCAGTAAGCTTAAAGGTACATAATGAGGACCCGAGTATTATCTACGCCGGATTTATGAACCCTACTAAGGGCAATTGATGTTGACAGTAAAAGTTTAATTAACTTAATTAATTTAAGTTTATGGATTTCATTGAACAACATCAGAGTGAGTTTGAGCAAACGATAGAACATCTCAAAGAAGAGATAGCTTCACTGCAGACCGGCAGAGCAAACCCAAAGATGGTAGAAGGTGTGCAGGTAGAAGCTTATGGCTCTACTCAGGAGCTAAAGACCTTAGCTTCCATATCGGTGGAGGATGCGAAAACTTTGCTCGTAGAGCCTTATGATGAAAATACTGTGCAAGACATAGAGAAAGCACTCCATGAAGCTGATATAGGTATAAACCCTATTACAGAAGGTAAAAAAATAAGACTACCTTTGCCTGAGCTGACAAAAGAAAGAAGAGAGGAATTGATAGAAGTTTTGAATGAAAAATCAGAAGAATCAAAGATTAAGATTAGACAAATTAGAGGTGAGATCAAAGACGAGATTGAGCTAGCTGAACAGGAAGGTGAGATAACTGAAGATGAAAAGTATAGAAAATTGGAGCAGCTGGATGAAAAAGTAGAAGAATATAATAGCCAAATAGAGCAGATAAGAGAAGATAAAGAAGAAAATATTAAGCAAGTTTAGTCCAAACTTATTAAAAAAACCTTAAAACACGCCCCACTAAACAGTGGGCGTGTTTTTAGTTGTGTTATTTAATGTGGTAAAATATATGCAACATATATATAGAGGAAAGCTTTTTCTATGCCAATTCAAAGCTTGAAAAATTTGATCACTAACTCGAGATTGCCACACCTCTTTTTGATCGCTTTTTTATTGTTAGCTGCTTCATTGGGTTTGGTAAAGATTTTGAATCCTAGCTCAATTAGTGCCGAGACTCAGCCACCTGCTGTGATAAATTACCAAGGAAAAGTGCTGGAAAATGGTGTAT
>JBDGRJ010000008.1:0-7950 GCA_042218115.1 Minisyncoccia bacterium | reverse complement strand
TAGTCGGCACATAAATAGTACCTTCTCTCTCTTTGAGGTTCTTAATATATTGATACTTTAAATACCTATTAGTCAGCCCCTGATTAATAATCTGTTGGGCATCTCTTTGACCTCTTGCCTCTATTCTTTTTCTTTCAGCTTCTTTCTTTTCTTTTTGCAGAATAAAGTCATACTTCTCAGACTCCTGTTCTGCTTGAAGCTTCTCTTCTATACTTTTAGCAAGACCGCCCGGCAGCTTCACATCCCTAAGCAACACATCCTCTATTACCACACCTCTAGGTTCTAAAGTCTCGGAAAGCTCATTGTAGATTACCTTTTTGGCCTCGCTTCTTTTTTGTGAATATAGGGTTTTTGCCTGATAATTAGCTATATTCTCTCTGATGATACTGCGAATAGCCGGTCGTATTATCTTCTCCACATAATCCTTGCCTAAATCACGATACACATCCGAAGCTTGTCCTTCTTTTAGATGAAATAACACCGTCATATCCAGATCCACCTCCAACCCCTCTTTGGTAAGTGCGGTAATACTATCTTCGGAGTATTTTGCCCCCTCTCCTCTGGTTGCACTCATTGTATATTCCTGGGTTCGTACACTCATAGGGATTACAGTAACTAGCGGGTTTTTAAAGTGAAAGCCCGATGAAAGCTCCTTATCATAAATGCTGCCAAAAAAGGACCTAACCCCGACATGCCCCGCTTCCACCGTCGTCCAAAAGCTTCCTATAGTCGGTATTAGGGCCAATAAAAAAATAAGCCCTACTACCCATTTTGTTTTAAAATTTTTCAATCTTGTTCTCCAGTTTTGCATACACTAAATCTTTAGTATTAACCCATCTATATTTCTATTGTATAAACTGGCTACAAATTCAAAGCAAAACCTAGCACGAAAATAATCAAAAAAGTAAACAACCAACCTAGAGTAGAAGCTACCATCACTGCACCGGCCTTAAAGTTATCAGCTAAAATCTTCTTCATCGGCTCAAAGAAGATAAAATAACCAACTATAGCAATAGAGACCAGACCAAAGAATAACCAAAAGGCTAATCTTGCTAACGCCAGAACTTGCTCTCGTACCATATCCACCAGTGATAGATAAAGCATCGAAACGAACAAACAATAAAAGACTACTATCAGTGCATGAAATAACCCCTTCCAGAATGGACGTCTATAATCAGTAGAGAAAATCATGGTGTGGTTTGTTCATTTTTAGGAGTCACCTGAGGGTTTTCTACCTGCCTCCTTTTATCTTCCAGTTGTATATTTTGGCCTGTCAATTTTCGTACCTTATCAAAATACTGCTGTGCTTGCTCTACATCTCCCTTGTTTCTATAGACCAAACCTAAAGCATACAATGCATTTGCATAATTCGGAGACAGGTCTACAGCACGCCTCAGCACTTGCTTAGCCCTGTCCATATCCCCTTTCTCGTTTCTGTTATAATAGAGCCTACCAAGGTTGAATAAGGCTCGAGGGGAA
Source organism: Minisyncoccia bacterium (assembly GCA_042218115.1). GTDB lineage: Bacteria > Patescibacteriota > Patescibacteriia > Magasanikbacterales > UBA922 > JBDGRJ01. The sequence goes on along the minus strand of JBDGRJ010000008.1, from coordinate 6,471 downwards.
TCTTTGATGATGCTGAATATAGGCTGATAAAGAGAGATTGCTTGAGTGAACTTCTCTTGGCTGGCAAGCAAATTCGAGAACTGAATGTAAGCAATAGCGTAATCAGGCTTTAGTTGAATTGCTTTGCGAAACGACTCTTTTGCCTTATCGTTTTGGCCTGCAAAAGCATAGGCATTGCCTAATTTGCGATGAAGCTCAGGATTGGTAGGCTCAAGCTCAATTGCTTTTTTGAGGGCTTTAATAGCCCACTCATTTGCTCCTGGAACCATCCTTTGAGAGTTTAGATACATAGACGCTAAAGCTTCCCAGGTCTCAACACTGTTTGGTCTTGAGTCTGTCGCCTCCTTGGTAGTATTTACAGCCTTGGATAAATACTGAGCTACTTGTCTGTTGTTATTTTCTTTTTGTGCTGCCTGTCGGGCTTTATTCAAGAAGTATCTAGCCTGTGCCACCTTGTAGGGAGCATAAGACTCACGATAACTAAGAGCCTCTTGTATATACTTACCCTTCTTTTCAATATCACTAGCATTTACAGCTTTAGTAAAAGACATATCAGCTAGAAAAATTTGTGTCCCATAACCACCAGCTAAAACCATAACTGTGACCAAGACTATCATTCCAAAAGATAACAGCAAAGAATAGCGAGGTGAAACCTCCAGTGATAATCTTTTCTCTTGTACAAAAGAAGGCACTAATGAGGCCAACCCTACTACCGACAGCCCCAAAGTCGTAATCCAGAGCCACCACAAAGCAACATCATAAAATGAGAAGAACATCCCCAGGGTCACACAAAACCAAGCAATCACTACTATAAATACTTCTAATCTTACTGATTTGAGAGACTTCTTCTCTTGCTCCAATTTGTCCTTTACCTTTTGCCACACAGAAGGTCTGGTCTTATTCCAACCGCTGTATATACCTCCAGCAGCTACAAAAATAACACCGAAGAAGGCCACCAAGCCTAATATGCCAAACTCAGACAACAAAGCAAAGAAGGTATTATATGGTCTTTCAAATCTGGTAGTCCAGGCTATTGAGTTCATATTCATACTCTCCGGTCTGTACTTTGAGAAGTCCTGCACAAAAGTGCCGGGCCCCGAACCGACTAAAAACGATTTAATTCCCTCCAGAGCAGTATCCGAGGCAATACTCCAGGAGGTCGAAGCATTTATTGATACCTCCGAAGGTAGATTGGCTGTTGCAAAGTCAGGTACTCCTAAAAATAACATTAAGGTCGACCCGATGAACAGGCCGAATACCAGAGATATTACAGAAGTCCTACTGGATTCGAGCATTACTGTGCCTATAACCAACAACAAGGCCAATCCGGCAGAGAATATTATAAGAGGTGTATCAAAACCTAAACGAAGCAGAGATGCCACACTTATCAGTACTGTAAATAGAGGTAAAATCTGCATCTCCCACCTCCTCTCTTTTATCTGCATTAGCCCCAGTGCCATAATACCTATAGTAGCCATAAAGATACCGAACAGACTATTGGAATTACTAACAGGGTTAAATATTTCACTGGGTAATAAGTAATTTACTATTGAGATATCTTTAAACAAAAACACTAAGCCTGCTACACAGCCCGATATTAATAAGCTGCTAATAAGATACTGCCACTCTCTGGTAGTTTTTATTACTTGCACTAAAAGCCAAAACCACAAACCCAAGGCTAATATAAATGCAAAGTTCAATACAAAAGTTCCAGCCTTACCAATTAAGCTTATCGAGGGGATAATTGACAGGCCGGCTGAAATAACTGAAATTAAGATAAATACTAGTATCGGAACCCCTAAAAAACTGCTACGGAAGACAGCACGTTTGGATATTACCATCTCCAATAAAAACAAAAATAAGACTATCAAATCTATACCATACAAGAAGTATAGCTTTGGTGTATTGATGAAATCTTGCACAACAGGCAGAAAGAACAACGGTAAAACAATCGATCCCGCGATAAATATAAACACCGATAACTTACTCAACCATGATCCTCCTTGCTGCTCTTTTTCCCTTACTGACTCTAAAAAACTCATAATTATTTATTTAGTTATCTTGTTTATTTTTTAACTCACTTAAAGATAGTTCTTCTTTTTGTTGCGTGTTTTCTGCTTCATGTTGAGTCTTATTAGAGTCCTCATCTTGCTGGTTTTTATCCTCTGGTTGCTGATCTGTAGATTTATCTTGCGTATCATTCTCATCAGAGCTGTTATTTTCATCCTTATCATCAGACTGCTTACTGTCTTCTTCTACTTGTGCATGATCGATATTTTTACCACTCCATTTAGCTATCTTTTCTGCTACCTCTTCCCTATCTCTGCCATATCTTTCTCTGCTAACTTTTACTACCTTATCTTTGACCCCAGTAGAATTACCAAGTGGAGGCAAGGTCTTTGCGCTAAAAGGCTGGGAGGCAACTCCATCTATCATAAGCTTCAAGAAGATATGATACTTTGAGAGGTTAACCAGATCTTGCTGGGTAAATACAGGCGAAAACTCCTGCTCTAAAAACTCTGCATCAGCAGCTCCTACTCTAAATGATATCAGACTGCCCACATTGCCAAAAACCGCATCCCGAACTTCTTCACTCAGCTGTGCAATATATTGATGAGCCATAATCAGGCTCAAGCGGTATTTTCTGGCCTCGGATAGCATATTGGCAAAGCTCGGAGTAGCAAAGTTCTGAAACTCATCTACATACAGCATAAAGTCTTTGCGCAGATGCTCGGGAGTATCGACTCTGCTCATAGCTGATAGTTGCAGCTTTGTGATGAACATACCCCCAAGGAGTCTCATATTATCCTCTCCCACCTTACCTTTGGACAAGTTCATGATCATAATCTTGCCCGAGTCCATTATCTCTCTGGTGTTGATCGTGGAGCTGACTTGTCCGACAATATTTCTAATCAAATTAGATGAAAGGAACTGGCCGATCTTGTTTTGTATAGCGGCTACAGCTTTAGTTCTATAGCGTTCAGAGTAACCAGCGAACTCATCCTCCCAAAAAGATTTTACCACAGGATCTTGAATCTTGCTAACTATCTTGTCCCTATAGCTTTTATCACCCAGCATCCTATTGATACCCAAAAGGGTAGTTTTTTGTGGGTAATGTAACAACCCAAGCAAGGTATTGTTTAAGATATATTCCATTCTCGAACTCCAAACATCGGGCCAAATCTTTTGGAAGATACCCATCAGACTGGAGGCCACCAGATCTTTCTGCTCATCATTTTGCACCTCAAGCACGTTAAACCCTATCGGATGCTCTCTGTCTGCTGGGTTAATATATACTACATCGTTGATGCGATGAGACGGTATATAGTCTACTATCTTTTCGGCAAAATCGCCGTGAGGATCCACTAGACCCACCCCATGTCCTTTATGGATGTCTTGGAGAATCATATTCTCCAACATAGTAGTCTTTCCCATACCGGTCTTGCCTATTACATACATATGTCTACGTCTATCATCCAGCTTAATACCAAACCTTTTCATCTGGTCCCGAAAATCAGTCTTTCCAAACAAGCACACATCTTCTTCTTTCTGTTGTTCGTTCTCTTTTTTTAAGTGGTGAGTTGGCATAATAGTTCTTGCACAATTACAATTATATTATAAATAAAAGCAATAAAAATGCGAAGTCACGACCTTGTATATCTAACTCGATCTTACTGTTTCATACTAGCTTGTTTGCTTTTTTGTTTATGCTTTTTTATAGCCGATATAACTTTAGAGTCAGAAGTCAGAGTCTCTATAAATAAGACATGCTCTCGGTTTATTTTCATTTCATCCTTAGGTCCATGAATCTCATTTCCCAGTTTAGCCAGAGTAACATCGGATTCTTTTAAGCTTTCGGCTGTGTTTTTATTTTGCCCCTGTAGAGACTGTTGCAGCTGAAGATAATAAACATCTTCTAAATGCATCCAATCCCGATTTCTGTAGTTTGTTCTTATCTTACCAAAATATACTTGTCCGTTGGTTAAAAATACGGCCTTAAATTGTTTTGGCTTATCATCGCTTTGAAAGCTTTTTTGATAATAATAACCACCTGATATTAAAATTACCAACAAAACCACAACAAACACTACCCATAAAACCGGTATTTTTGCATCTTCAGTAAAGCTAAGACTCATATTATTGTTGTATTAAGTCTTGTCCTATTAAAATAATCACATCTGCAGTGCTGGTACTTTCTGTACTAGGCAAGGTAGTAGTAGCCTGGGTATCGAATCGTTGTTCAAGTTGATCTATACTTTGCTTGGTTTTATTTACAATCGTAGTATTTTGATAACTGCTAGTAGATTGTCTAGATCGTGCTACTTTATAACCAGCCAGAGATTCCACTTGCTTAGTCAAAGCTGAAATCTGCTTTTTAGTTAAAGCCCCTCTCAGCTCTACCGATAATAGCTTCTGTTGGTTTTGTTGTGCACTTCTATTTTCAACAGAAGAACCACCTGCTCCTAGGTTAGCCCCTCTTCTAACTACAGGACGAACATCTACTATTTTATCCTGGCTCGGCCTGTACATAATAGCTTTAGAGGGGTAGACAAGCATCACATCACCCTTTTGGGCTGATTTAAAGAAGTCATCTCTTTTTGCCATTTCTTTAGGGTTTGAAATCGTTGCTAGCGCGGGCTCAGAATCAGGTAAAATCATATGTTGGCTTAGATCATTTATTATTTGTTGTTTTCTGCTCTTATCAAGTTTGCTAGGTTGCTGCTCTTTTAGAGTTTGAATTTTTTGTCGTGACTCCTGATACTTTTGATAGAAAAGAATAAGACCAAAGATAGAAGCTATTAAAAACAATACCAATAATAAAACTCCGAATTTCTTTAGTCGTGACATGCCCTCTTTATTCTGTAGATTTTGGTTACTTGGCTCCATAAAATTAATTTAGTAATTAGCTACTTGTTGATGTAGATGTAGTATCTGTTTGTCCGGTCGTAGTTTTTTGTGTAGTAGTACTATTATCTTTAGTATCTTGTACTACCTTCTCTACAATGACCTCTCTGACTTTCACAGACTCATTGCCAGCTTGGTCTTTGACTTTATATTCGACCGAGTAACTTCCCGGCTTTGAGGTATCTACATTATTGCTAGTTTTAATCTGATCCGTCAAATCCCCATCAATATTATCCGAGGCGGTTGCACCTTTGTCAACATACTCAGTGCCTCGATCTATAGTAATACTCTTTGGTCCATTCATACTAATCTCGGGTTTAGTGGCATCTGTTTTTGTTGTTGAGGTGTTGGAGCTTGAACCACCACTATCTTTATCTTTTTTTTCAACTGTCTTCTTGTCGCTTGAGGTAGGGTTAGTATCGGTCACTTTATTATTGGAGTTGCTTTCAGTTTGTTTTGTGCTTGTAGTCGAATTTTGGTTTTCTTTATTGTCTTTTTTGTCGCTCTGCTGCTTAGTAGTAGAGGTGGTGGTGTCTTGATCGCTGCTTTGATTCTTGTCAGTACTAGAGGTAGTTTGAGTAGAGTTTGTCTTGTCAGTGCTGGTTGTAGTATTCTCTGAGGTCTGATCTTTATTTGATTTAGTGCTGGAGGTATTATCTGAAGCAGAAGAGGTGTTATCACTGTTCTTATCTTTATTGCCCCCCTCTTTATCTTTAGATTCTGAGTAACTACAGCTGCCGTCACCTATAGTGGCGTTAGGATCATAATTATCAGCCTTTACATCGATACACCCGGGTATCTTACAGCTGCCATCGTCTTTCGTAGCATTTGGGTCATAATTTTCAGCCTCAGGGTCAGTACAGCCTTTTATCTCTTCTACGTTTATCTCCAAAGTTGAGGTCGTACCACCGGAGAGATGAACTTTGCTCTCTTCTCCGGCAGCAAAAGCATGCCAACTGAACTTGATATCTTTTTCATACCTGTCATTAAGTACTATCGTAAAGCCGGCTGTTGATACGTCTTTTACTGAGTAATTTAACCCATCGATAGGGCTGCCCATCTGATTGGCCGTTACTATCGGCTGCTGTCCGTACTTATTCTCAAAATCGACATTAACTTTTTTGTAGCCACGCTTAACTACCGCCTCTCCGACCGTATCCTCTCCGAAGGTAGTGTGTCCTTCTACTTTTATTTTTCCAAACTCACTGGAGCTTGCAAGCCCTATTCGGTCATTTTCCATATTAGATGTGCTGCCTTGAATTTGTTTTCCAGTCGAAATACTTTCAATCTTCTCCTGTTGCTTTTTTACAGCTTCTACAAGCAGGGCTGTGATATTATTGTAGTTTACAGACATATATTCTCCACCAGTTTCTACTGCTTGTGGTACTGTTTCATTCACTTCTTGAGCTAGTAAGCCTATATTTCTATCAGGACCGAACCTATTTTCATCCTTCCAACCGTAAGTGACACCATCCAGTTCAACTACTTTTTGTAGTGGTTGTTTTACTGATTTTATATCTTCTTTCAACCTCTTATCTGAAGGGCTTCTGATAATATTTCCTTGAC
>JBDGRJ010000079.1:0-2206 GCA_042218115.1 Minisyncoccia bacterium | reverse complement strand
CAGAAGTTTATCTAGACAAAACAGAATCCGGGCTTGATAAAAACTCAGTAGTTTTGCTAAATCAAATAAGATCTATAGACAAGCAGATGTTACACAAAAAATTAGGAAAAGCTGATAAAAATACTATGAAAGATATTGATAAGGCTCTGCAGGTAAGTTTAGGTTTGATTGAGTTATGAAATAAAAAAGATAATGTCATTTAAACCTAAACCTCATTTGAATCGTGCTTATTTCTATCAAAAGCTCTTTGCAGGTATTTTTTCAATTCCTTCCCAAATTTATTACTCTCTTCATCAGACAGTAATTTTTCATTCATAGTTAAATCCAAAACTGCCTCTACATAGTCTCTTCTAATCTCTTTTGCGCGCTGATTAATCAAAGATTTAAGTTCACTATATTGCCCTTCTTCATCATCTAAAATTTTACGCCATTTATTTCCAGAAATTTCTATAGATTCTAGATTACTTGGCTTTGGTTCTTGAAATACTTCACCTAACAAAAAAGTATAAACTGCTCCATTATCTGTTTCCACCTTATCAAAAAAATCATTAGAATCATGTATTTGCCTAATTCTTGCTAAAACTTCACTATCTTCGTCTTTGTCAAATTCAATAGATTCATTTTCTAAAATATCATACAAAGCAAGAAATTTGATCTTCTTTTCGTCAAAACTATCTCCAATACAATGAGTCTGACAATACAATTCGCCGCTATCCTTATCAATTCTTGGGGATAGACCTCTATCTAAAAGTAATTTTTCATGAATTCCCTTTTGGAATAACTTATTGACATAAGTCCTGTCTCCCATATCATCTCTCTTTGCTACTACATCTGTAAAATCAGATTTAAATGTGTCTTCATTTTTCTCTATATTTGGTGAAAGTAAATAGTAAATTGCTCTTGCCGTTCTTCCGTTTCCATTTTTATATAAATGAGTTTCTCCTATTAGTTGATGTAGAGTTAGAGCTATAGACTCTGCTGTTTTTTCAGATACAGGCTCATCAGTATTCAACTTTTCTTTAATTCTTTCAAAAGTATTTTCCCAAATTTCTTCAGAGTCACCTTTTTCAGGAAAAACTCTATGGATCTCTGCCCCTTTAGTATACTGCATACTACCACTAGACTCTTGCTGCTTTGAATTTACTGGAACCCTATTTGCTCGAGCATTTATATTATCTATCAAATTTTTAAAATCCTCATATCCTATGTTACTTAAATTTTCTAAAATTTGTCTAGGCTCAAGTAAAGTTTCTGGTACTTCATTACCTTCCTCATACTCAGCACCAAAAAATTCGAGGATTAAGTTAAGCATTTCCTCAGCTGCTTCCTGTTTTTTGTCTTTAGACTCTTTATCAATTTCTTCATCTGGGCTGTGAACTCCACCTCTATAGGGTGAAATTTCTGGAGTCATTGATGCAGTTATTGTTAATTTCTAAAAAAATTCTGACTGAAATATACCTAAATAAAGACTATCAATAATAATTCATTAAATCAAACTCTTCCTGATATTAAACAAAAAGATGGCGTTTAATTTTTTATTCGGAAATTATTTTTGTTAAAAGTTAAAAATAAATTATAAAATAGTGTTACAGTTTACTGCTAAAATTAAACTCACAAAATTAACAAAAAAACATAATGCAAAAAAATAAAAAGACTACACTAGTTGGTTCAATAATATTTCTTTTAATACTTACCGGGTGTACTACTTCAGTAGACAAAACCAAATTAAATAAAGCAACAACTTCAAGTAAACAGCAAAATACAACTTCTAAAAAAGAAAAGCAAAAAGATAACACAAAACGGGATAAAAATAATACAACTACAAAAAAACAACAAGAAAACTATCATCCAGAAGTTTCTTTGCAAGCATTCTCTCAGCGCGATTTTACTGGCGGCAATCTTCAGCTAAAAGAAGTGTTGCGTGAAAACAGTGCTTATACTCGCTACTACATCACTTATGAAAGCGAAGACTTGACCATCTCGGGTATTATGAATATTCCCAAAGGTGAAGGTCCGTTCCCTGTCCTGATACTCAACCACGGCTACATCCCGCCTGAGATCTACACGGTCGGGCGTGGTCTAAAACGTGAGCAGGATTATTTTGCCAGAAACGGCTATGTAGTACTACACCCCGACTACCGCAATCACGGTGATTCGACCAAGGTAGATAACTCACCGCTAAATTTTGATCTCGACTACACTACCG
>JBDGRJ010000078.1:8149-20688 GCA_042218115.1 Minisyncoccia bacterium | reverse complement strand
TATACCCCAATAAAGTTTCCTCAGTAAAATCAATCTTTCGTGGCTTCGCACCCCACTTACAACCTTCCTTCTCAGCTTGCTTTTGCAGCTGCTCATATTCTTTTTGTGTTCTAACCACAAAGGTTCCGTCCTCTCCTTCGAATCTCTCCAACATCTTGCCACAACAAGTTGTATCTTCATCGTTCTTAATATCGCCACAAATTTCAACCATGGATTCATAGCGTATCAAGTTTGTCTCTTCATAAGGAACAGGAAGTGAAGTCAATCCATATAAAAAAACAATAAGTAAAAACAAAACTAATGCTGTTTTGTTATTATAATATTTTTTCATTTTTAGATTTTCAAAATATGAATTAGTTGAGGGCCGACATAAGGAATCAGCCGGCCCTCGTGGTGTGAATCTCTCGCAGGGCGACATCACAGCACGATCTGAAAGTCCGGGAACTTGTAGTCCAGCTCCTCGAAGCGCTCCCGAAGCTTCTCGAGCGCCCCCTCTTCGAGCGTCCGCACGCGGTGGGGCGCTCGCATCCCGATGTCTTCCGCAATATCCGGTCTCGTCCCTTCGCACTCGTAGCGGAGGTGAAGGACCAGCTTTTCCTTGGGCGTCAAATACTCGTCGATCACGTCCCGAATCCGTCCTTCCGTATCCTTCCGGACACAGTGGTCCTCGGGGCTCAGCTCTGGTGCGGCGACTTCGAGCAGATAATTCACGATGGTCATCTGGGAACCTCCATCAAAGGAGTAAGAAGTAAAGAAACGAAACGGTAACACCGAGTGCCCCCTCTCCGATAAACTCGGAGGGGGACGCACTCGGTGCTACGCACTCCCTTGCGAGAGATTGTAGAGAGATCGTGGAGGAAAGCCAACCGCAGATAACTGCAATTGAGCTTTACACTCCCATCTCCACTGCTTTTCAGCAGAGAAATAAGAAATTGAAAAGAACACTAGACTTCATATCCGGAGCTCTATGTAACCTTCTAGAGCAGAACAAAGGTGTAGAGCTCCGAGTATAAAGCCTGTAGCCACGACAAGCTTTTAGTGTTCTGATAGAACATTAACAAAAAATAGGGTTTTTGTAAATATTAAACTATATTTAAAATTATTGCTATTAATTTTTTTACTAAATTTAGGAAAAATATTATTATTAAAAATGTAAATTGTTCTATATACATAAATTAGCAAAAAATACCTGATTTACCTTAATCTAGTAAAAAATTTTATTTAAATTTTACAATAATTATATAAAAATGATTATTTAACTAGTATAAATAAAAAAAGCGGACCGAGAGATGCTCTCGATCGGCTCCGAGTCAGACGTCTTGTCTGGCTCGGAGTGAGTAATCGAGAAGGCCAGCCTCCCTCCAAATAGCTGACTTAACATACTCCGGTCCGCGGTCCGCAATTGTGCGGTTACGGGCCTATCTGGTGACGAACTTAAGCTCTGAGTAAAGCTACGTGATCAGTTCACGTCGACCTCCTCTGCTCGAGTCAACTACGAACTCCTTCCCAAAGAGGGGTCTAACACCACCTTTCACAGTCCTGTAGACCCCTCTTAAGAGGCAAGATTTGCAACCTAAGAGAGGCAGGACTGATTAAATTGTCAGTTAATAATAGCATTAAACTGTATTTATGTCAAGCTTTATTATCAAAAAATTACAATAATAACTTGACATAAAAGAAGAACGATTATATAATAATACCTAATAAAATTTACTTAACAAACTAAAAATATGGAAACAGAAGAGGTTCTAAAATATTACGGATTAGATAATGTCCAAATAAAAGTATATAAAAAATTAGTAAAAAAAGGTGAGTCCAGAGTTCCCGATCTGTTAGAGGATTTAGAATTATCTCGGGCCAGTATCTATGATGCTCTAAAAGAGCTGCAAAACAAGAACTTAGTAGTGGACAGAAAAGAAGGAAGAAAAACTTTCTATAAGGCCGAACACCCGGACAAGCTACATGAGCTAATGAAAGATAAAAGAAGAGAGCTAGAATCTAAAAATAATAGAATACAAGAAGTAATCGATAAATTCAAAGGAGAGTACAAGAAACAAAGTAATAGACCCGGGGTGAGAGTATTTGAAGGAAAAGAAGGTTTTAAAGAGGCTATGTATGATAACCTTGAAGCAAATGAAATTTACTCTATATTAGATATGAAAAATGTTCCTGACTTTATTTATGAGCTGGACAAAGATTATGTAAAAAGAAGGAGAAAAAAAGGGATAAATAAGAAAATACTAATAAAAGGGGATGAAAAAGAGAAGCAACATTTAAAATCTCTAGATACTCACTTAAAGGAAGTAAGATTGTTACCAGAAGATTTTAGCCACTCAAAAAGCTCTATACAGATCTATAATGATAAAGTTGCTTATTTTGCTATGAGAAAAGATCCAATTTTAGCAGTAATAATAAACGACCCACATATCAATCAAATAAACAAAAACATCTTTGATCATCTCTGGCAACAACAAGAACACACTGCACTTTTTTCTAAAAACAAAGATGAAGAGGATATGAGCCTTAAAGAGAAAATGGAGACTGACTTAAAATAAAAAGTTATCAGCTTATTTAGTGGCTTTATCCATTGCTGCATCGATCATTCTCCCTTCTTCATTTTGTTTTAAAATTATCTCGGATAAGGCTTCTCCTTTAGCAAACAGAGCAGGACGTTGATTTAGCTGGTCAATTACATAGCTTTTAATTTGGCTCAGCACCTCGGAGTCCAGCTCCAGCATATCCCCCCACTCATCATCCGATAAAAGTATCTTCTCTACTTTTTGGTTTTGTTCTCTGGTTTTAAGCTGGACAAAATCAAAGTAACTATCAATCCAGTCCTCGTTCTCTATATTGGTTTTCTTGAAATTGTACAGTAATTCTTCACATTTACTTCTGAGTTTCCTTTTATCTGAAGAAAATTTACCCTTAATGCTATTGTAATCAGATTGCTCCAGTTTTGATTCAGACATAGACTCTATTTGCTCAGACAGGTTCTCCATTTTTTCTTTGTAAGAATACATACTGCCGGCAATTTCATTGTATTTTTCTCGCTTGTCTCCACCGGAAGGCTTTTTACTGAGAGCAAAAGCTGCATTGATTAAATTTAAATAACCTTTTACCTTTTTATTAATTGACTCCAGTTCTTGAAATGCCTCTTCAGCATCCCACTGCTCTTTGTTCGTGCTCCCACCTGTAATCTCTTGTTCTTCACTTTCAGCATCGGGCTCGATATCCGCTTTACTTTCAGCTCTTGCAGCTGTTTTTTCTTCGTTTCGGTCTACAGCAAGAGGCTCTTCTTCTAAAGCATCTCCCAGAGAAAAACCTTCTTGTTCAACCCTTTCTTTTTCTATTTTGCTCTCCAGTCTTTCCATTTTTGCTTTTGCTTTTTCGGGGTTCATTTTCTTTCTGTTTGCTTTTTCAAGTGCCAAGTATTCTTTAATTTGTTTTAACATTTTGCTTTGTCCGCGATCCAGATCTGCTTGAGAAAAAAGTTCTTGCTTCTGTTCAAATTGTGAACGGATCTCCTCCAACCGCTCCAGCTTGCCTTTCCAAACCCGTTCAGCTTCTCCTACAGCTTCTCTCATTTTCTCCAAATTTGTCACTAATCTTTCTTCGTAATCATCCAAATCGTAAGTTTCTTCCGGAGATTGCTCAAGCAATTGCTCAACCTTTGAAGCAGACTTTTTGATATCACTATGTTTCCTATTATCCATTCTGAAATTTCTGCCTTTCTCTTTATATTCTTGTTTTAACTGCTGCACCCTATCTTTTAAGTCTTTGAACTGGTCCGAATACTCCATCTTAACCTCTTGTAGCTCCTCTTCTTGTTCTGTCTCCCTGATCTCGCTGTCTCTGTTCTCTTTAGCTGATTCATATTTTTCCTTTGCTTTCTGCTCATCTTGAATATACTTAATTCTATACTCATCCTTATATCGATCGTACTCAATAGTCGGGTAGGCATAGAATTTCCCTCCACTCAACTCTAAATATTCAACCGGACCTTCCAGGTCAGACCTATCGGGCAGTTCTTCACTGCCAAACAGATCCAACTCTTCTTCGCGAGGAGGCTCAAACTCTTTCCATGCTTTTCTCTTCTTTTGGTCTAAATAATATTTTTTTAACTCCGAGAAGCTTGAAAACTCTTTCAATGCTACCTGACTACTAAAACTAATCTCAGGTTTCATATCCTGAAAACCGAGTTCGAGGTCCTCAAAATCATCTGTGCTTAAAGAAAACAGCTCTTCTTTTGGTATATTTATAATGGCAGAGTACTCTTGATAATGCGGATCGTACTCATATTCAATATCCACCTCCACGCCATTTATATTTAAACTTTTAGGGGCCTCATGATCCACCTCTTGTTCCAGCTCGGAAAGGGTTCTCTCAGAGTCCAAAAACCATTCTGCTTGCAGCTTAAAGGGGTTCGTATCCAAGTTATCTATTATATCTTCAAGTTGATGAATAGATTCAACATCATCCAGTCTATCCAGCTCAGTAGAGATGCTAGGAAGAGTCTTGATAATTGTCTCGTAAATTTGGGTTAAATCTTCCTTTTTAGAGCCCGACTGAAGGTCTAAAGCCCTTGTAAATCTTTTATCCAACTCACCATCAATCCGTCCACCCGTACGTATATATAGATCTCGTATCCTCTCATACAGCTGCTCATTGTGTTCAATCTGGGGCTCATCTAAAAAACTTATTTCTCCCTCAACCATCAACTCTGGCAAGTGCTCTGCCAGTTTTTCTCCGATAAGTTTTTCTCTAGTCTTACCTATTGTAGGCTGTCTTCTTCTTTTTTCACTGTCGTATTTATATTCTACATTAGCTGTAATTTCGCCCGTTTCTTCATCCAGCCGAGTATGTTTAGTGTTTCTTTCCACCTTTTCGGGAAGTACCTTCTGCAAATGTTTTGCATCTACGGGATGAACCCCTCCGGCATATTTATTCGAGTAAGGTTGAAAAATCTTGCTGGCAATTGCTAGTTTAGGTTTTTTACCCGTTTGAGAAGATGAAGAGTTTTTGTCTATGCCACTTATTGAGGTTCCCGACTCCAACTGTTTGAGTCCATAGCGACCTCTGTGGATAAGTGAATCGGGGTAGCCCGAAAGAAGCACCTCACTTAATTCATCCTGATTGTGTCTTAAAACTCTCTCGATCTCATCACCCAAATCCGATAAATCAATCCTCATATCAGCATGTCGGGCGTACTTTTCTTGTAAATCAACTAGTACATCTTTCAAAGAATTAAAATGTATACTTCTATTCTTACACCAATTAAATAACCTCTGTTGTAGAGAGTGATCATTACTTTTTTTGATATATTCATCAGCCTGTGCTTCATTAATTGCTTTTCTAATTATGTTTAAATCTTTAATCCAGTCCGATGAATCACCACCTAAGCTATAAAAACCGGCTCTTTTATGATCCTGGTGTGCATCACCTTCCTCGCTATAAAAAGTTAAATCTCCTCTCAACCGGGATAAAGCACCAAGAACCAGAGAGGTTTTTTCTAAGTCTTCTCCATTCTCCTTTTTCCTGGCTTCAATAATAATCTTACTAATTCTGGCATCAAAAGGTAACTGTTCCATCTCTTCTCCTTCCGGAGTAATTTTTCCATTTTGGTCCAAGGCTCGCAGTGATTTCAATTTCTCCACCGTAGACTTCACCTTGCTCCACTTAGGTGGCTCCGGCAAGTAGTTCTTTACAAATTCTTCAAACTCTATATCATCCCAATTTTTTAAAATTCTCTTTAAGTTCAAAACTACGTTTTCCAAATTACCTCTTTGAATCTCCGGGGTAGGATGCTCTCTTAAATTATCCAATTCATTTTCGGTTAACATGGGATAATAATCCCCTTGTTGTATTCTACCCGCTCTACCTTTTCTTTGATCAACATTATCTTTGGTTATTTTTTGTTCTTTTAGGCTCTCTATCCCTTTTTCACTATCATAATCGGGTCTCTTATTCTTACAAGAGTCTATCACCGCGGTAATCTCGGGGATCGTCAACGAAGACTCCGCCATATCGGTAGATACAATTATTCGGGTATGAACGTCTTCTTTTCCTTTGCCGGTTCGGGCTAAATGTTTGTTCTCACCAGGGTGACTCCCGGAAACCGGAAGTACTTCTACACCGGATATGGAGTTATTTCGCAGTTTCTCTTCTATTTTTTTCTTGGTATCGTCTATCGAAGCTCTGCCCGGCATAAAAACCAGAATATCTCCTTCCTGCTCAGATACTACCTCTTTGGCTTTTTCAGCCGCTACGAGAGTATATTTATCTCCATATGATCCACTGTTTCTTAGCTTTTTCCCGTCTTTGTCCAAAGGATGAGTATCTACTGGATATGTCCTCCCCTCTACTTCCATATAATGGCCCTCATCCATATCATAAAAATCTATAATCTGTTCTTCATTCATGGTTGCGCTGGTCAACAAAGTCAACGGCGCTTCTCCGCGCTCATGCATAAGCTTCAGCAACCCCATTATCATATGATATTCTTTCGTGCCTTCATGCAGCTCATCAATTATTACTCCTCCCACCTCTTCATTGGTAACTCTCCCCGAAGCTAACTTGCCCAAGAAAATTTTCGGAGTCATTATTTTTAAATCTGCATCCGGTATTTCCCTGTCCTAGGAAGTAACAGGACATACGTCTTCTCCGTATTTTTTATCGGGGATAGTGGCAGCAGAGGCTTGGGCTACCTCTTGGGAGGCTACGACTCTCGGCTCCGTGCCGGAAATTTTTTGTGGTAAGTCCAATCTATCCAAAGCCTCGAACATCATCCAAGGGCTAAGTACTGATTTGCCGGCTCCGGTCTCCGCAAATAAGGTAGCTATTGCCGGGCCATCCTCTTCATATACCTCTACTAGCTTATCGATTATCTCCTCTTTCCTCTCATAAAGTGGTAGGTTTTCCGGATCGATCTCTTCCCTAAGCTGTTGCTGACTTTCTGATTTCTGCTCTATCAAATCCCTCTTTTCATCTGACTTGTGATATTCACCCTCAGGTACTGAAATGTCTTCGGGTACGGGGACTGAAGAATCAGACTGTGAAGGTTGAGCCGGATCCGGCATAGTTAATTATTCTAGTTGTTTATTATTATAAAAAATGGTTTCACAATGAGGATAAAAGTGGTTCAGTGCTACTAAAGTGGGTTTATAAAGTTTATTTGTATTGCCAATAGTCAGCTCTTCCAGCGACTGCTCGTCAATCCGCCAAAGGCTGTGTTTAAACTGTTCCAGGTTTTGATCGGATTGCCCCCACAATTTCTCAATATCCAGCTCTTTTTTTTTGTTTTATTCCTGTTTTGTTTGACCTTATTATACTGTTCTTCATTTATAGGGGGTAATCTTTCTATATTCCCCGCTCGTTGATATTCTTTTTCATCCAAAATAGAAAAAATAACCAGTCCATCATTCTGGTCACAGGCTCTGAAAACCAGTTCAGTAGCATATTTTCTAAACTCTAAAAACAACCTCAACAATAATTCCATAGAACACCTTCCAACCAGCTCAACCGGCTCATTGTCTATTTTTGAAGTATATTTTTTTATTTGCTGATCTATATTGTCTATATCTTCCTTTTGTTGTGGAAGATTCAACGTATTATATTCTATAAACTCTCTATTGTGCTGGGGCATGAAAAATAATAAAATAGTAACTAGTAATATAATACCAACTTACCGAAAAAATAAAAAACAAAGACCTGCTCTTTAAGTTTTTTAGTCTGATAAATTCCCATCGCTTACGGCGGGGGTAGAAATACTTTATCCTTTTAGCTGAGTACAGTGAAACCCTAGATAGCTGAGCTTGCTGCAGGGAGAGTTTATCAAAAAATGCACTTTTAAAACACTAGATTTGCTAGTACTTTAAAAGAGCGGCGAGATAGTGCATCTCGCCTACCTCCCAAAAGAACAACTTGGCGTTGTGGCCTTGTCCGTGGATGCAGGACTCACTGAAAGGCTAAAACCAGCCCAAACAGTGGCTTTTCGAGACAATCTCTACTAAGCACCACTCAAGGGCGCCACCCCAACCCGAAAGGCTGTCCCACTCACGAAGAGTGGTAACTACAGAGAGTGTCGTTTCTCCGCAAGGAGTCTCGACACTTCTGGCAGGGAGTGCGGTGATTCGGCCCGTAAAGACGAGCACGTTCACGCGCCTCTCCTGCAGCAGCAGCGGTTTTGATGCGACTGCTGAAGCTCCTCAAAGAGCTCCTCCGCTGCCTGAGAAGGTCGTGCTCGAGCTCATGCCAATCGGACATGGCTGTGTAGCACTGCCCTTTATTACAGTCTCTCTCCGTCCTCTCGACCTGCCGTTTGGCTGAGGCTGTTTTTAGGCAATGCTCAGTGATAGTAGAGTAGATTGCTGTCAGTAATTTATTAACCCACCTCAACGAGGAGACTGCCGGCTCTGACAGCGGACCGCCGACAATAATTTCTGTTCCCAAGGAGTATCAACCTCGGCCGCATGGATCTCTCCATGTCGTACCCTTTTCAGGGCGAGCGGAAGGACTCACTCCTCCGAATCGTCCCGCATATGCTCGGGAGCGAGCTCACCGTCGGGCACACCCTCGCGGGCCTGCTGGAGCTCCTCCTGCGAACAATGCAGATCGGGATTCGGCTCGCCGTCCTGACCGGGTCGTCGTCCCTCGGCGTGGAACTCACCGGTAGCCGGCTCAGAGCGAACCCTCTCGAGCTCCTCCTCGGAGACTCGGTACTCATCCCTGAGTTCCTCGTCGCCTTCGGAGGGGCTCTGATCCGTATCGCTCACGGATACCTCCTGTCGAAACTAGAGTAGCGAACTCACTAACACCATACGCTACTACGCTCTATTTCACGTATGGGACTACCGCATCTTGTTTTTACTCCATCAGCGGATTTAGGAGCTTTTGCACCTGAGAACTCTCTAGAAACCTAGAAAGTTCAGTGAGTGTGGAGAATGTGCTTTAACACATTCTCCATTTCCGAGTGCGTAACTAATACCATTGACTTACCCCTTGAATATTACTCATGGTCGCTTTGGCAGCGCTGTCGCCTAATTTCTCCACCCCTAATACAAGCCGGTTCTGTGTTATCCTTCTTGTCTACTAATTTATTTCTATGCTTTTCAGCTTTTTTCCTGGCCTCCTGTTTTTCTTTTTCATTATCTTCACAGAAAAAGTACGCTTCTCTTACAGAAAATCTTCTACGGGAGTGATACATACAATTTCGGTCTGGAATTTCAAATGAAAGAGCACCGTGTCGCAGCTTACACACTCCAATCAATTCCTTTCCATCTCTGTTTACCCCTTTTTCCAAGTTAAAGACTACGAAAGCGTCCAGATCTTCATCTTCGAGCTGCATCTTATCCTCCATGCATGTTGGAGACTACTTCTCAGAACCATCGGCGAACCCGATAGTTCAGTTGAAGCGGTAGTGGCCCTATAGTGCAAGTTTACCACTACCAAATCCATTTTAACCCTCCCTTTCTTCAGGAAAAACGGCGACAAGAACCATTCCTCCAACGACGGTTAGTATAATCTTAGTCAAAAAGTTAATCATCTGAACGCTACCAGGTCCCATTCTAAACCCAATCAATATCCGAGACCACAAAAGAAGAGCAACACATCCTGCGAGCACTACTGTGACCTTGGTCTTGCTGTCTAGTGACATGACAACCTCCCGTAGAAGTCGAGAATAAGCCTCAAAGTTTTCAGCCGAATGCTGAAAAC
Source organism: Minisyncoccia bacterium (assembly GCA_042218115.1). Taxonomy (GTDB): domain Bacteria; phylum Patescibacteriota; class Patescibacteriia; order Magasanikbacterales; family UBA922; genus JBDGRJ01. The sequence continues at coordinate 10,977 of JBDGRJ010000078.1, read as the reverse complement.
TTAGTAAGCTGGGAGAGTAATTCTTACTTTCCTACTCAAACATTAAACCACTATAAGTTATAACCTACTCCCCCTACACAAAGTTCAACTCAAGATTGAGCCCTATGTAGGGATGGCGAGATATGCTTCTCGCCCCCTCCTAAAGTAAATGATCAGACGCAGACACCGCTCTCACCTGAAGAACAGATATCGCCGGTGCTCCTTCTCGATCAGACCGTTCTCGGCTCCAGCCTTCTCGAGTAATCCATCGACGATCTCGGGCAGCATCTGCTCGAGCTCACAGTCGGTCGGAAGGTTCTCACCTTCCTGTTCGAGGATCTCATCCTCGATCACGGCGCGGAGTAGCTGTTCCGGGTCCGTGTCCTGCCGGTCATTAGCAAGATCCTCTCGGATCCGACCGATCTCGGGACGCCAGTCGATCGATTCGTCAATGATGCTCTCGGACCAGCGTTGGCCGGGCTCGGTCGCGAGCAAATGCTCGATCTCGTCGCACTGCTCGTAAACCTCCAATGCCTCTTTCAACAGCTCTCGGGTCGAGGTCCAAAGGTCCTCGTGGATGTACACGGTTCGCTCTCGTCGCTCGTAATACTTATCGCAGTCACTCATCGTCATTTCCTCCGTGAGAAGTCCAGATGAATGAACGAGAAGAGTGCCAAACAAACACCCTTCCTAAAGAGAGTGCTGTCTCAAGGAAAAGTGTTTATTCGATAGAACTTATTAACTTTACTAATCTAAAATTAATACACTTTGTAGTTTATGTCAATAAAAATTGATACATAAGCAAGTTTAAAAATTAATTTAACTAAATTTAGTAATAATTAATAACATAGAAATGTATATGTTTTTTTATACCTAATTTTTGCCTTTTAATTATTTTTACTTTAAATTAGTCAAAAATAGTATCTAAATCTACAACAACATTCAATCAAAATTAAAAGTTGCCTCGGTTTACTAGTGGTGCGAACTAGCGGTGAACCGAGGCAAAAAACCGTGCTAACTCGACGGGATCGTTCCGTCCGGGTTAATAGTCTCCCGACAAGTAATTTCGGCCGGCGCCAGGCCGCACGCTATTGCAAGCGTGGGAAGGATGTGCACACTCCTTCCAGGTGTGAGTACGGGCTTTCCGGTTCGGCCGGATCACCCAACTCGCGACTACTTTTACGGGCAGCTTGCGCTAACCCGAAGCCAGTATCAGCTACTGCGGCCAAAAGGCTTAATTTCAGATCCCTTTATAAGGATCTTATGGCGGTCCTAGCAGGCCGCAAAAGATCTATGTAGGCGGCGCTCACGCCGCCAAAAGACGGCAAATTTTCTCATTGCCACCTCCTCTATCGTTTCAAGTCAAGATTACCGGCTTTGGTCAGCGGTTAGCTGATCCTCGGCACCGGCAGCCTAGCCGAAAGGCGGATCCGGCAAAGCCTCTTGCCAAGCTACCAATTTCAGCAGCTTGGCTCGGTCCGTGCACAGACCTAGATCCTTATATGGGTTACTCTAACTTCACCCGTCCTTTCGACTCGCCGTTAGGCCGAGGGTACCCCTCGAACCCGGGACGGCTGACCCAATACTAAACTCCCCAATTTGGGGAAGCTTAATACTGGGGAAAAGTTTTATCTTTTTCAGAACCTCCAAGTAAATTAGAGATTCAGTAAAAAGGGGGTATAAGCTCAAGTGCAATGAGCCTATTGACGTATACCCCGAAAACGCCAGCGGAGGGTCTGCTCCCTCGCGGCTCACCACTTATTCCCGCAAATTGCGGCGGCAGGTGACTTCCGACCTATTATTTTACCGGGTCAGGTTTTGCCCGAACGACCTTTTCAGCCGATATGTTAGCCGCCTACACGCAACCTTCGAGCTTGCGCTCGTAGTTGCGCTGGCGGACGCGAGTGGAGCGAGCCGGATCCTCGTCGCGTTCCCGCTCGATCCGGTTGAGGATCTTCCCTTTCGGGATCTCCTCGTGGTGGTCAAGAGACCGGATCGCGAGGACCAGGAACCGCTCCTGCTCGCGCTCGGACAGGCCGGGAGGGATATCGTTCGACATCATCTCCTCCTGTGTGAGGGGATAGAAAACTCTTTTCTATTTGCCTCACACAAACAAGCCTGCCGAAAGAACCAGATTTGAAGAGTATCTAGCTCTCCTCGGCTCTGGGAGCCTTAGCTTGGAGCGAAGCTGATAATTCTACTCTCGTGCCGAAGTGCGGATACATGCACTTCGACTTGGCATTTCACTGCCTAGCTTCTTTATTTGTGGGCTACTATTCTTTCACCCGATCCCAAGCTCGCCGTTCCAGCTCTTAAAAACGAGCTGCGGTGGCTAGCCAAACTCCATCCAAATTATCGAACTGATCAATAACTTGAATCGAGTTTGATTTTGTAAAATTCAATCTCAAATAAACTTCTACAACCAGTTTTATTTGGGTAGGCGCTGGCCCAAGTGCAGAAGCCTAACGGAGCGCCTGATTCCGTAGCGCAAAAATCACTCTTCACACCCGTGCTGTTTAGCTTCTTCTTTTTCAAAAAAGATATCATCACACCCACTACAAGAATAGTACTCCGTGGGGCAAGCACACAATCGCCCCCAACCGGGATTGAAATCAGAACAAAGACGACAAGGCTTGCAGAGCGAGTTTTTCTCTGTAGTGATCATCCTGTTGTCTCGTTTCAGAGGAAGTTGGCATGCTATAGTTACTTTCTCAGAAGCCCCGATAAACTCAGAGCTTCAGTAGAAAGTGAGACGCTGACTCCAAGTGCGAAGAGTCTAACGAACGCGTCTCGAGATCCGCCTGTTTACGCCGGTAATGTTGGCGCCCTGTTTTCGCCCATCGGAAGGC
>JBDGRJ010000078.1:0-8139 GCA_042218115.1 Minisyncoccia bacterium | reverse complement strand
GTAGAAAGTGAGATGCTGGCCCAAGTGCAGAAGCCTAACGATGCATCTCAATCCGCCTGTTTACGCCGGTAATGTTGGCGCCCTGTTTTCGCCCATCGGAAGGCTCACTCGGCCGGGATTTGGCCGAAAGGGCTAATAAGTTTCATCCTGGAGCCCCGTGTCCAGGCAATCGTCGCTCAGCTAGACGCTCGATCACTCGTCGCGGAGCGCCTCGACCGTGGCGTCGCGGGCGTCGACAAGGTCGTCGAGCCCCATCTGCTCGTCGCGGGGACTCCCGGCGATACCGTCGTGGCCGCCGGCCTCGTCGCCCCAAAGGGACTGCACGATCTCTCGTGCCGAGGCGTCGACGTTCTCCGGCTCCGCGAGGGAGACCGTGGCGCTGTGGAAGTCGGTCCGCAGCGACACCACCGCCTCCGCCAGCTCCCCCGAAGGGGTGCGGTAGAGGTGGTTGGTGAAGCCGTCCGCGACGCGGACGATCACCGGTCCCTGTTTCTCGACGAAGGAGCTCTCGTTCAGCTCCTCCTTCTCCTCGACGAACTCACGTCCGGCCTGGAGCAACTCTTCGTCGCCATCGAGGATCCGCTTGAGGGTCTCGATCGACTCCGCCACCTGCTCGGTGACGTCGTCGGCGCTGCCGTCGCGAGGCGAGAAGATCTTGTTCTCCTCGGCCCACGCAGAGTACGCGTTAAACTTCTCGAGCGTCTCCTCGTCGGGATCGTAGTCGGGGATGCGATGCACCCCGTGCCCGTCGACGAACGCGGCGAGCGACCAGAAGTCGTCGTCCTTGGGCTTCACGCCGAGCAGAGCCATCACGCCCCCGAGCGTATCGAGGTCGACGTGCGAGACGCCGATGGCGTCGAGCTCCACGTCACCGAATTCATCGTTCGACCGTTCGCAGGGCTTCGGGTCGTCTCCGCCCTGGTGGTCGGTCATGGTCACTTCCGTGCCCTCGACCACGCGGTCGCCGTACTCGGCTTCGGCGGTGGCCGTCAAGCCGTAGTCGGCGAGGGCGTCGTCCAGCTGATCGGCGTCGTCGGCGATGATGATCGTCGTGTTCATGGTAGTCTCCTGTGGTGGGGAGGAACGATGAAATGCCACACCACGCCCATGAAAACGTGGGTGGCGACTCGAAAAACGCTATGGGTCCTTCCCAGTGAGCACCAGAAGGAGATAAGTCCTGCCGATGCTCACCGGGAAACTCGTTGCAATCTTATATATTTAATGTGTCTAGCTGAGTAAGTTGGAAAGAACAATGTTTGTCGGCTTGTGCCGACAGGGCAGCTGAGCTTTTCAGCTGTTCTGTAGGCGCAAGTTATTGGCTCAAAATCTCTTAATCTCAAATCGATATCATCAAAGTATAGCACATATTTTGCTACTTGTCAAGGTTTTGGTCTACAATTTACTTTTTAATTTTAATTTTTACTAAATTAAGGTAAAATTAATCATAAGTATTTGTATAAACTAGAGTAAATACTTTTATAGTAAAAAAGTTATTTTTTACTTAATTTAGTAAAAATAAGTGTATAACTTCAGATGATTAATAAGAGATTATTTTGCAGTAATTTAACGTTATTTAGTCAAAAATCTTTTTTATTTTCTTTTAAAGAAATAAAATAAAAAATCACCAATTAACAATGGTGATGTATTTGGGTTTTTATTTTTTCACCTCAGAACCTTGGGCTGATCAAAGCTCAGTTGGTGAGGGAAGCACAAGATGTGCTTCCCGATTGTCCGAGTGCGGTAATAGAAATTACTTATTACTTAGGTCCACAGGACCATCATAAGCCTCCACCGTATGCAACAGCTCCTGATCTTCCTGCGGGAGTTTCTCGATCAGCCCGGGAATGTCGCTCGATATGACCTGGACTTTGACCTGGTCCCAGCCTCTCTCACGACATCTATGAACTGCTTGTCTGAAGATCTCGGTGCCGTACCCCTCTCTTCGAAACCCCGGGCGCACATAAAGCCCGACGATCTCGGGGTCACCTCTGTGCTCTTGTCCTTCCGGGGCTATCGTGGCGGCGCCGATCAGCTGTTCATCAACAGTTCCGATCACAGCCTCGTCGATGCAATGGAGCCGTTCTCCACCAAAGAGAATAACTGTGACCATCTCCTTGGGGAACTCAGGCAGGTTTTCGAGGTGCTCTCGCCACTGCTCTCTGGAGACGATCTCGGTTTTCATTTCCATCTCGTGCTCCCGTGTGAGAGTAATCAAAACGAACGAAACCGAAATTATTTAAACAAAATAAACAACTTTATTCAAAAAATGAAGAAGTGGGGATTAATCTATTTTTTCTATAGTGTTAATTACTTCTTCTTTGATGTATGTATCAAGATCTTGGTTTTTAATAAACTTAAGTATTATTTGCTCTAAATTATCTTTTATATTTTCTTTTACTTGGTTTACTACCTTTTGCTCTAATTCATTCAAGCTTGTGTCATCCAGCTCTTGTGCCCGAACTTCCATATACATTTTTACCTCGTCGTTATTTTCTACTATTTCATTTACTTTATCCATTTCTGGATAAAACTCTTTTATCTCAGTTAGCCAGCTCTCTTTAAAATCTTTTACAACATAAGGTCCGATATCCGAGTCTAAGGCGAGCTTTATTTTATCTTCGACATTATTCTTTAGCTGTCCTCTAATAGATTCCGGGGTATATAATGGGTCTGATTCATCTTTGGAGATCTCATAGTTCTTCTGCGTATCCTCTAAATTATTATCAGACTTCCCTCTATACTTCTTAAATTGCCTCTTTTTTTGTGCTGAAACAGAATCCGGGTTTTTTATTTCTGCATCTAGACTATATAGGGCTTTGACGATTTTCTTGAATAAAAATATGTTGTTCTCTATTTCTTTTTTGTCTTCTGGGTTGTACTTCTTTTCTTGTTCTTGTCTTTTTTCTATTCTCTGTTCTAATTGCTGCATCTTTTCTCTCGCGGATTCATAGTCTATTTCATAGTCTTCATCTTCTTTAATGCCAAGTAAGTATTGTATTTCATGAAATAGATCCGTTTCTTTGCCTTGGATATTTTGCTCAAAATACTTTCTTTTCTCAGCAAACTCTGATCTTGCTTCTTGCAGCTGCTGCTCAAATTCTTTCTGCTTTTGGTCTATTTCATCTAGCTCTTGTTCTATATTTTCAAGATTATTCTCAACATTTTCTATATCTTCTTCAGCTATCCTATCGAGATGTTCCGAAAGCTCCTCATATTTATCTGTAGATATGGCTAACACTTTATACGTATTTTTTAGACTTTCAAGTCTATGCTTTAGGTCTCTAACCTTTTGCTTGTGCTCTTCCGTCAGTTCTTGCGGCTGTTCTACTTTTTCTTGTGGTCTTTCTTCTCTAGAAACGGAAGAGCTCTCAGATTCCAACCCTGTTTCATCGGACTTTGGGTCGTTCCCTAATGCAGAGACACCTTCCAGCTTTTGTTCCATTTGGGTTCCAAAAAGACCGCTTTTAACTGAGGTCTCATCTGAGTAAACCTCATTACTTCTGGTTCTATTCACACTGGGGCCTTCGGACCCTAAAATATTTTGAAGATCGTCTATAGCATCTAGAGCCTCATCAGGGTTTATCATAGTATCAGTCTCGCCATCATTTAATGCCAATAAGCTTTTGATATCACTTATTACATCTCTAGCTATGGACCACTTTGAACCTCTATTATTTTGAATCTCACTTATTTCTTCATCACTAAAAGTTTGTCTAAATTTTCTCCTTGCTCTAGGTAATTTCTTTTTTCTATATTTCCACTCCCGTTTGATCTCATCAACAGCTGCATTGATTCTATTCACCTTTTTCCGTGCACTATCTAACTTTCGTTGTTTAGTTTTGTTCCCCAAAATCCTGTCAATTTTTCTTTTGTTTCTTCTGAATCTACCGGGAGTATATTTGTCGGTCAACCCAAAAAGGAGGTCTTTTTCTATTCCAAGCTCTTCTGCTTCTTCTTCAAGGTTACTTAGAATTTCTTTTGTATTATCCCAACTAACATATAGCTGTTCTACTTCTTCGTTCAGCTCTCTCATGTCTTCAAGTTCAGATTTTGCATCCTCATAGGCCTCTTTGGCCGTTTGTCTATCTTTTTTATAAATTAAATAAAACTCCAAATCATCTCCTACATATTTTCCGGAACTAACCTCAATGGTAGGATATGCTTCCAATCCGTTTTCACTATATTCAAAGGTTCCGTGCTCCTCAACTAATTTCTCAAAAGAGGGTAATCCTGATTCAACAGAAATATCCATTTCCTTTTTGTCTGGAAGATCATAATTATAACGAAAGTGACGATCTCTCACCTCTTGCTCCAACTTATCCAGACTGTCTATATATTCAACATTATTTACACCTTTTTTGTACTTATAACGAATATCTGGAGAATCGTCACTAGGGCCTATATCATCCGGTATCTGCTCCTTGTTCGTTACTACAATATCATCGCCCTCTTTTGGTATCTCTAAATCTACAATATGCTCTTCACTTGAAGCAATATAGTGGTAGTCTAAATCTATCTCTAACTCTTCAACTTCAATACTGTCAGGATATTTAGAGCCAACCTCCTCTTTCTTTTTTTCAAATTCTTCCTTAGACAAATTATCATAGAGCAAGAACAGATCTTTTTTATCCTCTATCTCACCTATTTCAGTGGGGTGACCGAGATCTGCCAGTCGTTGGTAATAAAAAGAAACTAAATCATCTTTAATACGTTGTTTGCTAGATTTTATAGCCTTACGCCTCTTATCAGTATTAGATTCATGAGGAAGATTAAGCTTGCGCATAAAATCAGAAAAAACACTACCTCCAGACTTCTCGTACAGTTCTCTAACACTCCTATACACCTCTTCATTTTTTTCTAACTCATGGTTCGTTAATAAATTAGTGTTTCCATCATATATCTCCTCCGCAAATCTTTTAGACACCTCTTCACCCGGCTCTAAGCTTTCCTTAACCTCACCAACCTTTTTAGAATTAATACTTGCTCTATATATCTTCACCATACACCCTTCCTCCTCATCGAAACGAATAGGATTACTAATCAATGAGCGTAACTCAACTCGCTCAGGTGCTACTTCATTAATTACCTCAGCATCTACAGAGTGAATTAGTTCAGCATAGTTAGTGCCGCTTCCTTTGGCTCCCTGACCTTGGGTGATCCTGCCGGTTATACAAAGTTCAGTTTCCTCTTCCGTTTGATCCTTCAGCCCCACAGTCTTAACCGGGTTCATGTACACATCCTTACCTTGACCTAACAATTTCCAAACATGAGGTTTCGATCGTCTTAAAATCATATCCGGATAAGCCGAAGCTATAGCCAGATCCAATTCTTCTCTATGTTCTTCAAGCAACGTATCAATGTCATCAGAAACATCTTCAAAATTTACTCTAGAGTTAGCATGCTCAGTATACTTACTGATAAATGTAGAAATTACTTGTTGTAAGCTATCAAACTCAACTTGATTTGCTTTGCACCACTGTCGCAGATATTTTGAGGCAGTGCCTCTGTCTCTTAAGTCCTGTAAAGATGACAGGTTTTGTTCACCCGAGCTGCCTTTAAAAACCTCTATGCTGCTTCTGGTCTCTGCAAAATCCAGTGCAGAAGATATAATATTCAAATCTCTAATCCAATCAGAATCCTCACCGCCTCGATCATAAAAACCGGCCTCACGGTGTCGTTCTTTTGCAAGACCTCTTTTTCTTTCTTTTGTTACAGAGTCAGGATCCAAGCCTCTATCCCTTAAAACTTCATCACTCACTTCAGGCTGAACTATGCCTTTAGATCTAGATACTGCACCAAGTAACAACCCAATAGACTCAAAATTAGTACCCTCAATTTCTGAGTTTCTTTCTCTGGTCTCTTGAATCATTTTAGAAATCCTAATATTGAAGGGGAGTTCTTTTATTTTCTCACCTTCCTGAGTAAGTTCATTGTTTTCATCTATTATATTCAACTCTCTCAAGAGATTTAAGTGGTTTTTTACCTTTTCTTCAGGCACATCAGCAAAAATATACTCTTCTATGAACTCATCGGGCTCCACATCCATATCCAACCAGTCTATAACCTCAATTATTTCTATTAAATTTGAACTCAAATCTCCTAATCTAAACTCAGAAGGCGGTGTTTCATCCAGGTCTTCATACTGTTCTTTGGTAATTAAAGGACAATATCGTGGAGTTTCATCTTGTGTCGCTTGACCTCTTCCTATTCTTCCTTTCGCTTGCTCTAGTTCAAATTTTGAAGAAAGGGAGGTTCGCAGCTCTTCTATACCGGTATCGGGGTCAAAATAAATATTTTTTCTTCTACAAGAGTCCACCACAGTAGTTAGATCAGGAATAGTTAGAGAGGTTTCAGCTACATTTGTGGAGACGATTACCCTCGTTTTTGCCTCTTTGTCTTTGCCGGACGCTATTTTATTAAACTCTTCTCGGCTAGTCGTCTGTCCATGCAGAGAAACTACTTCTATCTGATCTTGATCAATCCCCCTTGAATCCAGTCTACTTTTGATAGATTCTATAGTTCTTTCAATCTCACTGTAGCCGGGCATAAATACCAATATATCACCATCTCTACCCTGATCAATCTGATCTAATACCTTACTTGCAGCTAGAGAAGTATACCTCCTTCTTTGAGAATGAGTAGTCCCTTCTTCCTCTATGAAATTAGTCTCTACAGATGTTTCCTGTTCAGGCTGGACTTCTATACTATGTTCAGGGTCTAAATTAAAGTGTTGTCTTATTTCTTCTTGTTTTATAGTAGCACTACTAAACAATACTAGAGGCACGTCCTCCGGACTATTTTCATGTAGATATTTCAACACCCCCATAACAAGCTGATAATCGACGGTGTCCTCATGCAGCTCATCAAGAATTAACCCACCTACTTCACTACTATTATATTCACCGTCCAGAACCTTAAATTTAAATATCCCCTGAGTCAAAACTTCGAAATCTATCTCATCATGGGAGGTTATGGTTTTGTCTCCACTCATCCAATAGCCAGCATTCTCACCAAAAGCAACTTCTCCCATTACTGAAGCAGCTGATTGTGCCGTTTCTTTTGTGGCAGTTCTCGTAGGCTCCATCATTCTTATCTTTTCGGGCAAGTCATCTATTTGTTTTAAGGCCTGCATTAATATATGGGGCCCAAAAGCTGATTTGCCACTACCTGTTCCGCCCTCCAGGATAACACCTATTTTGTCCTGCTTTTGGGCTTGCAACAGTGCTTGGAATACTTCTTGTTGATTTTCTTGTTCACGAAGTGGTATCTGTTCTACTTCCTCTAATAGAGTTTCGCGAAGTTGTAGTTGATCTGGGGTTTTTGATATCCCAGATTCTATCCCTTGCTCCTTTGGGCTTTGGATCTCGGGCTTTTTATCAGAACCTCTCTTTTTATCTAATGAAGAATCACGATCATCCATACTCATGCTAACCTGTTGTTATTGAAGTAAAACTGTTTTACATACGGGTAAAAGTACTCCACAGTCAACAATAAAGGGGGTGTCTCAATATCCCCTGATAATGCTATTTTCTCGACCGGAATTTTATATGTTTTTATATTTTCAATATACTCAGCTATATCCTCACCACTTTCTCTCCAGGTCTCCTTTAAGTCTATCTGAGAGGATTCGGGCCTGTCTTCATCAAGGTTAGCTTCAGGTACAGAAAGATCATACTTTTTGACATACTCGGGCCTAAAATAATAATCAGAATCAATTAGCGAGGTAATTAATACGGCATCGGGCTCCTCATCTGCTCTATAAATAATCTCTGTGGCAAAGTCTCTTAAACTTAAATACAACCTTAAAATCAGCATACTGTCAGATCCGTTTCTTATCTCTACCGGCTCATTTTTGATACCTTCAGTCAACCTCTCTATTTCCTGGTTTATATTAGAAAAATCAGAGGTTCTCTCAAGGTTAATGGTTTTGTATTGAAGTAATTCTGGTGTAGTCTGGATAGTATAAAAATAATAACTCGTACCAGTTTTATTTTAAAATAAAATACAAAAAAAGACCACCTACTCGGAACCGCCGGGCATAGCACTGAATGGAGAGAGAACCCTATCGGGCAAGTGAGTGCTGCTCTAGCCCAGCAGGCTCCGAGCAGGTGGTGTTAAATAACTATAAATATTTTATAT
>JBDGRJ010000077.1:0-3919 GCA_042218115.1 Minisyncoccia bacterium | reverse complement strand
GGGTCGGCTGGGATGAAGTGGCATAAGTACCATAAGTGATATCACTAGCAAAAGAATAACCTACAGTATTTATCGGACGCCTGGGGCTCATCTCACCGTCATTGTCCACCTCAAGGCTGATCCAGTACCTTTGCTCAAAATCTAAGTCTAGCTTTTTATTAGAGCCGATAACTACAGAAAAATAACCATTATCAGGATTCACATTGGTGTGTGTCTCTTCGAACAATTTATTACCCCCGGTTTTGCTGTCATAAATTCTTATAGTAAGATCATGCTTGTTGTTAATCCTATTTCCATTGCTATCAGTTAACTGGCCCTCAAAGCTTAAAAAACTGGGGGTGGACTTTGCTTGAGCTGATTGAGGAGCCGCGAATATAGAAGTAGCAAACAAAAACAGAAAAACACAGAAAAAAGCAGTTATATTTTTAGATCTAAAGACTTTATTCATTTTGTTCTAATTTTCTACTCTCTGTTTCTCTTCTTATGTATTTTTGTGTTGCTATTATAATAAGTACCAACATTATACCACTTCCGACGGCAGCTGACCAAATCTGTATTCGGGTATACCTTCTAAGCTTAATGTTTCTATTTACAATCTTGTCATCTACTGTAAAAGTATCTGTCTTTGTTGGTAGAAAGCCTTCTGCTTCAGCTCGCAGATAGTACTCCCCTGGAGGAGCGACAAAAGAGAATGCTCCGTCTTTGCCTGTAAACTGAGGATTGTATTGGTTATATAGGTGACCCGGCCACTGCACCCATTCATCAGTTTCATTTTTGGTATATAATGTCACTTTTGCTTTCTTTACCCCGACCTTTTTTGTAGTGAATATCTGCCAGGGTTTACTCCAGGACCAATCTCTAAAAACTTCCTTATATACATAGCCGTAAGGGTCTACCAATACCGTCTTCTTTAGCTGCTCATAAGTATTATCCTTATAGAATACCTGTACTATCATCTCGTATTTCCCTTTTTCCGGCGGTGCCTCGATTACCGCCTCATAGTTACCTGTTTCTTCATTGTAGCTGAGCACATACCCTTCTTTGTTTATGGTCAAAGTTATAGACTTTACAGGCTTTTTAAATGTGCTTTTTGGAATCACAAATAATGCTTTTGAACCGGAATACACATGCCAGTCGGCACCTGCTTTTTCTGCTTTTACTGAGTGGGGTATGACCTTAGCAGCAGTTTTTTCAGTCGTTGTTATTGTCTTTAGATCAATCAGGCTCTTGACTTTATTTTTCTCTTTCTTATCAAGAGATCGATAAACCTCGGGGCGGATGCGATTTGAGTCTGTAATCAAACCCTCTTTAATTTGTTTCAACTTCTCACGAGAGCTACTAGCTGCCTGAGAAACTGCCTCATTCAACCTTTCAATCGTACCGGAGATTTTTTGCTCAAGTAGAGTGAACATACTCATCTCATCTTGGGCTCCTGACTTCTCTTCTGGGTTTACAGGGACAGCAATTTCAGGAATCTCCGGTGGTTCTGCCGGGATTGTGATTTCATATTCTTTCTCAGAAGGCTCTTGGATCGGTATTTCAAACTCCTCTTTTTCTTCTTTTTTCTTTTTTTCTTTCTTTTTTATATACCCTTCTACTCTTTGTTTCAGCTCTTCTAAAAGTCTCTCTTTAGTTATCTGGTCGATCTCTTTTCCGATCTCATCTTTGATATCTTTTATTATCTCGGGCTTTACCGGCTTCAACTCCCGGCCTGTATCAATCTTCTCTTTTGTCGGCTGTGGCTGAAGAGCATCCTTTTTATCTTCTTGCTCTTCTCGTTTAGGTTTTTCCTCATCCGCAGGTTTCTCTGATTTATCCTCCAGAGTTACTGATACTGAAGCTATAGCCCCCGAAGAAATATTGCCGGAAGTATCCTCAACAAACGCACTATAATAATACATCTCTCCGCGCTCTACAGTAGTATCAAAATGATATTCTCTATCACCGGAAAAGATCAGCTTACCATCTGATGAATCAGAAGGGTAAGATGAGGACGATCGCACTATTTTTACTTGCTTAAAATCTTTTAGCTTTGGGTTATCCCAAGTAAACTGGACTATATCAGCTATCGCTATAGCTTTGAAGTTCAAAACCGATGGCGGAGTTTTGTACTCCGGAAGAGTGGTAAAAGAATTTGTCTGACTGAAGTAGGTCTGGTCCTGCGAGTTTTCCAGCTTAATTCTGAAATTATAGCCGGTGTTTGGTATCAAATTGTTCAGTCCAATTTTGTGCTGCGATAATAAAGAGTTATTCAGATCGGTGGATCTGGTCTCTTCATTTTTCGAGCTATAATAAATAGAGGCACGAGCGGGGCTCTCCAAGCTAAAAGAGACCTTTGCACTGCTGGTATTAATCTGTACTACAGAAAGATCTTTAATCTCCGGTTCATAATCCGACAAGTCTTGTGAAGATAAAAATGAACCTCCGCCACTGGATTGCTGGGTAGTTTGGGAGTCACTACTCTGTTGGTTTTTCCATCCGAAAATTGTACCTTGCTGAGAGTCATAGCTGTTACTTGAGAAAATACCAGAGATAGAGGCGCCTCCCAGCTGTAAATCCTTATTGCCTCCACTGGATTGACCTACTATCGGATTTACCTGGCCGTTATATAATTTAAAATTACTACTTTTTGAGACCGCCTCCGAAGATAGGACCGGCTTAGATAACAATACTAGGGCCAAAAAAAATAAAGATAAGTATGATGTTGATCTGAAAAAAGTCATTAACAATTTATTTTGGAGTTTAATTTATATTAATGATACCATATTAAAAAAGTAGAATAAACTATTGTGTCTATCCATGAAGAGAAAAATTTCAGCTACAATTATTTTTACTTGTGGTTTATTGCTGCTGGGAGCATCATGTGATCTCGATAGAGATAAAAATAAACAAGCAAAACAAAAACTGAAACAGACTCAAAACAAAATGGCTCAGATAACTTCTACTGAGTTTAGTATTATATCGAACCTAAAAGATAATGCAGATGTTAAGAAATTAAAGCTAAACGGACAACTAAAATTTGATACACAGTCTGGTTTTCAAAGTCAATACAAAATATCGAGTGGACACAGTCCGGAGGTAGAGTTTTTACATTATGAAACTGATAAGATAGTTCGTTTGCATAAAAATAAAAAAACAAAAGTGTGGCAGCAGAAGTCAGATACAAGCACAGATAAGATCACCACCAAACAAGCAGTAAAAATAAGAAAACTAATTAGATCCTCTGAATTATTTGATCTAAAGAAGTTCTACGATCAGGAAACAAAACAACAATTCAAAGTACAGATAAATCCAGCAGAACTTCAGCTGCTGCTGAGAAAAATAAATCTAGTCAACAAAGAAGCTTTTGATAAAAGCAAAATGATACAACTTTACCGGTCATGGAAAAACAAAACTATCAAGCTATGGAGAGAAAAAAACAACGGCTATATAACGAAAATAAAAGGCAATAATCTACCGCTTCATACACTCTTTCCTATTAAAAAAATAAAAACCGGAACCACTACTATAAGGCTATCCAACTACAACAATAAGTTTCAACTACCAAAACCTGACATATCTGAAGAAAGCTCACTAAAATCGCCCAAACAAAAACAAGCCCCACTTAGTGGTCTGCTCCGCACTAAAAATACCCGACAAAACAAGCATACCGACAAGAGAAAAATAAAAAAGCAAGTAGAAAATAAAGTAGATCAAAAGTTAGAACAGTCGGGTATAAACTCAAAAGAAGTTAGAAAAAAGCTTGAAGATTTTTATTGACTTTAAGAGATCCTCCTATATCCACCCTCTACTCCACCTTTTGATAAGACTATCTGCCACTGTTGATTTTTTCGGGACCGAAAAGTACCAGCACAGCTAAGTAAATAAAACTCCCACATCCGATAAAATCTATCCGAGTAATTATCTTCCAGCTCACTCC
>JBDGRJ010000076.1:5543-9354 GCA_042218115.1 Minisyncoccia bacterium | reverse complement strand
TTATACTGACCCTACTATGAAGTTAGATCTCAGCAACTTTCGTTCTCGAGTAGTAAACAAAATTAAAGAAGTAACACCTGAGATTGGCTTTTTACGTCAGAATATTTCACTGTTTGAGGCAGTGGCCCTGATCTCCAGTGGCACTATCGGTGCCGGTGTTTTGGGTATACCTTATGCTGTGGCTGAAGTTGGTCTTTTTTTAGGTCTATCTTATGTGATAATAATCGGATTGTTGGTAACCGGCATCCATCTGCTGGTAGGAGATGTTATACTCAGGACAAATAAGGAGCTGCAGCTGGTAGGACTGGCGAAAGAATATTTAGGTAAGAAGGCGGGAATGTTCATGGGGGTTTTGTTGTATACTATGCTTTTGGGTACTCTGGTAGTATATATCATCGGTGAGGGGGAGACACTAGCTGCTTTACTTGGGGGTTCGAGCCTGGTTTGGAGCATAGCCTTTTTTGTCTTTGCTGCTTGTATGGTATATATAGGGCTGAACACCCTAAAGACTGTGGAGCTGATTTTGACCGGTGCTATCTTGTCGATAATTTTACTGATAGCTGGTCTTGCTGCCCCTCATGTGGATATTGCTAATATAAGATATAACAACTTTGCTAATCTATTCTTTCCTTATGGTGTTCTTTTGTTCGCTTTTCACGGTGTTACCTTTATCCCGGAGGCACAAAGACTTCTTAAAAGAGAGCAGAGAAAATTCAAGCAGGCTATAGTAATCTCCGGAGCGATTACGATAGCAGCTTATACCTTGTTTGCTCTAGCTATAGTAGGAGTTACCGGCTCCGAAACTACTCAGGTAGCTACTATCGGCCTGGGGGAGGTGGTAGGAAAGCATATGTTAGTAATAGGGAATGTTTTTGCTGCTATGACTATGGCTACTAGCTTTATGGTGGTGGGGCTTACGGTAAAAGATTCTCTGCGTATTGATTACAATATATCAAACTGGTTAGCAACAGCTTTTGCTTGTGGTATACCTTTGATAATATTTGTAATAGGGCTTAGAGATTTTGTAACGGTGATTGATATGGTAGGGGGTGTGGTGGTTAGCTTGGAGATGATAGTCTTAGTTTTTATCTACTGGAAGGCTACCAACGAAGGGAGAGCCTGTCCGGTAAACTATAGGCTACACCACTCCTTATGGGTCGTTATTGCTGCCTTGGCGGTGTTTACTATCGGTTCACTTTATAGCGTTTGGAACTTATTCTAATTATGGATCAAGATAACTCAGACATTACAAGTTATCTCGGAGTTTTTAGAAAAAAAATAAATCTGTTTGAGGCAGTAGCATTGATATCTAGCGCCACTATAGGTGCTGGTATTTTGGGTATTCCTTACGCGGTATCAAAAGTAGGAATACCTATCGGTATTGCTTATATAGTTTTTATTGGTTTGTTTATGGTCGGGATAAATCAGCTAGTTGGTGAGATTATTTTAAGAACAAAAGGAGATCATCAGCTGGTGGGATTGGCCAAACGATATCTCGGCTCTATAGGCGGGGGTCTTATGGCTCTGTTTACTTACTCAATCTTATTTGGAGCTTTGGTGGTGTATATTATCGGAGTTGGTGAGTCATTGCATGCACTACTTGGTGGATCCAAAGTCGCTTGGAGCCTTGGTTTTTTTGCGTTTGGTATTACTGTAATATACATTGGACTGAGAACCCTAAAAAAAGTAGAAATATTACTTAGCTTGGGTATTTTGGCGGTAGTTATCATTATAGCTGCCTTCAGTATGCCAAGTGTGGATGTCAGCCATCTAACTTATCATAGTTTTTCCGACCTCTTGCTACCTTACGGTGTTTTACTATTTGCCTTTCATGGAACTACCTCGATACCAGAGGCACAAAGATTGCTGGCGGATAAAAACCATAAGTTTAAGCATGCAATAATATATTCAGGGCTAGCCTCAATTATAGTTTATTTGACTTTTGCTTTAGTTGTGGTTGGTGTGACCGGATCGGCCACTACTGAAATAGCTACTATCGGTCTAGGGGAAGCTATAGGCCCTATTGCAACCATACTAGGCAATTTGTTTGCTGTGCTTGCTATGGGTACCAGCTTTTTGATTATTGGTCTATCTCTAAAAGACTCTTTAAGTTGGGACTATGATCTATCAGAAACCACCTCTACTATTTTAGTAGGGGCGGTACCTCTGGCTATATTCCTCTTGGGGCTTAGGGGTTTTATCACTGCTATCGATATGGTCGGTGGTATTTTTATGAGTTTGGAGATGGCGCTTTTGGTTTTAATTTATTGGAAAGCTAAACAAGATGGCAAGCTGAAACCGAGTAAATATAAGCTCCATCACACTGCAATTTTTTGTATCTTAGCTTTAATTGCATTTGCTATAGGTACAGTGTATAGTTTAATGAAGATTATTTAATTAAATACAAATATGGGACATTATTTTACTTCTGAATCGGTGACAGAGGGGCATCCGGATAAAATATGTGATCAGATTAGCGATAGCGTATTGGATGAGGTTCTAAGGCAAGACCCTGACGGTTCCTGTTGTTGTGAGGTGATGACCACAACCGGTCTGGTAGTAGTCGGAGGCGAAATTACCACTGATGCTGATATTGATATTAAGGATATAGTAAGAGGAACTCTAGAAGATATCGGCTATACCAAAGCTGAGTATGGTATCGATTCACATAGTTGTGGGATTTTGGATGCAATAGATGACCAGAGCAGTGAAATAGCTCAAGGAGAAAAAGAAGCAGCAGGAGAGCACAATGCTCAAGGGGCAGGTGATCAGGGTATGATGTTCGGCTATGCCTGTCGGGAGACAGAAGAGCTGATGCCGCTTCCGATAATGCTAGCTCATAAACTTACAAAAAGATTAGCCAAGGTGCGCAAAGATGGGCTTTTAAGCTACCTTCGTCCCGATGGAAAAAGCCAAGTTACGATCGAGTATGAGGAAAGAGAAGCTAAAAGAGCAGATGGTGTTGTAATAGCGGCCCAGCATGATCCTTCTGTATCTTTGGAGATTTTAAGAGAAGAAATAAGAGAGTCCGTGATTGAGCCCGTATGTAGTGAGTATTTAGATGAGGACACTAAATTCTATATAAATGAAACAGGTAAATTTGTCACCGGAGGACCGGAGGCCGATACCGGGCTTACCGGGCGAAAAATTATTGTTGATACCTATGGAGGCAGGGGGAGACATGGCGGAGGTGCTATGTCTGGTAAAGTACCTAATAAGCAGGACAGATCCGGTGCTTATATGGCTAGATATGTAGCTAAAAATATAGTAGCAGCTGAGCTGGCTGATGAGTGTGAGGTGCAGCTGTCTTATGCTATAGGCTATCCTGAGCCGGTGAGTGTGTTGGTAAACACCTTTGGTACCGAAAAATATCAACGCAGTGAGATAGAAACCGCTGTCAGGGAGGTCTTTGATTTGACTCCTGCGGGCATCAATGCTCAGCTGAATCTAAAAAGACCGATCTATACGGATACCGCCGCCTATGGTCACTTTGGAAGAGAAGAATTTCCCTGGGAGAAGACCGATAAAGTCGAGTCATTACAAGATAAAATAAGCTAATATGGGCATCATACACTCAGTCGTATTAGGTGTAATTCAAGGGATCGCAGAGTTTCTTCCCATTTCTTCTTCGGGACATCTCATTTTTATACCCGAGCTTTTAGGTTGGGCTGATCAAGGTTTAGCTTTTGATGTGGTAGTACATTTGGGTACTCTTGCAGCTGTCGTCGTGTTTTTTTGGGAGAAATTGTGGACTATAGCCAAAAGTTTTATTGTCGGTCTGTTTGATCAAAAGACAGAGGAGCGACAAAAT
>JBDGRJ010000076.1:0-5464 GCA_042218115.1 Minisyncoccia bacterium | reverse complement strand
AGCAGTTGGGTTGGATGCTTCTTGTCTCTATTATCCCAGCGGGAATAGTGGGTTTTTTCTTTGAGGATATCATTGAGGGTGCCCTTAGATCGCCGTTGGTGGTAGCTATAAGTCTCATTGTCTGGGGGGTAGTTTTGGGTATTTCTGATAGATTCAGCAAATCTCTAAAATCGGAACAAAAGGATAAACTCGAGGAGATGAGCTGGGGGCAAGTAATAATAATAAGTATCGCTCAAGCTATAGCCCTCATTCCAGGCACCAGCCGCTCCGGCATTACTATGACCGCCGGTTTGTTCTCTAAGTTAAAAAAAGATACCGCTGCTGAGTTCTCTTTTCTTATGAGTGTGCCTGTCATTGCTCTAGCGGGCCTGCTGGAGGTGTGGGAGCTGTATCAGACCGGACTGGAGTATATAACCTTGTCAACTTTGTTTGTAGGCTTTATTATCTCAGCGGTGAGCGGCTTTTTTGCTATTTGGTTGCTAATGAAGATTATAAAAAAATGGAACTATCTTCCTTTTGTATTCTATAGAATATTAGTCGGTGTACTAATCTTAATCTTTTTAGTATGAATATTTGCGTATTAGGAGCCGGAAACTTTGGTACTACTATAGCAAACACTTTAGCAAAGAACGGAAATAAGGTAAGCCTGTGGAACTGGGACGGAGATCCGGACCCGATCAAGCAGATTAAAACGCACCGTGAGAATAAAAAATATCTTCCCGAGATTAATATATCCGACAAAGTAACTGCAACCTTAAACATGCAGCAAGCAATTGTAGGATCTGATATGGTTTGCTTTATAGTAGCAAGTTCAGCTATCAAAGAGACGATAGAAGATGTCGGGCAATATATAGAGTCGGATCAGCTTCTGATAAACTTTACTAAAGGAATAGACTCTGAGTCGCTGACTTTGACCACTGATATTATTAAGGGATTAAATAACTCTAGAGCAGAGAATATAGCAACCTTAGCTGGACCAGCAGTAGCAAACCAGCTAGCTAGAGAGCAGTTTACTGCTATGAATCTGGCAGCCGAGGAGCTGTCCACTGCTGATGAGATTAAGGATGTATTGGAAAATGACTATCTAAAACTAAAGAGAACCAGGGATATGATCGGGATCCAAGTGGGGTCGGCATTTAAAAATGTCTACGCTATAGCTCTCGGTATTTGTGACGGTATGGATCTGCCGCTAAATACCAAGTCGGCTTTGTTGACTATAGCCATTGAAGAGATAGCTGATTTGGTAGAAAAAATGGGCGGTGACAGAGAGACTATGTTTGATTTGGCCGGGGTGGGGGATCTGATAGGTACAGCGTTAGCAGATTCGAGTAGGAATCGCAGGTTTGGTGAATATCTGGCCGAGGGCAAGAACGTAGAAGAGGCTAAGCAGGCAGTCGGACAAACTGTGGAGGGACTGGAAGCAGTTCAGGTTTTCTGTGAGTTGGCTGATAAGTTTGACATTTCCTGTAAATTCGCTAAATTAGTGCATGGGTGTATTCAGACAGGCACTTGCAGTATAGATAAGGAACATTTATTTTCTCTATTTGATGAATAAAAAACAGATTTTCAATAAAATTTATCAGACCTCACAAGAGCTGGGTATGCCAGTATATGTAGTGGGTGGATATGTGCGTGATCAGATAATGGAATCTGAAAACCCCGGCTATAAAGATAAATTCACGGTAGAGGAGAGAAATGCCATTAAGCCGGTATTAAATCAAGACCCTACTGAACAAGATGTACCCGATCCGGAGATAGTAAAACCGGAACCAAAAGAAGATATAGATTTTACTCTTGAGGGGAGCGGAGTCGAGTTTGCACAAAAATTAGATGAAAATCTTGAGGCCGGATCATTGATACTATTTGAGGAGTTTGATACTGCTCGCTATGTAATCGAGGAGGAACACGGCGGGTTTGAGCTGGAGTTTGCCGGCACAAGGAAGGAGAGCTATCAAGATAACTCTAGAAAACCAGATGTGGAATCCGCCACATTAGAGGAGGACCTTCATCGTCGTGATTTCACTGTAAATGCTATGGCTCGGAAAGTTAGCTCAGATGGTCTGGGAGAGCTGGTAGACCCCTTTGGGGGTAGAGAGGATATTGACAAAGAGCTTCTGGCCACACCGCACAGCCCCGAAGAGACATTTCAAGAAGACCCTTTGCGTATGTTAAGAGCAGCTAGGTTTGCAGCCAAATTAGAGTTTGAAATTGAACGAAAAACCTATTCTGCTATAGAAAAAAACAACGATAGACTCAGTATTATCTCACAAGAAAGAATTAGAGATGAGTTTTTGAAATTACTTTCTACTCCCAAGCCTTCGATAGGGTTGTGGATATTATATGAAACGGAGCTGATGGCCGAGTTTTTACCGGAAGTTATGAAGTTTAGCCGCAAAGAGCAGAGACAAGGTATCAGTCACAAGGATAATCTAGCCCACACCTTTGAGGTAGTAGATAACATAGCTGGCAGGACCAACAATGAGCTGCTGGTATTTGCTGCTTTACTTCACGATATCGGAAAACCTGAGACCAAAGAGTTTGATTCTGATCGAGGTTGGACTTTCGATATGCATGAGCACGTAGGCAGAAAAATAGTCTACGAGATCGGTGAGAGATTAAATATGAGTAAAAAAAATACGAACTATATCGCCGATTTGGTGCGCTGGCATCAGCAACCGGTTCAGCTAATAATGGACCAGGAAAAGATTACTGACAGTGCGGTAAGAAAATTAGTGGTCGAGCTTGAATATCAGCTAGACGATCTATTAAAGCTGGGGCGCAGCGATATCACCACGGGCAGTTCCCGGCGAGAGCAGAAATATCTTGAAAATTATGATAAACTAGAACAGAAGATTATAGAGGTAATAAAAAGGGACAAGCTGCGACAGTTCCAATCGCCGGTAGGAGGTGACGAGATAATGGATGAGTGTGGATTAAAGCCCGGACCAACCGTGGGTAAGATAAAAGAGGATATTGAAGAGGCAATCCTAGAGGGGAAGATTTTAAATGAACACAAAGCAGCAAGAGAGTATCTTGATAGTATTAAAGATAAATATTTAGCCCAAGCTGAAGATTGGGAATTGCGTGATTAAATAAATAAATTCTATGACCTCAATAATGATCGAGCTGTGGAACCAAATACTTTTTGAACCTACTTTCAATGTTTTGATCTGGATATACAATAATTGGGCCGGCTATAGCTTAGGCTGGTCCGTAATTATACTTACTTTTTTACTTAGATTGGTACTTTTACCTCTTACTATCATCAATAAGAGAAATAAAGCAAAGAATGAAGGGCTAGAAGAAGAAGTAGAACAGATAAAAAAAGATTTTAAAGACGATCCCGTACTACAAAAACAGAGAATAAGAGAGACACTAAAAGAAAAGAAGGTCAGGCCTTGGGCCAAGGCGACCTCTTTAGCTTTGCAGGGGCTGGTGCTGATTCTTTTGTATCAGGTATTTCTGTATGGAATCAAGGGTGATAGGATCGCTGAGTTTCTTTACCCGGTCGTTACCTTTCCGGGAGCTATAAACACTGTCTTTTTGGGCATGGATCTAGCTGCCACCGGCACCTTCATACTTCCCGGTATAGTAGGCTTGTGGTTGTTGTTTGACGTCTATACCGATGCCAAACAAAATGATGACCTGCAAAAAAAGGATTTATGGTATGTAATAGCCTTCCCTATGGTAACTTTTTTAACCCTATGGTATTTACCTGCGGTGAAAGCACTGTTTATAATAGCTTCTATACTATTTTCTGTGATTGCAAGCCAGATTATAGAGCCATTTTTTGTGCCGGCTGAAGGCGATGAATAGCTGTCAAAGCTTGTAAAATTAGAGCAATACCCTTATACTACCCCTAACTTTAATTAATCTTACAGTATGTCAGATAACTCAATCGACAAATTAATGTACTCCTTCGTAATGGAGGATGTACTAAAAGGAGTGTTTATCAATGTCCCTCCTGGGTATGTAGCAGTAGTATATGACCGAGGAAGAGGAGTACTAAAGAAAGTTTTAACCCCCGGACTACACTTCAAGATTCCTTTTTGGCAGAAAGCAAAGCTATTCAACACTCAGACATTAGAATACAGCATTACAAGAGACTTCAACTTGGAAAATAGGCGAGCACTAGGTGACATACCGATTGCAGCAGTAACCAAGGATGAGAGGAAGATAGCTGTAGAGGGGACTCTACTTTTACGGCTTGATGTAGAGCAAATTCCTGATATTTGGCAGAATATAGGTGAAGATTTTGTTTCCAAAATTATCCGGCCTACAGTGAGAAGTAGAATAAGAATGGTAGCCAGTGAGTTTACCAAACAAGAGATGGTCGGAGAAAAGAGGGATGAAGTAGAAACTGAGCTTAAAAATAAACTGGAAGAGATACTTTATCCGAGAGGAATTTATGTAGAAAATGTTCTTCTAAGCGAAGTAGCGGATCGAGCTGAGTTTAGTCGGACTGCTGAGGATTAAGCTTGTTAAGTTAAGAGACTCAGAACATTTTCTAATTTGAGGCTCATAGAATTAACATAGATTGTGTTTTTCTTTTAAAATGGTATAATCGATACAGGTATTGTCTAAATTTAACAAAAATTTATGGAAGGTCTAGATTCAGGAGGTATGGAACGTGCTTCTCAAAAACAACCTAGCAAGGTGGAATTACTGTTAGCTGGAGCAGCCAGTGTTGCTACTATTAATTGCATGGACGCTGAAACTCCAGAAGATTTAAATGAACCAGGTCAAGAGCTTGCAGGCATCATAGAATCAGAGCGGACAAATGGAGAAGAAGCAAAAAAGAAAATGATCAGAGACATATCTAAAGAGTATGATGGAACCGGCCGAATAGAGACTGAAATCTTGAGTGATAAAGTTGGTCGTCCTATTTTATCTAGATACTCTGAAAATTTATTAGCAGAAGATGAGGAGTTTGGTGATTATACTGACCTAGAAAAAGAAGATGAAATTATTGTTACTAGGAGGATAGATGTTCAGGGTAGACCCAAACAGCCCGACTCTCCAGTTCCTATAGAAGGTGAATCCAGGTTTGTGAAAATCTCAGTTTATGAAGATATAAGTGAGCAGAACGATAAAACAGATGAAGAGTCCGAACATGAGCATATCCAAGTTGAAACCTTAAGTAAAGACGGGTCTTTCAAAAAGTTAATCACTGAAGCCTTACAAAGATCTAAAATAATAAGCAGAAAAGGTAAGACCGTTAACCATAAGGGAGAGAATAAATATACAGGCTTAAGAACCATTGAATCGGTTTCTGTAGACATTGAGGAGGTAACCGAGGATGATGAGGGAAACTGGGAGATTGAAGCTGAAGTTAATGTAGACAGAGTTGGAGACGAAGAAGAGTAAAGCTTTTATTGAGAATTAAATAATAGTTTACAATCAATGCTCGAATTTCTAGGTCTATTCTTAATAATATCCGGCTTCATTATCGGGCTCGGTGCCG
>JBDGRJ010000075.1:0-10571 GCA_042218115.1 Minisyncoccia bacterium | reverse complement strand
TAGTTATGTGATCGAGGTAACCAAATAGTTTGGTTATTGTTCTTAATATTTTTTCCGGAGATAAGGTTTTGAAGTCAATTATTCCGGACAGAGTTTTGACTCCTGAGGAGATGTTGGACAAGGTTTAATCGGCATTTCCAAAAAGTATTTAAATTCTAATGTTTTAGTTACAACACAATGGCAGGTTGGCGGAAAGGTCTTATGGCGGTTTTGGCTGCTTCGACCTTAGGAGTTTCGAGTCCGAAAGATATTTCTTCAGGAACAAATCTTTCTAATGGTTCTTCGAGTGTCGAGGAAAAGGTGCAGGAAGATATGTCAAATACGAAGGTTTCAGTTGTTAGTTATAATTCAGATGAAGATTCTTTTAACGAGGCAGTAAAGGCATCTTATTTTGTCAAGTCAGGCCAGAAAAGAAATGATTTGTTTTTGTATAGGTCTTTTGATAATGATGGAGACAATTTTCGTGAGTCGACGACAATTCAGGTTATGCCCGCCGCATTCAACAAAAAGGGGGAGTATCTTTATCCTCTAAATTTTTTCGTAACAGAGTCGTTCAAGTTTTCCGGAGAAGGAGCATTTCCTCTGGATTACCGAGTTGACATAAAAACTATTGGCGAAAACAGTGAAGAAAAGGATGCTGAAGAGCGTTATGGGTTGGACAGCTCCGGCTTTAGGGACTTTATTGCTGATTTTTATGATTCTGGCAGGAAGCTTTCAAGAATTTATGCAGGGAATGCTGAAGGCTTGGCTTCCTTAAGTGAGAGGCCGGACTTTAGCGATGAGGGTTCCAAAATGGCTTTTGAGAACGTTGCTTTAAGCTATACCTTGCTTCATAGCCAGATCAAGGGTGCGGGATGACTTGTTGTGTGTTGGTAATATAATGAAAATTAGCTTGGAAAAGATGGCGGCGGCAGGAAAGAAGTTTGTTTTAGGTACATCTATCTCTTTGGCAGCTTTGACTCTTTCTCCAGATAGGGCGGAAGGGCAGATCGAGACCATTTGTCAAAATGAAAAAGGAGAGAATAAACCCGTGATAACCAATGACGGAGACTATTACCATGTTAATTATTGGGTACAGGGTCAGTCCAGAGGGTTTTATGTTCAAGATGATTTAGTAACAAGTTATACAGGAGATTGTGTTTCTTATAGTTTAAGGAATGCTAGAAGAGGTAGCCATAACGGAGAGCCTGCTATTGTTGTTAGAGGTTCCAATAGGGCTATAAGTGGTTCCCGGAGGAGTAATTTGAGTTGGGGAGAGTCTCTTGCAGCAGGAGCGCTTTCAGGAATTATTGAGGGAGGTATTGAAGCAGGTTTCGATGCATTATTCAACTCTAATGACAGTGAGGGTACCCGAGAAACTTATACAGGAAAAAGTGTGGACTTGGAGAGTCTTGATAGAGGAGGGGCAGAAAATGATGAGATTTATAGTTCGGGTCCGGGAAAATGGTCTTCCAGTTCAGATAGTTTTAGTACAGATAATAATCACGAGGACAAGTATGCTTCTTGGGGTTCTCCCGAAGAAGATAATGAAGGAAATGTCAGGAATGTTGAAGGCAAGAGAGCTAATAAGTCCGACGATAATTATGCTACTTGGGAAAGCGAGGATGACAATGTTCCTTATGGTTCTGGTAAGGATGAAAAGAATGATGATTGGATAGGGGAGAGTGCTGAGGTTGTTGAAGCAAGTAAAGATTATGCTGCTTCGAGTTTGGCAGGCAATTTGCCTTATGTGGGCAAGATTCAGGATGCAAGGGATTTTGCTAGTGATATGAAGGGTAGTCATAACCCCATAAAGAACTGGTATGATAATAACCTCTCAGAGTCTAACGAATTTTTTGGGATAACTAAAAGTAATTATGAGGGCTCTTTTTGGGATTTTCGGACCATAGATTCCGAAGAGATTAAGAAGGATTGCCCTAGGTGCAATACTAGTGTATGGGAGGGAAGAAATAATTTGTCTAAAATAATTGCTTCTGAAATGCTTGACTGATTTCCAAAAAGTATTTAAATCCTAATTTTTTAGTTACAACACAATGGCAGGTTGGTGGAATTATTTGGCGGCAAGTGTAGCCGCTTTAACATTAGGGCTTAGTTCAGTGCCAAAAGGCATTTCTTCAGGAACAGCTAACTCAAACGATTCTTTGAATAATTCTGACTTGGAAAATAAAGTTGAGTTTAGAGATGATTTTTCTTCAAAATCTAGTGGTTATGATGGCGGTCCTTTTGTATTCGATAAAGAAGATTTGCCCCACGGAGGCAAGGAGATAAGTGCTACTAGGAACAATTATGAGGGAGATGCACTTACGTGGTGTGAGTGCCAGGATAAAAATGGGGATGGCATTTATTCTTATGTTAATTTGTATAATTTTATGGGCTTTGTGCCTTTATTTGATGGAGAGGTCTTAAATACAGAGTCAATAAAACCTCTTTCAAGAGGGAATACCTCGTTCTATTTTCTTGAGAGATTTAATCTGGATGTCGATTCAAACCGGCAAGGAGAGGTTTTTATTGATGGCATTGATGATTATTATGTATATTTTGGATCAACTTCTGGGGGGAGAGACGTAGATACCCTCTATGAATTTCGTAGAGATAGCATGAATTCAAGGGCGGAGGCTGTCGAGAAAATTGGTGAAATTGGAGCTAATAAGGCAAGATATTTGGCAGGTGCTTGTAACGAACTTGCTAACGGAAATAGAGAACCTATAAAGGAATTTTTGGATAAAGAGGCTTCCTCCCAATGTAAATTCTATGCTGATGCTTATGCGAAAGGTGGATGGGAAGAGAAGGGGTTTAAACAAGAAATTCTTTCTGATAAAGTTCTGGATAATTTGTATAATTATCCCGGAAAAGTTTTCGATTAATTTTGGGAAGAATTTGTTGAATGTTTTTATCGAAGAAACGTTTTTAAATAATGTTTTCTTATTGTCGGTATGTTTATTGACGATAAAAGAGGTAAGTTTGTTGCTAGTATTTTCCAAATTTTTGTAATGGTTTTAAGCGTGTTTGCGTTTGCTTATTTGTTTGGAGGAATGGTTCCTTCGGTTTCTGGACAAGTACAGGGGGTTGACCACCCGGAATATGTCCAATCCGAAGGAGGTACTGTTTATGAGCTTGTTGAAAGTCCCGAGAAGGCCGGAGATTACTACAAAAAATATGGTTCTGACAATGGAAAGAGGTTTTATTTTAGTTCGGGGACAGACGGTTTTCCTAAAGAAATTGATGGAAAAACCGATTTAACTGAGATAAGTAAGCAAGAGGCTGAGGAGTGGCTTAATAACCAACAAAATAATCAAGCAAAGGATGGCGGTAAATCTTCTGAAGGAATGCCTCCCCAAGCAGGTCATAGTTACACAGTAAAGGATGGTGAGACATTGACTTCAATTGCGGGACGGGTTGAAGGAGTGGGTGTTGATGATATAGTGCAAGCAAACGACGATATTCAAGATCCGGATAATCTAAAAGCGGGTCAAAATATTCAAATTCCTCCTAGAGACAATCCCTCTAACAAGAATAAGAAAGATAATTCTCAGTTGAATAAAAATGCAGCTCAAGCAAATGCTTTGACCGATGCGGGCAATCAAGGATCTCCCTTTAAGAATTGGTTGGCGGGAACTGCGAAAGGCATTTTTGGAGGTTTTATTAAAGAGAAGTCCATGAAGAAGTTGAAAAGTATTTTTGATGACGAAGGCAACCTTAAAATTAAGGAGTTTAAAAATCTATATGCTAAAAGGAAGTTTGGTAAACCCTATGGAGAACTCAATGAAGATCAAAAGTCAAAAGTAGATGATTTTGTGAATTCTAGAAAACAGGAATATAATAAGGGTGTCCCTGATAAAAAAAATGCTCGAAAGACTATAGAGAAAAAGGGAGGAGAGATTGCTAATTCGGTTACTCAAGAAACTGTTAAAAATGAAATAGGAAATATCGATAACGTTGATTCTCGGGAGAGAGCTATTTCTTCGGCTGAAAATTATTTCGAGAGTGGCGGTTCAGAAGTTAAATTTGAAGATCTTTCTGACCAACAAAAAAAGAACTTAAGAACTATTGTTGCCGAAAAGAATAATAAGGATCCTAGTGAGGTCACTGTTGAGGAAATGAAAAAACAAAAAAAGAATATGGATGCTGCAGGAAAGGAAAATTATATGAAGGGTGCTAAAAGCGCCTCAGGGCCTCTTAGCTTCATAGGAAATTTTGTTTCCGATGTCGGTAAGGCTTATGGAGGAGCTACGGGGGGAGGAGTTGCTGCCAGTTCTTACATATTTGCTTCTGCCTCAGCTGCATTGGCTGGAGCTCAATTGTATAAATGGACTGCTAGTTTGTTGGGTGCTGGAGAGAGAAATTTGAGAAGTCTTCAGGGGGCTGTATTTGCTACAGCTGCTTCTGCTGTTGCACTTCAAACTGCTATAGAGGCTGGTGCATTGCAAGGCTTGGCAGCTAATGCTGGTGCAGCTGGTTTTGGTGCGGCTGGAACCCAAACAGCAGGTGCTACAGGAATTTCCGTTTTAGGTAGTTCGAGTGCCTTTCTTATATATGGAGCAGGTGCAATAGCGGCAATGGGGGCTTATACTTTGCTATCTTATCAGCTTTATTCTCAACATACTTATGAATACCAGGTTTCTTCTTGGCAGCCTGAATTTGGAGGTGAGAGGTGTACTGAGTGTAACGAGTTAAGATATGGTTGTTCTGAGTATCAATGCCATACTTTTGGAAGAGCTTGTGAGCTTGTGAATAAAGGTAGTCAGCAAGAGAGGTGCGTTTGGAAAAATAAAGATGATATTAAGCCTCCGGTAATGAGCCCTATGAATTCTTCTCTGGAAAATAATCAGGAGTATAGGCCAATGGACACACAAGTTCCCGCCGACAGGGGAGTCCAAATAGTAAATCCTTCGAATCCTGATGGTTGTTTGCCGGCTTTCTCAGGAGCAGAAATTGGAGTTAAGACAAACGAACTTGCGGAGTGTAAAATTGATATAAACAGGAAAGAGAGTTATAAAAATATGACTAGTTATTTCAGCCAAGGAACCACTTTGGTTAAAAATCATACTTTAAAAATTCCGGGAGCTGCAATGCCGAGTGAATCTGCCGGAAAGGCGGCAGGTTTGCAAGTTGAGAACGGTAAAATGAATAGGTATTATGCACAATGTAAAGACGTTAATGGCAACCCTAGCCCCAATAATTTGGTTGTAGGCTTCTGTGTTGAAGAAGGGCCAGACACACAGCCCCCGGTTATTGAAGGAACCAATTATTTGAATGAAAGTTTCATAAGTAATAATCAGACAACCGTTCCTTTGGAGGTTTATACAAATGAGCCGGCTACTTGTAGGTGGAGTAGAAATAATTTAGGATACAGTCAAATGAATAACAATTTAAGCGACTGTTCTCAAAATATGCAGGATTACTTGATAGATTCGAGCTTCCAGTATGGTTGTAGTGGAAATGTTACGGGTGTTAAGAGTGGCCAGGAAAACAACTATTACATCAAATGTAAGGACAAGCCATGGTTAGCAGGAAATCAGAGTACTTCTGACGAAAAGAGAATTGAAAATAAGGAGTCTTTCGAGTTAACTCTTGAAGGAACTGAACCGTTGGTAATAAGAAACATTACCGTAAATGGCCGACAGAATGGTACGACTATAAGAGATGCTACGGATTCTATTAGAGCAATGTTGAGGGTTGAAACTGCAGCCGGTGCTGAAAGGGGCAAAGCAAAGTGTAGATATACAATTGACGGAAGCACTTTCAATTTCTACAATAACGGAACTACAGGTTTTGTAGATACAAACTCACAAGAGTTATATCTTTCAGAAGGAAATTATAATGTTCCTATACAGTGTAACGATGCTGGAGGAAATGTAGCCCAAAGTTCTGTAACATTTACAATTGATGAAGATAATGCACAACCACAAGTTACAAGGACTTATAGGGATGAAGAGAATTTGAGAGTTTTAACAAGTGAAGGTGCAAATTGTGTTTATAATACAAATCCTTCTTTAGGATGTACTTACAATTTTGATGACGGGGTTTCAATGAAGCAAGTTGGTTCTCAGACTCATTATGTTGAATGGGACTCAAGTACGAGGTATTATGTAAAATGTTCTGACGAGTTTGGAAATCGGCCAGCTCCAGACCAATGTAGCGTTACTGTTAGGGCTTATAATTTGTAGCTAAATTTTTAAACTAGATTTTGTTTCGTTGTCTATGTTGCTTACTATAGCTCCTGAAAATTTTACCGGATTTTGTAAGCATCTCCGGGAATTGTCTTATTTGTTAGAGGAAAGTAGTTTCTAGCCTGTAAGGGAGAGAGGCTATAAAGATACTTTAAAGGAAATATCAAATTTTTGCCCCAGTACCATTATTTTTGCAGGCAGTAATTGGATTGTAAGGAATAGCCGAATCCTTGATAAAGTTGAATGCAGGAAAGGAGTTTTGTTTACGTCTTCTTTAGCTCAGGCTGAGATATCTGGCGAAGGATCCGATAACCTGAACATTTTCCTGAATTGGCTCCGTAACGGCAAAATTGATTATTTGTTTTTTAGTTCAAATGTTCTCCCGAGATTCTTTGATGCACAGGATGTACACTATTTGCCTGCTCCTTCAACTACAGATTTCTCTAATTTTGAAAGACAAAAGCCTTTTACAGATGTAAACTCTATAGGGCTGATTAATGATAATGCTCCTCATAAAAATATATTAAATTCTCTTTTAGGAATTTCTTTGTCTAACTGTTTGGACAAGTTGGTAGTAAATGGCTTTGACAAGAGCCACTCCTTCTTTGCAGATTTTATTGGTTTGGGTTCTATTTTGGACGATGTAGGATTTTTGCAAAATGATACTTATGAAGATACTGTAAGTTCCTTAAAATTAATGGTTTATCTTTCATTTTCAGAGAGTTATTGTTATTCCGTTTTTGAAGCCATGTCTCTTGGAGTTCCGGTAATTGTTTCTAGGGCAGTAAATTGGGTAGACGTTGAAGAGTTGATTGTTAATAATCCTAGGGACCCCCAAGAAATTTCTGAGAAGATTGATTATGTTTTAAGCCTTGACGAATCTTCATATTTGGACCTCTCTAAGCGATGTAGACATAATGCCAGACGATCCATTCAAGAAAACAATGAGTTCTCTAGGAAGGTTCTTGAAGAAGTTCTAGGAGAGCGTTAGTTACTTTTCTTTCAGAGAATATCTCTTTTTCTGCTTTTTTGAAGTTTTGTTTTTTTGCGTCTATCTTTTCAGGATTTTTTATTAGTTCTTTTATTTTCTCGGCAATTTTCCTAAAGTTTTCTGTAGGAAATATGAACCACCCTAGCCCCCTTTTTTTCAAATTCCACGGACCTTAACTCTTGATTATCTATCCTTCTTTCTCCTGGAAGGATTATTCCTGGTTTTTGAGCAGATATTAAGTCAATTATTGTATGGTATCCTGCTTCCGATATTATTAACTCATGTTTCTGGAGTTTGTTCAAAAAATTATCCGACCAATTTATTGTCTTAATGTTGGATGAATTTAGGTTCTTTTTTGCATTCCCCCTTATAAACGTGAAATTTATCTCAGGAAATTCTTTGTTTATTTCTTTGGCTGCTTTTTCCGTTTTTTCTAAAAATTTTTTTGAAGAAGGCCTTCCGCCCCCGCCACAAGTAACTAGAATGTTCTTAATTTTTGATATCTTTTTTTGGTTTTTTGAATTTTCTTTTAAAGGGCTGACAATAATTTCTTTTTTTGATGATTTTTTCGTTTTAATTATGTCTTTCAGTGTAATTATCTCGGTAAACTTTTTGTACATCCTTCTTTCTTTTATTGCTTCCCTATGGCTGTCTCTTAACGGATAGCCAATCATGAATGTTTTAATCTTTTCCTTCTTACAATATTCTAGAATTTTGGGGTCAAAGAATGTCGAGAAAACAAGGACGTCTATTTTGTGGTTTTTTAATTTTGAGAATAATTTTTCTTTGTTTTTGTAGTTCAATTTTCCTCCGACTGTTTTTTGGTGTTTTTGTAAGGGATTTTTACAAATCTGAAATTTGATTTTTTGTTTTTAGAGAATTTTGTGTAGTCGTGGTCAGAAAATAAAAAAACTTTATGTTTTTTCGAAAGTGCAGAAGAAAGTTTTGTAGTCAGAGACATATGTCCCATTGTTCCTCCGCTTCCTAATGAGATAAATCCTATGTTCATTTTATCAATTGCATTATCGTTTTGTTGCCCTTATTGTGGCCTTTTTCTTTATTATCTATGTAAGTTTTTCTAAATGACGAGTTTTTAGCTAAATGCTCAAGTTCCCTGTGGGTCCATTCTCTTTTAAACCTTCTGAAATTTTTATCTTCCATGATTTTTTCTTTTATTCCTTCTTGAGGAAACTCGTAATTGAATGTGGAAAGGTGTAATAATCCTTTGTTTGTAAGTATTCTGTAACACTTTTCTACGAATTCGAAGGCTTTCTGATAGGGAAATAAGTGTATTACCGACCTTCCAAATACTCCATCGTATTCCTTACTCCTTAATTGGTGGTCTATAAAGTTTCCTACTAAATATTTTGTTTTTGGAGCAGTTTCTTTCGAAATTTCTATCATTTTTTCCGATACATCTATGGCGGTTGTATCAAACCCTCTGGCTTCAAATTCTCCCAATCCTACTCCTGCTCCCGGCCCTATTTCGAGTATTTTTGGCCTTTCAAAAGTTTTTTCTATATATTCTGAAAAGTTGCGGGCCTCTTCTTTTATTCTACTTTCTTTAGTTCTCCCTTGTTTTTTGTAGTAGGGAGCCATATTGTTGTATGCATTCTTATTATATTGTGCATAGTTTTTGGAATTCATTTTTCATAAGCTATATAAAGGCTATTTTTTTGGCTTATATATGTATTTTGGTCAAAAATTTGAGCCTCCTTCTGGAAATGTAATTCATGGAGCAGGTCAAAGCCTTGAGCAATTTAAGAATTACCATGAATGCGTCGGGAATTACAAGCCTGCTATTTATATGTCTTATGTGAGAATCAATGAAGTAGGCATAAAACTTCCATCTAAAATTTGCAATGCCAAGGAGATCTCTCCAAATTTAATGTTACAGATTGGTTTAAATTTAAAGGTCAAAAGTTTTGGGAGCCAATGTAAGGAGGTGTCCGAAGGGGTTTATGATGAACAGATAAATGAGCTAATTGAGATGTTGGGCAATTATGGAAATCCTGTTTTTCTTAGAATTGGGTATGAATTTAACAATCCTTCTAACGGATACTCTCCATGGTATTATGTTTCGGCCTGGAAACACATTGTAACCATGTTTAGGAAAAGCAAGGTGGATAATGTGGCTTTTGTTTGGAATTGCTGTACGGCATTTACAAGGAATATTCAGGAAATAATGGAGTTCTATCCGGGTGATGAATATGTTGACTGGTTTGCAGATAATCTTTTTGGAGTTAGACATTTTACCGAAACGGAAAACCCAAAAATCGTGACAGAGGATTTTGTTAGGGAGTCAGTCAATCACAGGAAGCCTCTAATGATTGGCGAGTCTAGTCCTGCTGAGATAGGGGTTGACAAAGGCGTTCAAAGTTGGCGTGATTGGTTCGAGCCTTATTTTAGGTGGATTTCGAAACATCCTGTTATAAAAGCATTTTGTTATATAAACTGGGACTGGGGAAAAGATTGGAAAAAACCCGATTGGCTAAACGGCCGTATTGAAGATAATGAAGAAGTAAGGGAGAGATATCTGAAAGAGATATCCAAACTTAAATACATTCATTTGGGGTCTGATTGGAATCATTGACTTTTGGACAATTTTTATTTATGTGTTTTCCTCTTCCATAACTTTTCTAAATTTTCTTTTGTCCAGTTTTCGTGAATCTTATTTATTAGGTAATTTATTGAGTCCTCATCTAGGAACTTTTCGTATTTTGATTTTTTGCTCCACTTTTTTTTATTTATTTGACGTAATACTTTATTTTTATCTTGGGTTATTTCGAAGGGGTCTATAAGGACTATTTCTCCTTTGTCGATTCCGAAGTTCTCATCTATTTTGTAGGTTTTTTCATGTATTCCATATTCCCAAAGGAGCATTTTAAATTCAACATATTTTTCTAGAATCTCTTTTATTTGGCCTTTGTGATCCGGATTCTCGAATATTTCATTAAGAGTTCTAACTTGTTTTTGCTCTATTTTTTTATTTTCTCGGAATTTTATGTTTGCTAGGCATTCTTTTGGTATGTTGGAATTTTTTAGTATCCTTATGGAGTTTTCTATATCTTCTAGGATTTTGTCTCTGGTCTCAGAGAGATTTTCTTTTTGTCCTTTTGATTCTAAATATGGCAGTATCTTCTTTTCAATTTCGTCTTTTTCTTTTGGCCACTTTATTACGTGGTCCCCTCGCAATTCTACATTCATCTGCCAACCGTCTTCAAATCCTTTTTTGTGGTAACCCATAGTTTTGTCTTATGTTTTTTTCTTTAAATAGGTAATTGCTTTTTCGCCCCAAACAAGGTCTTGATTTCTACCATTGTATTCAATGTTCTCAAAGTGATAGATCTGATTGTCTTTGTTGCATAGTCTTTTTAGGGAAGATTTCACCTGATTTAGGGAGTTCTTCT
>JBDGRJ010000074.1:0-3739 GCA_042218115.1 Minisyncoccia bacterium | reverse complement strand
TCAAGGCCATATAAATCCCCGACACCTCTACTCCGGGCACCAAATATGCTATGCCCAATAAAATTAAAGCTGTAAAAACCCAACGGATTAGTAAATACATAGTATTTTATTCTTGCACTATAATAACTTATTTTGTTTTAATAATCAAGCTAATAAATACAATGCCAGAAAATAAATACTGTAAGTACTGCCTACCCACAAAAAATAGAAATCACGTTGCTGAGCACTTGGAGTATTTTATCTCTAAGCTAACCCACGGCTTGGAGTGGTTGATCAAAAAATTGATCTCTGAGTACAAATTCCAAAAAATTTCACACCTCTTCTCTATTGTTTTAATTAAAACCTTATCCAGTATTGGCTTAGCAACACATGAATATGAACCTGAGGGGTCAAAGCTTAGAAATAGAACTTTAATTTTTTTCAAACAAGGACAACAGCTGGGCCTAGACCTAAGCGCCGTTAAGGTGCTCGGCTGCTATAATGGTGAGTTTAGGTTGAAATATGAAGAAAAGACATATTATTACCCTGCAGTACCCGCTAAGATTAAGGACTTTGAGGCTAAGGAAGGACTAATGGATGATAAGCTGAAATTTAAACGCTTCTTAAACAAACATGATTTTTCCGCTCCAAAAGGAGACAGCTGCTTTAACTTTCAACAAGCAAAAAAGGTTGTGGGGGAAATAGGTTTTCCCGTGGTTACTAAGCCGGCACAGGGCTCGTTGAGTGTACATATTAGTTTAAATATAGACTCAGAAAAAAAGCTAAAGCAGGGCTTTAAGATAGCAAAACAATACAAGCCGGAAGTAATGGTAGAAGAATTTATTCCCGGGGACCTATACCGAGCTACCACTATTGAACAGCAAGAGGTGTTTGTCTGCCAAAAAGAACCGGCCAATGTGGTTGGTGACGGCAGCTCTACGATAGCTGAGCTGATTAAGCAAAAAAACTCTGATCCACTGCGAGGCGAGGCCAAGCAAAAAAATACCACCCTTCACCAGATACCAATCAACGACCTGCTAAAGAAAAACCTAAAACAAAAAAACTTAAACTTAGAATCAATACCCAAATCAGAAGAAAAAATCTATCTCCACAACAAGGTAATTTTATCTCAGGGCTGTGATATTATTAACAAAACCAAACAGGCGCACCCTGAAGTTAAAAGTATGTTTTTAAATTTATCCCAAAAGCTGCAAACCAATCTAGTAGGTTTTGATTTTATTTGTAGCGACATTAGTAAAGCACCTAACCAGCAGGAATTTGCAATCATCGAGGCAAACTCCCTTCCTTACATTGATATGCATGCTTTTCCTTCCCACGGAGAAGCTGAGCCGATAGCTGAAATAACTTGGCAAAAGGTTCTCAATAGATTGAAAACTTAAAAACTTTGAGTTTGTACTTTGTCTTCAAAAACTCTCAACATCACACTTCCATCTTGGTCCGTTCTCCATATCTTACTACCCAGTCTTTTTAGTCTGGAAATAACTCTATATGAAGGATGTCCGAAGTTGTTATCCTTTCCCGCCGAAGCTACACTGATATCAGGCTTGACTCGTTTGACAAAAAACTCATTCGAAGAGCTATCGCTGCCGTGGTGTCCCATCTTGTAAATATTTGACTCTAGCTTAACTCCATACTTATCCGCTAGGTATCGCTCCAGTTTTTTCTCTGCATCGCCGGTCAGCAATATCTTGTTGTCTCCGTATTCGACAGTGAAGGCTATCGAGGTATTATTCGTACTTTCAAACTCTTCTTTTGGTATCGACTTATCCTGGCTTAAGTTATGATCAGGATAAAGGAAATGTATAGTTGAGCTTGCTATCGTTAATTTTTCTGGTTCGTCTATGGTGATATAGTTTGTCCGCTCTCGTTGATATTGACTCCAAAATGAATGCCAAAACTTACTTTTTTCTTTTTTAATACCATTATAGATTATATTTTCGACCTCAAATCTTTTCAGCACATCTATACACCCACCGTAGTGGTCCAGGTCCGGGTGAGTAATGACTAAATAATCCAAGGAACGATCATAAAACCACATCACTTTACCCAATCCATGGAGTACTCTTCTATCTTTCGAGCAATCTACCAGCATCTGCTCACCATTGCTAAACTCAAAGAAGGTCGCATCTCCTTGTCCTACATCCAAAAATACCACCTCCAAACGTTCCTGCTCGGCAAAATTATACCTATACCACCCCTCTATCTCACCGATATTTATAACTACCAGCCAGCCGATCAGAATTATTAAAACCAGGGTTAAAATTAATTTGATTTTGTCCATCTGTCAGTTTGTAGTAAATAAAGCCAGTAAAAAAGTGGTATATAAAGAAGAATCATCGCCCAAAGAGGTAATGTAAACTCAATCGCAGCAAAAGAAAAGCTTGTAAGAAACTTCACTACTTTTGTAATGTACTCCAAACCAAATCTTCCAACCCAGCTTAACAGCTCAGCTAAAGGCATATAGATAAAGCTAATTACCACAGCAGAAAAGCCCAAGATAATCAGCCCCGGCACCAGACCAATCACAAGTACATTGGTCAATGGAGCCACGACCGATACCCGGCCGAACATGTATAACACCAAAGGCATAGTCATGATTATAGCTGCTAAAGTGGCGGTCAGAGCCTCCCGCATCTGTAGAAAATCAGGCACGAAAGCAAATACCTCTTTTAGCTTATCGACCAAATAAATCAACCCGATAGTTGCTAAAAAAGACAGCTGAAAAGCACCGTTCCAGATTAACACAAACGGATTAAAAAACACCATAACCACAGCAGTGAAAGCCAACACATTTAATACAGCTGAGTTTCTGCCCATCTTTTCAGCTAACAACACCAGCGAACCCATAATGCCTGCCCGAACTACAGAAGCGGACATACCTGTAAACACCATATACAAAACAATGCCCGAAGTAACCAACCAAAAGGCTTTATCTCTGGGGATATAGAAATAAATACACAGTGACATTAAAATCAAAGAAACCACAGTCACATGAAACCCGGAGATAGCTATAATATGGGTAATACCAGCTTTGTTGAACCTCTCCTCCAGCTCACCTAAGCCGGAGCGATATCCATACAGCATACCTGCCATAAAACTCGAATACGGCTCGTGCCACAATTTATTTACCTTCTTTGCAGCCGATCTTTTTGCTGAAAAAATAGAGCTCATCAAAAAATTACCGTGACCCGAGTCTAAATATTCAATTTTTGCATATCTACAGATAGAAAAGACATCGAAATTGGCTAAGTACATATCATACCTAAATCCCTTAAATGGTTCCGGCTGCTCTAGTTTACATTTTACTTTTAGTTTATCTCCATATTTGTATTTAGGATATAGCTTGGTTCTAACCAAAACCTTTCCCGATATTGGCTTATTTTTTACCTGTTTAGCTTCTACTATGTACTCAGCTCTCTTAAGTCCTCGTTCGGGCTCATCAGCTACCACCGCCGTCAACTCAACATTGTCTCCATTAAACTTCGATACATGGTTTTCAGGAGGAAAGCCGAAACTAAAACGAAAAAACCCTAAGAATACTAAAAGAAGAGATAAAATAAAAAAGCGCAGCCATTTGTCATCCCAGTACAAAATTAACAATGGAATCAGAACTACAATGCCAGTATAAAAATAGAAAAACTGCAATCTATGTTCGATGGTTATAGAAGCAATAGCAACCCCGAATAAAAAACAAAAGCAAAACGCTAGAAACGTTTTGCTTTTGGAGTTTATTATTTTT
>JBDGRJ010000073.1:3467-6485 GCA_042218115.1 Minisyncoccia bacterium | reverse complement strand
TCATCTTTGTTCATGTGTAAATATAATTGTAATAAAAAGCGGTGAAATTATAAAGCGCAACCTTACTTTGACAAAGAAACAACTATCTGTTACTCTGTTTCTAGCAGCTAAACCGCTGCTTTTTATTATTTTTAAAAGCAAATTTTATGCAATCAGAAATTAGTAAACGAATAAAAGTAATTTGCCAGGAGAAAGATCTCGATGAAGAAACCGTACTTTCTGCTATTGAAAAAGCTTTGGCTTCAGCATACAGAAAAGATTTTGGTAATGATAAGCAGAATATAAAATTTAATTTCGATCCAGAGACCGGAGATATGGAAGCATGGGACGAAAAAGAGGTAGTAGAGGATATGGATGAAGAGGAGCTGGAGTGGTCCCGAGAGGAGTTTAAAAAACGCAGAGAAGAGGCGCGCAAGGAAGGCAGAGAACTGAGAGAAGAAGAGATGGAGGACTTGCTTCACTTTAATGAAAAGGAGCAAATAATGCTCTCTGACGCCAAAGAGATAGATGAAGATGCGGAAGTGGGTGATACACTGAAGATTCCTTTGGAGATCCCCGGTGAGTTCGGGCGTATGGCGGCACAGACGGCCAAGCAGGTCATTATTCAAAAGCTAAAAGAAGCAGAGAGAGAAAATGTATTCGAAGAGTACAAAAATCAGGAGGATGAGATAGTCGAGGGCGTGGTTCAAAGCGTAAAAGATAGCGGCAATGTATTGGTAGATCTAGGTAAGATAAATGGCTTTTTGCCCGAACAGGAACAGAACCCGCAGGATAATTACAGTCCTGGCAAGCGCTTTATTTTTCACATCAAATCAGTCGATAAAGGCAATAAGGGGCCTGAGATCTTACTTTCCAGGGCTTCTACGGGTCTAGTTAGAGAGATTTTCGAGCGTGAAATCCCAGAGATCGAGTCCAATGAAGTTCAGCTGGAATCAGTAGCCAGAGAAGCGGGCAGCCGCTCAAAGGTGGCCGTATATACTGATGATGACTCCATCGACCCGATCGGATCTTGTATAGGCAGAAAAGGCAGCCGTATCACTACTATCATTGATCAGCTGGGAGGAGAAAAAGTGGATGTTATTGAGTACAGCGACAACCCGTCGGAGTATATTAAAAATGCATTATCTCCAGCCGATGTGGATGAGGTAGAGATCAGCGAATACGGAGAAGAGGCGACGGCCAGAGTATCCGAAGACCAGTTTTCCCTGGCGATCGGAAAGAACGGACAGAATGTAAGACTCGCCGCCGAGCTTACCGGCTGGATTATAAATGTAGTCGAGAAAGGAGAAGAGAATGAGGTAGTTAGCTCGGACGAGGAGCTTTCGGATGAGGAGCTGCTAGAGCAAGAGCAAGACGGCGATGAGGTAGAACAAGCAGAAGAAGGCGGAGAAGAATCAGAGTCGGAGAAGTCAAACGATAGTGAGTCTGAGCAAGAAGACGAAGAACAAACAGAAGAGGGTGAGGATGAGAGCGAAGAAGAGCAACAAGAAGATAAATAAACCAGGATAAATTACGTGAAAGGTCTTTTACTTGTAGATAAGCCTTCCGGTCCCACTTCTCATGATCTGGTTGAGTTTGTAGCCGATAAAGAGGGAATCGAGAAAGCCGGACACATAGGCACCTTGGATCCTCTAGCTGAAGGTCTGTTGGGAATATTGATCAACAAGGCAACCAAGGTGTCTCAGTACTTGGTGGGGTTGGATAAAAAGTATATTGTAGAGCTGGAGTTCGGCAAGGAGACCGATACTCTAGATATCAGCGGAGAAGTGGTGCGGACCTGTGAGCTCGGGTCGGTCGATGCGGGTACTATTGAGAAAAAACTAAATCAGTTCTTAGGTAAGATAAAACAAAAACCGCCCAAGTACTCCGCTATCAAAAAAGAGGGAAAGAAATTATATGAGTACGCTGAGAATGATAAGCAGGTGGAGATAGAGCCCAGAGATGTAGAGATTTATGAAGCTGATCTGCTTGAGTTCGGCTCTCAAGAGAACAAAGCTAAGATTGAGCTCCACTGCTCTTCCGGCACCTATACCCGCAGTCTGGTCCGCGATCTCGGACGAGCACTAGACTCATGTGCTGTCCAGACCGGACTAAAAAGAACTCGGATAGGAGAGTTTGGGCTGTCGGATGCTTATAGCAAAGACGAGATAAGACAGATGAACTCTGATGAGTTTGCTCAAGCTCTGGTAAATCTAAATGAAGCTTTGAGTTTCTATCCGCAAGCAGTTATTAAACCACAAGCGGAGAGATTTGCCAAAAACGGCACTCCGCTGAGAGTAAAGAACTTTAAACAACTACCGGAGAATATATCAGAAAACGAGACTACTCAGATAGTAGATAAAGAAGGTAATCTTTTGGCTTTGGGTGAGTTTTCTGAAGATTCTCAAGATATAGATACCCGCAATCCGGAACGAGAGATGTTTGAGTTTGAAACTGTACTAGAGACTAGTTGAAGTTTATCATAAGGGTGTAGAAGCATACCGGTCTGCGACATTGAGCTTGATTCACCGGAGCAGACCAGCATGCTTCGAGTCCCATAAAATTTTCAACACTCTTCGAATAGTACAGTTGCACAAAGCTCTCATTGTTGTTACACTTTTCAATTAGAATAACCTTAATCAAATGTTTGGTTTTTTTGAAGCGATTCTCTATCAGCCGATATTCAATATATTCGTCGCTTTATATAACATAATTCCCGATGCCGGAGCTGTAATCGTATTGATGACAGTGGCTATCAAAGGAGGGCTATACCCCTTGATGCAGTCTTCGCTGCGGTCACAAAAGGAGCTCAAAGAAATTCAGCCCAAACTGAAAGAGATAAAAGAAGAATATGACGACCAGCAGAAGGTCGCTGAGAAGACTATGAACCTATATAAAAAGCATGATGTAAACCCTCTCAGCAGTTGTTTCCCTATATTAATCCAGATCCCGATATTTATCGCTCTTTATTGGGTGCTTAGAAACGGGCTCGGAACTTCTGATTTTCATCTTCTTTATTCCTTTGTCTCCAGTCCGGGG
>JBDGRJ010000073.1:0-3457 GCA_042218115.1 Minisyncoccia bacterium | reverse complement strand
ACCCCGTATCTCTGGGTTTTGTTAATCTAGCCAACTCTGGAAATATCATTTTGGCATTGATGGCTTCCGGAGCTCAGTTCTTCCAGACGAAGATGATGAGCACCGGCACCTCGACTCAACAGGATACTGAAGGCTCTGAAGATGAGAATATGATGTCGATGATGAACAAGCAGATGCAGTACGTGATGCCTTTTATTACTTTCTTTATCGGCTATACCCTGCCTGCCGGAGTAGCTCTGTACTGGTTCTTATCCGCCGGCACCACAGCTGTTCAACAAAAGATGATAGGACTGGGGGGCTCAGAAGAGGATTCTGATGAAGATGATGATACACCTGACGAGAAAAATAAAGATGAAGACAAACAGCAGGACAGCGGATCCGAAGATGAGGAGGTGATAGAGGGCGAACTCGTCGATTAAACATATACTATGAGGTCCAGCCTCAGCAAGCTCAAAGGCAGAGATGTCGCTACCAAATCGGGTGTTTACCTCGGCAAGGTGAGAGATATTATTATAGATCTCGACAACGGAATGGTAGTTCAATATGCTGTCTCCAAATTTCCTTTTCCTGATTTTTTTGGTGAAGAAAAACATTTGATCAATCACAATCAGGTAGCCGCCTTCAAAGAAGAGGTGATAGTAGTAAAGGACGCACGGTTGGAAAGTTCACAGGCGAGAGAGGGAAAAGAGTCTGCAGTAAATACCAATGCCACTCTTTTTTCCGACAATGATTAATACATTTTTATGTCGGATTTTGAGGACAAACTCATACAGACGTTGTCTTTTTTTCATATATTCAACCACCCCCTTACTCCCCAAGAGCTGCATAGATTTTTATGGAAAAAAAGGGTAAGTTTTAGTAAGTTTCAAGAAAAACTGTCAGAGATCGATGGTCCTTTGCAGTTCAAGGATGGTTTTTATTATCTAAAACAAGAAGATATTGACAACAGGCAAAGCAGGGTCCGGCTGGTCAAAAAGAAGACAGAAATAGCAAAAAAGGCAGCTAGAAAGCTTACCTGGATCCCGTTTTTGAAGGCTGTATTTATTTGCAACACTCTGGCATCTAAAACCGTGGATGA
The DNA here is from genome assembly GCA_042218115.1 of Minisyncoccia bacterium. Lineage (GTDB taxonomy): Bacteria > Patescibacteriota > Patescibacteriia > Magasanikbacterales > UBA922 > JBDGRJ01. The sequence goes on along the minus strand of JBDGRJ010000073.1, from coordinate 2,379 downwards.
AGATAGTGATATTGATTTTTTTATTATAGCCCAAAAAGATAGAGTCTGGCTGGTGCGTTTTTTTGCCAATCTGATATTGAAGCTATTTCGGCTTAGAGTAGGAGAGGATAAGTATGCGGATAATATATGTCTTAGTTTCTTCAGCTCGGCGGATAAGCTGGATTTTAGCAATATAACTATCGATCAGCCCGATGTTTATCTGGCTTACTGGATAAAACAGCTCTATCCTTTGTATGATCCGGATAATTTTTATAAAAAGATGAGCCAAGCCAACGGATGGGTGGATGAATACTTGCCGAATCACTCGGATAGTAAGAGTATTATAGAAAAAGACAGGGTGGAACTCTCCTGGTTTGCAGATAAAATTAAGTCTGTGTTGGCTGCTATGTGGAGCACCTCTTATGGAGACTTGCTTGAGAGCCAATCGCGAAAGCTACAAGAATACCGGCTAAGGTCTTACTTGGGCGGAGATTATGAGGACAATGAGCCGCATGTTATAATTAAAAAAAGTATGATTAAGCTTCACAAAGAAGATCAGCGCGAACACTTTAAAAGAAAGTGGCAACAAACATTTAATAAATATTTATCATGAATTTGAATGTTTTAAGCCGCTCAATTAAATATATTTTTCGGGCCTTCTTGTTTTTGCTTCCTTTTCAGACCATCTGGATTTACAGAGCTGTGACGATCCAAGGGGCTAAATGGCAGTACGGAACCTTGGGTTTTTATGGCACCGAGATCTTGTTGTGGGTTGGTGTTATTTTGTTTATGGCTTGGTATCTGAAAAAAAGGAAGATTTTTAGCTCCGATACTGAGTTTAGCTGGACTAAGGACCGTTTGTTTTTATTCTCTTGCTTGGTGTTTTTACTTTATAGCTTTGCTTCTATCTTTTGGGCTGTCGATCAGAGCCTGGCCCTACAATACAGCTTGTGGCTGCTGGAGGCCGTGCTTTTGATCTCGGTTTTCATCTCCGGCCCCTTTGAGCCAAAAAAACTTGTGGCTTGGTTTACTGCCGGAGGAGCTCTACAGGCTGTGTTGGGCATCTATCAGTTTGCCACTCAATCCACGTTTGCACTCGACTGGCTTGGTCTGGCGGCTCACCCTGTAGCTCAGTCCGGAGTGTCTGTGATCGAAGGGGGTTATATCGGCAGATGGCTCCGTGCTTATGGTGCTTTCCCGCACCCGAATATGCTGGGGGGATATTTGACACTGGTGGTAATAACCTTGCTTTCGGTGATATCTGTACGCGGGTATGATTTTGAGAATAAGAAGGTTATTCTGACCTTGGTACTTATGGTTTTATCGGCCGGTGTGTTTGTAAGCTTTAGCCGGGCGGCCTGGCTTGTACTTGTAGTCGTGTTGCTATTTACTGCTTTTCATGTCTTTTTTCACCGAAAAGCACATCCGGCGGAGGTGGTGGACTCACTTATTGTTACTACAGCTTTGTTTGTCATCTTAGCTATAATCAGCTACCCTTTAGTTGGAACCAGACTATCACTGTCTTCAGCAACGGAACAAAAGTCTATTGATCAGAGAGTGGCTGGACTTGAGACTTCCCTCGAGCTGTTTGAGAACAATGCATTAGTGGGGGTCGGGGCCGGCAACTATACCGCAGCTATGATTGAAAAGTTTGACCAGCCCGGATGGTTTTTCCAGCCGGTGCATAATATATTTGCTTTGTTTTTGGTTGAGTTTGGATTAATCGGACTTGTGCTATTAATACTGGCAGGTATAGCGTATAATTACTTTATGTTTTATCGCAGACAGGTAGATCCTGATGACGCTTTTTATCTAAGCATGATTATTTTCGCTGTCTTGATTCTCGGCAGTTTTGATCACTATTTGATCAGCAGCTTTGTAGGTCTGATGTCATTGGCGGTAGTATTGGGTCTGTTCAGCAGGCTTCACCTGCATACTAGTGCATCTGAAAAATAGCTTGACATAAGTGCCATAAAGTGGCAATATAATGCAGCAATAGATAAGACTCGAGCAAAGAGCCCAGAATCGGGGTAAGCTCGACAAGTCGTTACAAAGTATATGCGGAGGTAGCGAGAGCTATCTTCATGACAGGCATGCATATACTCTTTTATGTAATAGGCTTTAGTCGGGCTTATCTCCGGTTCTGGGCTTTTGTGTTTTTGGTTGTAATTGTCAGTTATAAGCTTAGCCTAAAAACTCATAATTGGTGATTATAAGCCTGCTAAATTAGAATTTATGTAAATTATATGTTAAAAACATGTTAAATTTACATAAGCAGGGTATAATATGTAAGGTTTTATGGTTTATTTGACATATTTTATGAAAAGTACTACTATAATTAAAACTTTTTAATTTCAGTAGCTCTATGAGTAAAATAATACCAAGAGCAAAACAAGAAAA
>JBDGRJ010000072.1:0-1987 GCA_042218115.1 Minisyncoccia bacterium | reverse complement strand
GAAGGTGAAAAATCGTACTCCGTACCGGAAACATTTACCACTTTCTTTTCCGGGGCAGACCCTGATCGGCTAGCCTTGGACTCATCTTTCTGTTTACCGCTGCTGTCACTGTCTGGTCCACGGGACGAGTTATATCTATTTGATCTGGTAGTATTGTGGTTGCTTCTTTGGGTCTCAGAAGAAGTAGAGCTGTCCGAGTCCATGTCTTTTTTCTTTTGTTCTCGCTTTTTCTCTCCTCTTTTCTTAGCTGCTTCTTTTATTTTTTCCACCTGCTCTTTTTTCTCCTGTTTGGTCTCGGCGTCTTTCATCTTTTGTGCCTCCTCGCTGACTTTCTCTCCCACTCCTTTTTGGTCCTGCTTCATCTCTTGCTCTTGGCGTTGTTTTTCATCTATATTATCTTTCTGCTGCTGGGCTTTTTGGGCACACCCCTGTCCAATAAGAACAAAAGATAGTGCAAATGCCGATATGGTAAGTATTGTCTTGCGCATAGATATTTTTATTAAACTTAAATAGTACTTTTATTATATAACAAATTACAGGTAATTGCAGACTAGAGACCGCCGTTAATTTAACTAAAAGGTTAGGCTATATCCTCATGTAGGTTTTCTAAATGTTCTTGATAGGTCAACAGCTTATCAAAACTCTTTTCGACCCTTTCTTTGAATTTATCATCTCGCTGTTTCTTATCTTTCTCATCAAATAACTCATGTACATTACTAAAGTAAACCGGATAAGGTACATTAACCAATCCCAGCTCATTATAGACCATCAGAATATGCTCTACCATCCGAGCGCCTCCAAAGTTTCCTGCAGAGACACCACAAGTGAGCACAGGCTTGCCTTTATAGTTTTCCAGCTCTTCATCCAATACAATCTTAAGCTCCCCCGGATAACCGTGATTGTACTCAGGAGCTACAATAATAAAGGCAACTGCTTTCTCAGCTATATCCCTCCAGTCCTTCGTTTCATCTGCATACTCCTCCTGCCACGGTGGTATGGTCATCTCCTGAATAAACTCTCCCGGTGTATGCAGATCTACTTCTGCTCTTTTGTTTTCTTTTAGGGTGTTATTCACATACCGAGCAACCTTGCTAGAATAACAATCCGGACGAGAAGAACCTAGAAGTATAGGGATGTATGGCTTGGACATGTAATATTGTTAATTATCTCAATCGGGCTTACATTATACTAATATGCTTTCGGTGCGTAAATGTTGAAAGTTTTTAGATCCTCGCTTCCTGTATTTTGTACTTCATGATTTTCTCCCGCTTCAATTAGTACCAAATCACCTTCACTAAAACTTACTGTTTCGCCGTCTATCACAGCCTCACCTTCACCTTCCATTACATAAAGCCACTGGTCGCTCTCGGGGTGTTGATTATTCGGTCCGCCTGTGGATTGTCCGGGAGAAAGCACCATTTCAGCTACTTGGGATCTTTCCGTTTGTCCTAGAACCTGAAAAAAGTTTGTAGGATCTAAATCAATTTTTTGCATAAAATATTCTTATTCTACCTGATCCCATTCTGAAACAGCCCTTAATTTATTAATTATCTCTTTCATTGTTTCTTGTTAAACAAATACAACCCACTAAAAAATACCGACCCCAAAAAGGATATCAAGGTAATAAGAACCAAGCTAAAGCCCAGCCCAGTATCAAGAAAATCCTTTGCGACCTCTAGATAACCTCTGTCCGATTGTTTTGATTCTGCATCGGGGTTTTGTTTTTCATTTCTATACTCCTGTAAATCATCCACCCCATCTTGATCCGAATCAACTGCCAGCAAATCAGTGCCAAAATCCTTTTCTTTACTATCGGGCAAGCCATCGCCGTCATCATCCTTATCCTCGTTTTTTCCCACGCCATCACCATCGGTGTCTTTACTTTCTGTCGCATCCAAGGGAAATTCATCCTCACCGTCCTTTACTCCGTCTCCGTCGGTGTCTTTTTGCTTGGGGTTGGTTCCTTGTTTTTGTTCCTGCTTGTCCT
>JBDGRJ010000071.1:0-30645 GCA_042218115.1 Minisyncoccia bacterium | reverse complement strand
CTGATCTGCTGTCACCACTTTGGTATTTTGTTGAAAAAATTGAGTATTTAATAGAAATTTTCAATGAAAAAAATTCAATTTAAAATAATTTTCTCAATAACCGCAGTATTCTTTTTAGGGGGCTATGCATTACTTTCTTGGCCCGTCTCTTTTGAGAGAACTGATCTGAAGACACATGACAGTGATGCTGAGATATGTAAAAACAGCACTCTCTTAAAACCTAAAGATGAGGTCGCTTGTTGCACTGAAGAGTTGGGTACTTTTAGAGGCAAAGACGGAACTTTTGTGATTAATTCACAAGAGGAATACGATGAGATAAAACAAAGAGTTGAGAAGAAAGGTTGTAAATGGAAAGAAGGACCAAAGAAGATTGATTTTAGCGAAAAAACTTTACTAGGGCAGTATCTTGAGGCCCCAGTTTGTACAAGCAATCCGGATATTGAAGTATATAAGGATTTTATAAATAAAAGAATCGACTATACTTTGGAAACGCCTTATTGTTCTAGCTCGGCTGTGTCTATTAATACATATTGGGTTCTTGTTCCGAAAGTACCTTCTGAACATACAGTTAATTTTCACACATCTACTGACTTATTGTCTGTAGTTTGGCAAATACCAAAAGGAGCCCTATCTTTCTTTATGGGTAGATTGGAGTAATGTCTATAGTATTAGATAAAGTTTAAGTATTTACAGTTGTTGACACAAAGGAGTAGATATATTAATTTTAGGCCAACAGCAAGTAATTTTGTCAAGTAAACACTTTTCCTTAAGACAGCACTCGCTTTAGGAAGGGTGTTTGTCTGGCACTCTTTCACTTCGTTCCCTACACACATACAGGAGGACGCCATGACGGACTACGACAGCCTCGAAGACGCGCTCGACGAGTTCGGAAGTCTCGAAGAGATCTCCGACGAGATCCTCGAGGAGCTGGGCTACACCAGGAGGTTGGATGGTTCAGTGACGAAAAAGAAAGGCGACGAGAAACAGATCGAATCCGCGCATAAATTGCTCAACAGCTTCAAAGGCTATCTCTGCGCTCACGACTACAGCCTGCTGCACCAGGCTGCAAGACGAGAGATCGAGCTGACGGACAGAGACTTCGCGGAGATCGGAGGTCGAGCTAAGAAATTCAGGGAGGCCGGACTGAAGATCTTCGATGACGAGCTGTTCACCCCCACATCGTTCCGGACCAAAAGTGGCGAGACCGGAGAGGAGCTTCTGTTTGGGTATTTCCCCAGCATCTCCTTTGTGGTCGGATACGTCAGCGAGACGTACTTTGAGAAGGTGCAATGGTGGAAGCAGAAGGGATTCGACAAGGCTCCGATTCCCAGAGTCCGCCCCGAAGAGCTGGAGACCGTTCGCAAGCGCCTGTTTTTGGACGGCGAGATCGATAAGGCGCTGCTTCGTGAGCTGAAGCACTACGTCGAGAACCAGTTTCGCACTCAGCCGGAAAATGAGGGGAGTGTACTGGACTCGGTCGAACAGGCGGTTCGCTTTCTGGGAGACAAATTGGAGCCGGCCGAGGATGAGAGCAAAGACAGCTGGACCGGCAGCCTTCCCGATGTGGGAGAACGCTTTTGGTACAGCGACTTCTCCCGTTCCACCCGAGAGGAGATCGTGAAGGCTTATCTCCGGCAGGTGGATCTCACTCGCCTCCACCGAGTGAAAAAGGAGAGAAAAAGGCTGAACAAGCTGGCCTACATCTTTCCGGGGATCACCGGAGGTCCGGAAAAAGCAGAACAGACCATCGAGAGGGTGAAGGTTGAGAGGGCTTGTATGTCCGCAGTCAGAGCCTTCGACGAGGATCTGTGGCAGATTGAGGATCACCAGGATCGGATCCTCTACAACCTTGAGCGGTGGTTCGAGGTCGCCGAGCTGAAGGATGTCCTGCGAGGTATCGATCCCATGACGAAGATGTTCGGGATCAACAAACGGGAGATCCTGGACGAGGACCCCTACAACACCCTCATCAGGGAGATGCAGCTGCGGCGAGTTCGCCAGGCATCAGGCGAAGAGATCAGAGAAGCCCTGGTGGCTATCGGGGACTCTGATCTGATCAGACAATGGTATCTTCCCGAGGAGGTCAGTAATGTGATCAAGGTGAAGATCTAGCTCGGGAGGGATCACAAATGCACTCGGATTCCCCTGTCTGCAAAGCAACAGGCAGGGGAGTTTTATATTAATTTCTCGAAGAAGCTTTTCATTTTTGTTATGCTATTACTATAAAACTACTTTAATTTAGGCTATAAGAGGTGATAGAATTTTTGAAGGTAAAATAAAAAGCATAGAGTCTAAATTGCAAAATATAAGAGACCAAATAAAATCGGATGTATTAGAAGAATAAAACTTCTCTATTTTTTGCATTGAAACTTGTTGTAAGTACTGTTTTTGTCTTTAACTGAAGTTGGCTGTTTTTTGGTTTGCAAAATAACATAATCTTAGTTATAATAATCGTGATTATGTAAATTTGGTGTTTATTTTATGGTTCTTGCATAACTAAAATAAAAATGAATTTTGTAAATCGCCGAGAAGAGCTTCGACAATTAAATGAACCGAAAGAGAAAAATAAAAGCAATTTGGTGGTAATTTATGGGAAAAGAAGGGTCGGTAAGACGGAGCTGATAAAACAGTTTATCAAAGGAAAAAACTCTATTTATTATTTAGCCGACAAGAGACCGGAGAAAGAACAATTACAGAATATAAGTGAAAAGATAGCAGATAGATTTAAAGACGAGTTTTTGCTAAATAGTGGGGTAGAAAGCTGGCTTGATCTTTTTTCCTATCTCAAGCAGAATTTAAAAGAACCTTTAGTTTTAGCTATTGACGAATTTCCTTATTTGGTCGAAAACAACTCAGCTTTGCCATCAGTTTTTCAAAAGGGTTGGGACGAATATTTGCAGGACCTTCCAATATATTTGATTCTGTGTGGATCCAGTATTTCCATGATGGAGCAAAAGATATTGGCAAAAAAATCCCCTCTCTACGGCAGAAGAACGGGGCAGTTGCTGTTGCACCCTTTTAGTTTTTGTCAACTAAGAGAGTTTTGGCCCGAAGTTGATTTTGCTGATTTTTTGCAATTTTACTCTATTACCGGGGGCACGCCCACTTATCTTCTGCAGCTAGAAAGGGAGTTGAGTGTAGAGAAAAATGTCGAGAAGTATATATTGGACAGAAATTCTCTGCTCTTTCGAGAGCCGGAGTTTGTACTCCGAGAAGAGCTGAGAGAGCCAAGAAAATACATGTCGATTCTGCATGCAATAGCTTACGGCAATACCAAATTCGGTGAGATAGTAAACGAAACGGAGATCGACTCCAGTTCAATTTATCCTTATTTATCAAAATTGAGAGAGTTGAGGTTGATCGAAAAAAGAGTTCCCGCTACTGTAGAGCGAGAAGAAAAATTTAGGCGCAGCACTTATCACTTGCGTGATAATTTTTTTAAGTTCTGGTTTCAGTTTGTGCTTCCGTATAAAAGTGAACTGGAGTTGGAAAATAAAGATCTGGCACTGTCTAAGTTTAGGCGGGAGTTTAAACATATGGAGGCCGCAGCCTACGAAGATGTTATACAGGAGATAGCTAGAAATCACCAAAAAAGTTTTTTTGAATTTCAAAAAGTAGGAAAATGGTGGAACGGTGATAATGAACTTGATCTGTTGGCCTTCAACAGCGAAGAGAATAAGATATTATTCGGAGAAGCCAAGTGGAGAGAAAAAGCTGTAGGTAGGGTAAATTTGAATAAACTAAAGCGAACCAGTGAGAAAGTGGATTGGGGTGATGATCAAACTGAAAAGTATTTTGCCCTATTCTCCAAAAGTGGGTTTACTCAAGACTTGAAACAAGAGGTAGAAAGCTCAGATTTAAATATAGTATTGTTCAATCGGGACAAAGTTGTTTGATTATAATCGGTCTTATTTTATTAACTTCTTAACTTCGTTAATTATACCAATCCCTATCTGGTTACTGCTTTCTAGTTGTTTTAGTTTTCCTTCTTTGTTATCTGTGGAGTCGTTTCTGATATATTTTTCTAATACATCTATTTTTAGCTCTTTTATGGGTAGCTGATCCACTTTGTACAAACCCACTTGAACATTGGCATCAAGTTCTGAGATTATCTTATTTCTTTTCTGCCTCCAAGAGCCTTCGCCATGTTTGTTTTCGAATCTCTCTATACCATCTGTTATATCTTCCCTTAGTTGTTTTCTTTCTATCTCTTGTCTTTTTTGGCTGCCTTTAACTTCTCTTGTTTGAGTTAGCGCTTTGTGTCTTTGCAGAACTGTAGAGTCTTTGTTGGCGTTGTTTAGGGGTTGCCCCATACTAGCGGACCCGAAGTCTATCAGATAGGGTTCAGTCTCTTGCTGTTCGTCATAGGGGTTTTTGAGAATTATATTTCTTTCATGTAAGTCATTATGGAATAAGTTATTTTGGTGTAAAAGTTCTATAGCTTGTTCTATTTTTTCGAATACAGCGGGGTCTATTACCGCCTCTTGTTGGTTATTGAGGAAGTTTCTTAGTTGTTTCATAATTTCGGGGTGAGTAATTTGATTTTCAAGTCGATTTTTTTCGCTTCTATCACGGTAGGTTTGTAAATTTTCGAATAGTCCGGTATCAATTATTCTTCTGATCAAAGCTTCAAAAGACATATCTCTTATTTCTTTCCACTCTAGATCACACTCTTGGTGTTCTTCTGCAGCTTTTTCAAATAAGAATCTACCTAAATCAACTCCCGGAACATAATCCATCAGAATGACACCTTTTCTTTCAGATTTTTCTCCTGTGAATTGGCTTATTAAATCTTGTTCCTCTTCGCTTAGATCTACATCTTCTGCAAACCAGCATTTGGGGACCTTGGCAGCATCCTCATTTTCTGCCTGTTCAATTATATTTCGAGCCCGTTTTTGCTTTTGAAACTCTTTTTGGGCTTTTTGTGGTTCAAAAACTTTGAGTAACTTAGAAACAAGCTCCTCTGGTTCTCTGTTTATTGCATTTAAAATCTCTTCTAATGCCGAATCATCGTCGTCATCCAGTTTTTTATTTGCATTACTTCCTTTTCTATCGTCCCATCTTAAGACCACACCATTACCGCCTTGTTCTATTTGTCTCGCACCTTGTAACAACCTTTTGATGGCCTCTCTTCTTTTTCAGGCTCAATAACTTCACCTATATCTCCCTCAACATCCTCTTCGCCTTCCTCCTGCCTGCTTTCTCTGTTTCCTATGTGTGATTCTATATTCATATTTATATTAATAAGATTAGCAGTTAAACCTTATCATAATTTATTTTTAAAATAAACTGCTTTGTTGATTGACACCCATAAGTTGAATAATGTATAATTAAGTATGCCATACGACTGCGGGCTACGGGTCCAGTCGGATCATGCATTCTGACGCCCCGACACCCCCAGAGGGACTGTCGTTGAGTGCTTGTTAGAAGCATTCTCCGACAGTCCTGCTCTGGCGGGAGCGTCGGAACGCTGGAATGAATGTGAAGCTGGATCAAAAGGGCCCGCGGTCTACTGGCATTTTGAGCCCGGTCTTCCGGGTTTTTTATAATTTTGAAATAATACTGCACTTGTTTTATTATCAACTTAGATTAATTAAATTCATATGAATTATTCTGTTTCTGATCTTAACTCGAGCGAGGCTTTAATTTTGCCTTTTTTCAAAGATGACTTGAATCTTGAAGGGCTGGATTTTTTGTCTTCGGATCATATAAGTTTAGTTGAAAATATATTTGAATCCGAGGATTTTGAAGGTGAAAAAATGGAGTCGAATCTACTTTACACCAGCGACGAAAGTCTGCCCAGAGTTTTTCTTCTGGGCTTAGGAGAGAAAGAAGAGTTAAATTTAAAAACCTGGAAACGAGCAATTGCAAGTGCGATAAAGAAGATACAAAAAAATGAGATAAAAGAGTTGGATCTGCATATACCACAAGAGGTACTAAATAAATATGCGCACAAAAAAACTGCCCGAGAAACTACGGCAGCTATTGAAACCGCTCGTTACTCATTTGACAAATACAAGGACGAAGAAGATCAAGTCGAGGAGATTGAGTCTGTAAATTACCTGAAAAGGAGTGACATGAAGACTGAAGAGATTGAGTCGGGGATAAGCCAAGCTAGAGATATTGCAGAAGGGGTAAATCTTACTAGAGATCTGGGTAACACACCACCGGGAACAATGAGCCCGTCTTTGATGGCTGATAATGCACGTAAGATAGCTCAGGAACACGATGATATGTACATTAACGTGTATTCGCAAGAAGAGATCGAAGAGATGGGTATGAACTGCTTTTTGGGTGTGGCAGACGGATCCCAGATGGAGCCGAAGTTTATCGTATTAGAGTGGAAGAGCGACCGCAAAGAAGACCCCAAGGTATTAGCCGGAAAGGGTATTACTTTTGATTCCGGTGGTTTGTCCTTAAAGCCAAGCCAACATATGACAGAGATGAAGTTTGATATGCTCGGAGCCGGAACAGTGCTCGGTACGATGAAGGCTGTCGCTAATTTAGACTTAGAGCAGAAATTAGTGGCTGTCATACCCAGCTGTGAAAATATGCCTTCCGGAAATTCTTATCGCCCTGATGACATACTGGAAGCAAAAGATGGCTCAACAGTAGAGATCAAAAACACTGATGCTGAAGGGAGGCTAACCTTAGCTGACGCTTTTAGTTATATAAAAGAAAATTATGAGCCTGAGCTAGTCATTGATTATGCTACTCTTACTGGTGCTTGCATGGTTGCTCTGGGCAAGCAGAGGTCGGGTTTGTTTACTGAAGAAGATGATCTGGCGGAAGATCTGCTCGAGGCATCAGAAAGCGTGGCCGAACAGCTTTGGCGTCTTCCAGTAGGTGAGGAATACACCAAGGCGATGGAAAGCAAGGTTGCAGATATTAAAAATATGAGTGGTAAAAGCTGGGGTGGAGCTAGTACAGCGGCGGCCTTTCTTCAGCATTTTACAGGAGATAATTGGAGTTGGGCTCATATTGATCTCTCCTCTTCTTTTCGGGGAGAAGAGAAACCATGGTCTAGAGTGGGGGCTAACGGCTTTGGGGTGCAGACAACCGTAGAGTTTTTACAAAATTATGATTAAAATATGATCTCTTATCTTGAAGGGAAAGTAATATCCACCCAAGAAGATAGGATTTCGGTTCTGCTAAGCTCCGGAATCGGCTATGAGGTGAATGTAGATAAAGAAGTAGCTTTGAGCCACAAAAAGAACGATGATATCTCTTTGCATACTCATCTGCGAGTTACAGACGATGCTCTGGAGTTGTATGGATTTGAAAACCCACAAAAGAAGACGTTTTTCTCGGTCTTAACCTCTGTATCCGGGGTCGGTCCCAGCAGTGCGATGCGGGTGCTGAGTCTGGGTTCGATCGCTGATATAAAATCCGCTATAAAGAGAGAGGACAAAGACTATCTTACCGCGGTAAAGGGTATAGGCAAAAAAACTGCCGGTAGGATGATAGTGGAACTACAAGAGAAGGTCGAGGTAAACGAACAAGAGATAACAACCCAACAAGGAGAGAAGGCATCAGAAGTAATAGAGGCCTTAACCTCTATGGGTTACTCCCGACAAGAGGCGCGAGCCGGGCTTGAGGGGGTTGAGACAGAGGATAAAACTGTGCAGGATATTTTGAAAAAAGTTCTTCAGAACCTAAAATAAAAATGTAATGAAGGTTGCTGAAAAAGAAGTGTTTCAACCAATAATTAAAGAGTTTAACTTTTTTACACCATTAACAAATAAAAAATGGATATTGAAGGTTCTTCACGTCGAAGACCGCAAAACAGGAGAGGTCCTTATGAGGTGTATGTCCCTGGCGAAGGGGAGAGGGAACTTGATCGTGAAGATGTCATCAATGATGCAGCGCTAATATTAGAGGAAATGAAACAAGAAGATGACAAAAAAGAAGACGAAATGTCTGAATCCAGTATTGAATATAAGCGAAGGTTTCCTGATTATAGAGAAAGTAGGGTGGTAGACGAAGAAAGAGCCAAATTGGCGCTAATTGAGGTTATAAAACGCAAGACCGGCAAAGATGAGATTTTTGAACAGGAGATGGAACAGATAAGAAAAGATGCCAGCGAGGTGTTGGATCTATTCGATGATGATATTTTTAATTATTAACGTATATAAGTTTGATATTACTCTCCCGCCTCTTCAGTCAACTTCGTAATACTTACCACCTTATCATCATCTTCTTTGAAGCTCATAATTCTTACTCCCTGAGTATCACGTCCTAAAGTTGAGATCTCGTCTACATCAGTTCTGATAACCTGTCCTTTTTCTGATACCAGAAGTATATCTTCATCACTGTCTTTATCTACCACTCTGGCCTTGACCAAGTCTCCCGTTTTGTCGGTCAGATCCATAGTCTTCACCCCGACACCGCCTCTGTTTTGGGCCTTGTATTTATCTAGTGGGGTGCATTTACCTTTTCCGTTTTCAGAGATTACCAGAAGCTGCAGATCACCTTCATTTAGTTGTTCATTGTCAATTACTTCCATACCTACTACCTCATCTTCACCTTTTAGTTTTACTGCTCTTACACCCTGGGCGGAGCGGCCCATAGGTCTTACATCTTCTTCGTTGAATCTTATAGCTTTCCCTTTTTTGGTCACTGTCACTATATCATCGTCTCCAGTGGAGGGTTGGACCCACTGCAGTACGTGATTGTCTTTTAGTTTTATTGCAATAAGGCCGGATCTTCTGATGTTTTCGAACTTGTCTATTCTGGTCTTTTTTACTTTTCCTTGGTCCGTCATCATGACCAAAAACTCATGGTTGCTAATATCATCCAGAGATAGAATATTTACCACTTTTTCTTCAGGGGCCAGCTGAAGGAAGTTTACCAGTGACTGACCTTTGGCCTTTCTGGAGGTTTCCGGGATGTCATAGGCTCTCATCTGGAATACTCGGCCACGGTTGGTGAAGAATAGAATCTTGTCGTGGGTGCTGGTGGATATTATTTGTTTTACGCTATCTTTTTCTTTAGTGGTTAGTCCTTTCACTCCTTTGCCCCCTCTACCTTGTGATTTAAATGTATTTTGCGGCAGTCTCTTGATATATCCGTCTCTGGTCATCATTACAATGATAGACTCATCCGGGATCAAATCTTCCATATTAAACTCATCAGCTTCATGCGGCACTATCTTGGTGCGTCTCGGTTGTCCGTACTCTTCTTTTATGTACTCGGTTTCCTCTTTTATTTTCTCTAGTATTTTTTCTTCGCTGTCCAGCAGTGCCTTTAGCTCTTCTATCAGCTCCAGCTTTTCTTCAAGCTCGTCTTCTATCTTTTGTCTTTGTAGATTAGATAGTCTTTGAAGTCTCATTCTCAAAATCGCATCAGCTTGTTTTTTAGTAAAGTCATATTCATCCATCAGATTTTCTCTCGCTTCACCTTTATCTTCAGACTGTTTTATAGTGGCGATTATCTCATCTATATTATCCAAAGCTTGTTTTAGTCCTTTGAGGATATGAGCTCTAGCTTCAGCTTTGTCCAGACGATATTGTGCTCTCCGAGTGACCACCTCTTTTCTGTGGGAGATAAACTTCTCTAGGATGGTCTTTAGGTTTAGCCTCTGTGGTTGCAGACCATCGACCAGTGCGATCATATTGGTATGAAACTTGGTTTGAAGCTTGGTCTTATCAAATAGCTGATTTAATACTTTCTTTGGGTAAGCATCTTTTTTCAGCTCGATTACTATTCTCAGACCGTCTTTACTGGATTCGTCCCTAATATCTTTTATATTTTCGATCTGGTCATCTTTAACTTTGTCAGCAGTTTTGCTGATCAGCTTAGCTTTATTTACTTGGAAAGGCAGCTCGGAGACAATTATTCTATATCGGTCTTTTTTGTATTCTTCTATATTTGTTTTAGCTCTCATTACTATACCGCCCTTTCCGGTAGCGAAGGCTTTTTTGATTTTATCTTTGTTGTAGATTATGCCCCCGGTAGGGAAGTCGGGACCCTTGATATATTCCATAAGATCATCTATAGAAGCATCGGGGTTGTCTATCAGGTGAATTATGCCTTCGCACAGCTCCTTTAGGTTGTGGGTAGGGATATTGGTAGCCATACCGACTGCGATACCCATACTTCCGTTCAAGAGCAGGTTAGGAAGCTTTGCAGGCAACACTTGTGGTTCTTGGGTAGAGTTGTCATAGTTCGGGTTAAAGTCTACCGTCTCTTTTTCAATATCATGCAGCATCTCTTCTGCTATAGGTTGTAGTTTGGCTTCAGTATTATGGTTAATGAACCCGTTCGCCACAAAGGAATGACACTCACTATCCACTTTGATTGAGTACACTTTTTTCTTTTCTTTCTTTTTAACTTTGCTTACTTGATCAAAGAAGTAGTGGTTTTCCAGCAGCTTCTCGAACAATGTAGCAATTTCTTCTTTTTTCTTTGTATCCGTTTCGGTTAGTACTTTTTCATATCTTTCTTTCATATTATGGAAGCGGTCAAAATTATGTCGATTTGTGTAATTATGATCCGATATTTCTTTGTTTACATTGTCTCTTACATACTCTGATAAAAACGGGACATAGTCCGACTTGCTTGTTGTGTTGTTCAATCTATCAATTGCTTGATTAAGTTTGTCTTTCTTTTCTTCGGATACAAAGCCTATTTTGTCTTTAAATAGCTTTAGATGATTCAGACCTCGTATATATAGCTTGTGAGTCTCTCTGTATTCGTCATATCTTTTTGTTGCTACAATACCAAGCCTTAAAAGCAGGGTTTGTAGTTCTTCTATTAACTTTTCGCTTTTCGAGATACAAGCCAGCTCTGTCATCTTTTTTGAGAAACTAATCGTTCCATCCCCCTCGAAGTAGGCACGCAAGAACTCTGATACTATGTCTTTTGGAGATTTTAAGATAGCTTGTGGGATTTGCCTCTCTTCTGATTGACTTGGTTTAAGCCCCAAGTTGCTTAAAAATTTATTTGTATGTAAATAATGAGCTTCTAATCTATGGTAAGGCCTATTTCCATAAGAATTTGGTTCTTTCTGAAAGTGATGCAAGGTGGTGTTAGGGAATATTTTCTCCCACTTATTAGTTAACTTGTCTATCCATTCTTTGTCTGTATTGCTAAATTCTATTTTTTCTTTAGAGATATAAGCTTCTGCGGTGAATGCACCTAAAATGTGGGCTAAGTCTTTGTTGACATATTCCGGCACTTCTGTTTTTGTTGTTCTGTTATCTTTAGGTTTAGGTACATAGTCTTCAGTAGATACCAGCTCTTCCGGCCACAAAACATCTTCGGTTCTGTCGATCAATACTGTGTCACCTTCTTCTATATTTTCTAATAATTTCCATTCAACTATAGGTTCACCAGTATCTTCTTGTTTCCAAGTAAGTACAGGATGGTTGTATGATCCTTGTATAGAAAAACCTTGGTCTGTAGTTATCTCAATTGTAGGATGCTCTCCGCTGTCGAACCACTTGACAGCCTCATTTGTTTCTCCGTCTTTGGATAATATTTTTGTTTCTATATCATGTTCATCGGAGCTCTCTTCTGCTAGCTCCTTTATTGGTACTAGTCCTTGTTCGGACACAACCAGGGTATCCTCAGTTACACAGTACCTCATAGCTGCAGCTGAGTCCCCATCTCGGCTACCGAAATTACCTTGCCCGTCTACCATCATTCTACCCATATTGAAGTCCTGAGCCATTCGCACCAGCGAGTCATAGATCGCCTTATCTCCGTGGGGGTGAAACTGACCCATACAGTCACCGACTACGTGAGCTGATTTTTTATGACTGGAGTTGCTTTTAAGTCCCTGCTCCCACATAGTGTAGAGAATTCTTCTGTGAACCGGTTTTAGCCCGTCTCTTACATCGGGTAAAGCTCGGGACACTATTACACTCATAGCGTAGTCGATATATGAATCCTCCATTTCGTCGATAATTTGAGACTCCTGGATACTTCCTCGTTCTATCTGTTCTAGTTTTTGAGAATCATCTTTTGAATCGGACATAGATTATTGGTTAGTTGTTGTATTTGATTTTTTAGTAGTCGTGGTTGTTGGTGTTGTTGTGTTGTTCTTTTTAGTTTTACTTGTGCTGGTTGCTGCTTTTATTTTATTGCTGCTGGTTGTGCTTGTCGCTGTTTTCTTAGTTGATGTAGACAAGGATTCACTGAGCTTATCTGCAAACTCTTCTGTCTGTTGTTTTTGTTGGCTTTTTTCTATCGTATTTTTTAGCTCCTGTAGGCGCTTTGTAAAGTCATTGGTAGTTGTGGCTGTAGTGATTTCTTTGAGACTGCCTCCATTATTTCTTGAAAAGTCATAAAATCTCGTTCTTAGATTCCATATCCACATAGCTAGGATTATAGTTATAAATAAAATTACCCCTGCCCACAACCAGGCTTTTTTTGAGCTGCTGTGTCCAAAGTTTCTATACTTCTTTTTCTTTTCTTCTAGGACATAGTCTTGAGCTTGACTAGCAGCTTCTGAGACCTCCTCATTTTTATTGTTTTCATCGTTCATTTTTTATTTATATTTTTCTAAAACTTTTACCTCTGTCTCCTCTTGGGGTAGATTATTATCTTTTATGATTGTTTTTTCTTCTGGCTCAATAGATTCTTCTCCCATCTCTTTTAGGAAATCATCTATCGGCTCTGCGTCAGGGTCATTTTCGGACTGAAATGCCATCGGCACTATTACTCTCGGCTCAATCTTGTTTATCGTTTTCATAGCAGAGTCGACATCGTAGGCATTTTCGGCTCCAATAGGTATACACAGTACATCGACCCCACTTAAGTTATTGAACTGCCTCTCCGTCAGCTCCGAGTCCGTCATCCCCATATGTCCGACACTAATACCTTCAGTATCAATTCTCACCATCGAGCTGTCTGGGTTTGAACCTTGGACCGAGTAGATCAACACACTGTCTTTTTCACATTCTCCGGGGGTGGAAAACTCAAATGGTTCACCGGTGAGGGTGATAGTTTCTTGGTCTCCTTGTGTCTTAATGACTATGTCAGACTTGAGAGATCTGGGTGCCGGCCCTTCCTTCGGTTCATAAGGGTCTATTAATATTTTTACCTTTTTACGTTTCGGTTTCGCTTCTAGTTTGAAGAATGTCTTTCCGTACCAATAGAAATGCATTTGATTTATTTATATTGTTACAATTCATTTTAAACAGTAATATTATATCTAAAATAACCTCTTAAGGCAAGCGGGGCTGTACAGCAAGTTCATAAAGTATTACCGGTCTGATCCGGTGAGTCAAGCTCAATGTTGCAGACCGGTAATACTTTATGATTTTTATAAGTATCATTTGGTTTCTTATTTAGGATGCCTAAAAGATCGAGATTTAAGGGTGCAGAACACCTTCCGAGCTGAAGCCTTGAGCTTGTCTCACCAGCGATGCTCGGAAGGTGTTCTAATTCGGCTTAAACCAGTATTCGGTCTTGGGTAGCTATTTGAAATAATTCACTTCCTATGTTAAAATGCTTGGAGCTTATTACATGTGCATATTAACTCAGCTCCTGGCACGGGAGACTCAATTAACTTGGGTTAAATTTTTAATTTATGACTACAGAAAAAAATTTTGAACAGCTGTTAGATGAGTATTTTGCTGCGATTCCCAAACAGGGAGATCGTGTAACGGGCGAGGTTATCTCAGTGGAGCACAATGCTGTTCGTGTGGATATAAACGGAGTTATGACCGGGGTTGTCCGCGGTCCTAATTTATTTAGAGAGTCACGTGAGTACGGTGACGTAGAGGTGGGCGATAAAGTAGAAGCGATAGTTATCGAGCAAGAAAACGAAGAAGGGGAGATGGAGCTTTCCTTCCGAGCTGCCGGACAAGACAGAGTTTGGGACCGAGTAAGGAAACTAGAAGATGAAGGGATGACAGTAGAAGCAAAAGTAATGAATGCCAACAAAGGTGGATTGATGATGAAAGTCGGAGCTCTGGCTGGTTTCCTACCAGTTTCACAGTTGGCTCCGGAAAATTATCCTAGAGTCCCGGGAGGCAACAAGAAAAGAATCTTAGAAAAACTAAAAGAATTCATCGGAGAAACAATGGAGATTAAGGTGATAGATGTGGACGAGGAAGAAGATAAGCTGATTGTTTCCGAAAAAGCTGTTTGGGAAGATGAGCAAAAGGCAGTGCTGGAGTCCTACGATGTCGGCGATACGGTCGAAGGAGAGGTCAGCGCCCTAACTTCTTTTGGTGCGTTTGTAAAGTTTGGAGAAGGACTCGAAGGCTTAGTGCACATTTCTGAGATAGTTTGGAAGCGAATAGATCACCCAAAAGATGTTCTCAGTGTAGGAGACCAGGTAGAGGCTAAGATTATAGACATTGAGGATTCGAAAATCTATCTATCAATGAAGCAACTGAAGGACGATCCTTGGAGCAATGTGAATGAGAAGTATCAAGAGGGACAAGAAGTAACAGGTGAGATACACAAAATCGAGCCATTTGGTCTTATGGTGAAACTTGATGATGAGATTCACGGTTTAGCTCATATTTCCAAGCTGTCTGAAGACTCTTTGAGTGTCAAAGAAATGAAAAGTATATATAATGTAGGTGATAGTGAGGAGTTTGAGATCTTGAATATAGAGCCGGATGAGCACCGTCTCGGATTAAAAAAGAAAGGAGTAGAGATCGAGGATGAAGACGAGGATGAGTCTGAAGATGAAGAAGAGGATGAACAAAGCCAAGACGGAGAAACTTCTGGTGAGGATTCAGAGCTAGAGGAGGCCTCAGACAAGAATGAGGACTCAAAAGAGGGCAAACAAGAGAAAGAACAAGAAGACTCTGACAAGGAAGACGAGCCAGAAAAGGAAACAGAACAAGAGAACGAAAAAGATGATTAACTGATGATAAACTGAAAGGTGGGTGGTGAAGGGCGGGAAAGAGCTTTAGGAAGGATAAAAGAGGAAAAGAAGGGAAAAGGGGGGAGAAAGAAGGAAGGAGCTCGCCCTCCACACACCTTTCAACCTACCATTGATCCCAGTTTGACATTTCTTGGGAATTTTCCTAAACTACGCGAGTCGCAGAAGTTCAACTAGCCTACTTTGACCATATCACATTTATAAAATTTGTAAAGGTCATCGGCTATGATAAACAATTTTCGCTAAAACTAAACCAAACAGCCGCATAAGCGGTTGTTTTTATGTTTAATATAACCTCAATAATTTAAACTAAATATATGCCAACCTTCGCCAAACAACCCACCGCTACCGGAGACAGAAAATATTTCAAGGATGTGGAAGATGTTTTGGATCAAGATGATTTAATTCGACTGCAAAGGAAATCTTACACCTGGTTTTTGAAGGAGGGCATCCAGCAACTTTTCGATGAAGTTTCTCCTATAGAGGATTTTTCCGGCAGAGACCTTGAGCTTTACTTCGAGGATTATTACATCGATGAGGTGAAATACGATGAAGAGAAGTGTAGAGAAAGAAATCTGACTCATGAAGCCCCGTTCCGAGCAAAGGTTCGTTTTGTAAATAAAAGAACAGAAGAGGAGCTAGAGCAAGAGATTTATATGGGTGAAATACCGATAATGACCAGTACGGGTACATTTATTGTTAACGGGGTTGAGAGAGCTGTGGTATCTCAGCTTATCAGAAGTCCCGGGGCCTTTTTCTCAGCAGACGATATTAGAGGGAGAAAATATTACAACGCTAAAATTATTCCTGACCGTGGTGCCTGGATGGAGTTGGAGACGGACAAAAACAATATTTTATGGGTAAAGGTAGACAGAAAAAGAAAAGTTCCCGTCACTTCACTATTGCGGGCATTCGGCTATGAGGATGATGAAGAGATAAAAGATTTATTCGAAGAAGTAAACACACATACTAATATAGATTATATAGAGAACACTTTCGAGCGAGACGACGCCTCCAATATGGAGGAGGGTCTGGTAGAAGTATACAAACGAGTTCGGCCCGGCGATTTGGCAACCCCCGAAAATGCTAGGGAGCTTATCGAGAATATGTTCTTCAATTTTGATCGTTATGACTTTGGAAAGGTAGGAGTATATAAACTAAATAATAAGTTTAATTTAGGCCTGGATAAAGAGGACTTTGAAAAAGAAGAAAACAGAACTTTATCTCCCGAGATTTTTGTGCACGTAGTTAAAGAGCTAATTCGTTTGAATGTAGAGCAAGACGCCCCGGATGATATCGACCATCTGGGCAATAGAAGAATCAGACCGGTCGGTGAGCTAGTGCAAAATAGACTCCGAGTAGGGATCTCCAGGATGGAGAGGATCATTAAGGATCGTATGAGCACTAATGACTTGGACGAACTAAAGCCGAATAAACTGATAAATGCAAAGCCGGTGATAGGAGTAATGCGAGAGTTCTTTATGAGCTCCAGGTTGTCCCACTTTATGGATCAGACCAACCCTATTGCAGAGCTTGAACACAAACGAAGAATAAGTGCTCTGGGACCTGGTGGGCTAAACAGAGACCGAGCCGGGTTTGAAGTGCGGGACGTACACACTACTCACTACGGTCGTGTTTGTCCTATTGCTACACCTGAGGGACCCAATATCGGTCTTGTAGGTCACCTAGCTTCTTATGCAAAGGTGAACCAGTTCGGCTTTGTGGAGACACCATACAGAAAGGTAATTACGGAAGTGCCAAACGAAGCCAGGTTTACCAAAGGAGAAAAGGTTAGAACTGATATTGAAGACATTGTAGAAGCAGGAGAAAAAATTAGCGAAGATCAGGCCGAAGAGTTGGAAGATTTAGACCTAGAAGAGATAGAAGTGCACCCCAGAGTTACAAATGAAATTACTTACTTAGACGCTTTTGAAGAGGAGCAGGCAACTACCGCCAGCTCCACAATTGATACGGACGAAGATGGATTTATAACTGAGGACAGAATACCGGCTAGAGTCGAAGGTGAGCCGGAAAGCACTGAGGCAACAAAACTGGATTATCTCGATGTGGCTTCAAACCAGCTACTCAGCATAGGTACCAGCTTGATACCATTTTTGGAGCACGATGATGCAACTCGTGCTTTGATGGGTACGAATATGCAACGACAGGCAATGCCTTGCATTAAAAATGACCCGCCTCTAGTTGGAACCGGAGAAGAGGAGCTGGCAGCTAAACAAAGCGGACATATGCATACCGCTCCCGCTGATGGAACTATTACTAAAGTTAGAGCTGACGAGGTCGAAATGGAAACAGAAGACGGACAAGAGCATACATTTAAGCTAAAGAAGTTCGTACGATCGAACGAAGCTAGCTGCATCAATCAGCACCCAGTAGTAGAAGAAGGCCAGGAAGTGGAAGAAGGTGATGCTTTGACAGATGGGCCTTGTATTGAAGATGGAGAGCTAGCCCTGGGCCACAATGTATTGGCTGCTTATATGGTATGGGACGGATATAATTATGAGGATGCTGTAATAGTTTCAGAAAGATTGGTCCAAAGTGATAAGTTCACCTCAATTCAGATGGAAGAATATGAGACAGAAGTACAGGAAACAAAGCTGGGAAAAGAGGAAATTACTAGCGATATCCCTAATATCCCTGAATCTAAACTGCAGAAGCTGGATGCAAACGGTCTAGTTAGAAACGGAGCCGAGGTCAGCTCCAATGATATCTTGGTTGGTAAAATCACACCAAAAGGTAAAAAAGAGTTTAGCCCGGAGGAAAAACTACTTCAAGCAATATTTGGAGAAAAAGCAAGAAATGTAAAAGATTCCTCATTGTATATGCAGCACGGAGAGAAAGGTAAAGTAGTAGATGTGAAAGTATTTTCTTCAGATGATGAGGAAAATGAACTGCAGCCGGGAGTAGAAAAACAGGTCGAAGTGACAGTAGCTGATCTTAGAAAGCTGAAAGTAGGAGATAAGACAGCAGGAAGGCACGGAAACAAGGGTGTGATTTCAAAGGTGGTACCAGTAGAGGATATGCCACATATGGAGGATGGAACACCCGTAGATATGATACTGTCTCCTCTAAGTGTCATTTCAAGAATGAATATAGGTCAGCTTCTCGAGACACAGCTGGGTCTAGCTGCGAATGCGTTAGGATACAAAGCAGCCAGCCCTGTGCTGGATGGTATTGAAGAAGAGGAGATCGAAGATGAACTAGAGAAAGCTGGCTTCCCCAGAGATGCAATGGTTCAGCTCTATGACGGTCGTACCGGTGAGCCATTTGATAAGAAAAGTTTGGTGGGGTACAAGTATATTCTCAAGCTGGAGCATATGATTGAAGACAAGATGCATCAGAGATCAGTCGGTCCATATAGTCTTATTACTCAGCAGCCTTTGGGTGGTAAGGCTCAGTTTGGAGGGCAGAGATTAGGAGAAATGGAAGTGTGGGCACTAGAAGCTTATGGCGCCGCCCATCTACTACAGGAGATGCTTACTATCAAATCCGATGATGTAAAGGGTAGATCTGATGCTTATGAATCCATAATTAAAGGAGAGCCGATTACCAGAATTAATCTTCCTGAATCCTTCAGTGTATTGGTCCGAGAGCTCAAAGGTCTGTGTCTAGATGTAGAGATGTTGAAACAAACCAAGTCCGGTGATTATGTGCCTGTTGAGCAAATACAAGAAGACGAAGAAGAACAACAGGAGGAATAAAAAAATAATCAACTAAATTAAACACCCATGCCACAAGAAAACATTTCAGCCTCAGATTTTGACGCCGTAGCCCTTAAAGTAGCCTCCCCTGAAAAAATAGAAGAATGGAGCTACGGCGAGGTAACAAAGCCGGAAACCATAAATTACAGAACCCAGAGACCGGAGAAAGGAGGATTGTTTGCAGAGGAGATCTTTGGTCCCACCAAGGACTTTCAGTGTTACTGTGGCAAATATAAAAAGATAAGATATAAAGGTATAGTCTGTGACAAATGTGGTACTGAAGTAACTCACTCCTCAGTACGAAGAAAAAGAATGGGGCACATAGATCTAGAAGCCCCGGTTACTCACGTTTGGTTTTTACGCTCCATTCCATCCAAGATCGGTATTATTTTAGATATGTCCGTGAAGGATATTGAGAAGGTAGTCTACTTTGCTTCCTTTATCATCACGGATGTTGATGGAGAAGAAAAAGAGAACGTACTGGCGGATATTGAACAAGAATTTGAAACCAAAAAACAAAAACTAGAACAAGAGACTGAAAGTAAGATTAGCCAGTTGCAAGAAGAAGGAGTAGATGATCTGGATACTAGAATTCAGCAGATCGAGCAAGAGAGAGATGAAAAAATAGAAGAGTTGCGAAATGATATGGAGGAAGCTAAAGAAGATCTAAGTGAGATTGAGGTTCTTAATATTGTCTCAGAAAACCGTTACCAAGAGCTTTCTGTACAGTTTGGACACTTGTTCAAGGCCGAGATAGGTGCTGAAGCTATTCGTGGACTACTCAAAAATTTGGATCTAGATGCTACGATAGAAGAGCTAAAACAGGAGATAGAAAACAGAAAAGGAGCTAAAAGAAAGCGTCTTATCCGCAGAATGAAACTACTTACCAGCCTTAAAAAGAATGATATTGAACCGGAGTGGTTGGTAATGACCAAGATTCCGATTATTCCACCTGAGCTGAGACCTATGGTTCCTTTAGATGGAGGTCGATTTGCTACTAGTGATATTAATGACTTGTATCGTAGAGTAATAAATAGAAACAACCGGCTAAAGAGATTAAATGACCTAAATGCCCCTGAGGTAATATGCAGAAACGAAAAGAGGATGCTGCAAGAGGCAGTGGACTCAATGATAGACAACAGTTCTGGGGCCACCAAAACGGTCACCTCGGGAAGCCAAGATAGAGAGCTTAGGTCACTAGCTGATATCGTAAAAGGCAAACAGGGCCGATTCCGACAGAACCTACTGGGTAAACGTGTAGACTATTCCGGTAGATCCGTAATTATAGTCGGGCCTGAGCTTGATATTGATGAGTGTGGTATACCTAGAAAAATGGCTCTTGAGCTTTATAAACCCTATGTCATTTCCGAAATAATAGACCGAGAATTGGCGCACAATGTCAAAAGCGCTTCTAGAATAATAGAGGAGCGTGATCCTGAGATTTGGGATATACTAGAAGAGGTGGTTGAAGGCACCAGGGTACTGCTAAACCGTGCTCCAACCTTACACAGGCTCGGGATCCAAGCCTTCAAACCCAAGCTAATCGATGGTAAGGCAGTACAGCTGCACCCACTTGTATGTCCTGGATATAACGCTGACTTTGACGGAGACCAGATGGCTGTCCACTTGCCGATAACAAAAGAAGCAAAGTGGGAGGCCGAGAACTTAATGGCAGGAGAAAAGAATGTATTGAAGCCTGCGACCGGTGATCCGATAATGACACCGCAGCAGGATATTACTTTAGGTTGTTATTATCTAACTAAATACAACGAAGACCAAAAAGACCTAGAAGAAATAACTGATTATTTTGCCGACCAAAGTGAAGCTAAATTTGCTTATAAGAAAGACAAAATAGGACTTAAAGATAAAATTAAAGTTCGGTTCAAAGACGATGCAAAGTTTGAAAAAGATCAGCCGATAGTTACTACTTCAGTAGGAAGGATCATTTTCAATGAGATTCTACCTGAAGAGCTCCCATACTATAATGTAAAAGTCAGAACAGATGAGTTGGGAGACATTATTGAAGATCTGCTGGACCACTATGACTTAGAAGAAACTGCGAGAATCTTAGATGATATGAAGGAGCTCGGTTTTGAGTATGTAACTAAGTCAGGCTACTCTCTAGCTACTAAAAACTTCTCTAAGATTGAGGAGCGTGATGAAATCATTGAAAAAGGGCAAGAAAGAGTAGATGAGGTCCAACAGCAGTACATGGAGGGCTTGCTTACAGACTCAGAGAGAAAAACCAAAGTTATCGAGATTTGGACCGATGTAAAAGACGAGGTTCTAAATTACAATAAAGATGCCGTAGATAAGGACGGACCTGTTTACGCCATGATTGACTCTAAGGCTCGTGGTTCCTGGGGTCAGCTAGGCCAAGTGATAGGAATGAAGGGGTTGGTTGCTTCACCAAGCGGTGAGATTATTGAGTTGCCGGTAAAAGGCAACTTCAAGCAAGGTTTTGACGTACTTGAATACTTCATATCTTCTCACGGTACTAGAAAGGGGCTGTCCGATACTGCACTGCGAACAGCTAGTGCCGGATACCTCACCAGACGTTTAGTAGATGTATCTCAGGACGTTATAATCTCTCAGGAAGACTGTGGTGATACAGAAGGGGAGGTAGTCACCAGAGAAGGGTCGGAAGAGATCGGGGAAAGCCTCAAGGAGAGAGTTATAGGTAGATATGTTCTTAGTGATATAGAAGCAGATGGTGAGACTATTCTCGAATCAGGGGAGGTTATTACTGAAGAAATTGCTGACGAGATAGACAAGAAGGGTGTAGATGAGGTTCATGTACGTAGTGTACTGCAGTGTAATTTGCCAAAAAATATTTGTGTAAAGTGTTACGGATACGATCTAAGTTGTAACGATGTAGTCCAAACTGGTTATCCAGCAGGAATAGTGGCTGCTCAATCTATCGGTGAGCCCGGAACTCAGCTGACTATGAGAACATTCCACCACGGCGGTGCAGCTAGTGGAGGTGACATTACTCGTGGTCTTCCAAGAGTAGAGGAGCTGTTTGAGGCTAGAAACCCGAAAGCTGAAGCAATACTTTCCGAGGTGGACGGTACAGTAGAGGTGGAAGATGCAGATGGAAAAATAATCACAAGCTCAACCGGAAGAAAGAAGTTTGAAGGAAGAAAGGGTCAAAAGATTATTAAAGTACACTTTAAAGAGATCGATGAAGAGAAGATAAGACTAAGAAAAAGTGATGATATTAAAGTAGAAGAAGGTGATAAAGTAGAAGAAGGTGATGTGCTATTTGTACACGGAACCTCAGGAGAAAAGATCGAGGCAGAGTATGATGGTAAGGTAGAGTTTGAAGATAAAAAACTAATTCTTAAATACCGAGGGAGCCACACCAAAGAATATGTGACACCGGTAGGACAAAAACTTTTGGTAGAGGACGGTGAAGAGGTAGAAAAAGGACAGCAGCTTACCGAAGGCCATGTAGATCCAAACAAGCTGTATAATCTAAAAGGCAGAGAAGCAGTACAGAGATTACTACTTAAAGAGATTCAGGAAGTATATGCCGGACAAGGTCAAAGATTAAATGATAAGCATGTTGAGATAGTAGTAAAGAAAATGTTCTCCCGAATGAAGGTCACTGACCCTGGGGATACTACACTACTTCCGGGAGAGACTGTAGAGAGGGTAGAGATTGAGCAGGCTAACAACCAGATAGGTGAAGACGAAGAGCCCGCTGAAGCAGAAGAGAAGTTTATGGGCATCTCGAAGGTAGCTCTATCAACACAAAGCTTCCTATCAGCAGCCTCTTTCCAGGAAACATCCAAGGTGCTCGTAAACTCTGCTTTGACCGGAAAAGTCGACCCTCTTACTGGACTCAAAGAGAATGTAATTATAGGAAGATTAGTACCGGTAGGTACCGGATTTAAACAAGAAGATTATAACAAAAAGCTAGTAAATAAAGGCCAGTAATTGATTCAAGCTCTTGAGTCTATAGCTGGTAAACTGAATACACCCAGTCTGATATTAAAAAAGCCGCCTCTTTTGAGGCGGCTTTTGTCTTGAGCGGTAGACCGGATTTGAACCGGCAACCTCCTGCATGGCAAGCAGACGCTCTGCCAATTGAGCTACTACCGCACTTGCTTGGGCGGTTAACTTCGGGACATGCTGATGCTCTCCGGTGAGACAAGCTCAATGTCGAGTATCAGCATGTCCTTGCAATTGCCGCTGCTTTCTTCGATCAAGTTTGTCAGTTGCGGGGGCCGGATTTGAACCGGCGACCTTTGGGTTATGAGCCCAACGAGCTGCCAGGCTGCTCTACCCCGCGATCAGCCTCTGAGCGGATGACCGGATTCGAACCGGCATTACCGGCTTGGAAGGCCGGGGTACTAGCCAATTGTACTACATCCGCAGACTAGCAGGGCTTATTATAGTTGAGTTTCCGGCTTTTGTCAACTTAACTTGCAAATTGATTGTAGAGCCAAGCAATAACTGCGCCTCCAATAAAAAAATCAACGAAACCCCAGATACCACCGATAATACTACCTATAAAACTAGCCTCAAAGCCGATATATCCTTGGCTGATAGTCTCGATAAACTGAGTACCGAAGTCGAAAATCCACCCCGACAACCCAAGTAAAAACATGCTAACCCCCCATACAATTCCCAAGGACAAACCCAGGGCCTTTACGTCTAGCTCTTTCATATGATTGTGTTAATTAAAAATCTATTAATATGTTACTCTCTGGCTTGTATGAAGTCAAGAAAACTGTTATCCTCGAAGGAGATAATTTTTTATGATTACTAATAAAATTAATTATGGCTGACACATCTGATTTAAAAAAGGGGGTTGTTATAGAATATGAAGGGGATCTGTGGCAAATAGATGATACTACACTGGTTGATCAAGCGAGAGGATCGGCCGTAGTTCGGGTAGATATGACTAATCTTTTTGAGGGTCACAGCCAAGAAGAAACTTTTCAAAGTGGAACAAAGGTAGATATAGCTGATATTCGCCACCAAAATATGCAATATTTGTATAAGGAAAACGGCAGGTATGCTTTTATGGACCAAGACTCCTATGAAACCGTGGAAGTAAATGAAAATGTGGTAGGCGAGGATAAAAAGTATCTAAAAGAAGGTCTCGAGGTGATAATGAAGCTACACGAAGGCAGACCCGTAGCGATGAAGTTGCCGCAAAAAATAACCTATGAAGTAAAACAAGCCCCTCCGGCCACCAAGGGAGACACTGCAAGCGGAAACGTAACTAAGGAGGTAGTACTAGAGAATGATTTGCAAGTCGATGCCCCTGTCTTTATTGAGCAGGGTGAACTTATAAATATCAATACTGAGTCAGGTGAATATGCTGAAAGGGCAAGTGAAAATTAATGAGGTAAAATGATTGCTTTTTTGTCTAACTAAAAAATATTACTGAAGAATAAGAGAATAGCAGAGACCTGGATTAATAAGATTAATAATATGACTGTCTGAAATGAATGCTTGCTTGTCTTGTGGTTGAAAAAATACATTCCACCTAATGCCCCCAGGGAACCCCCAATTATTGTAAGCATCCATAATACTTTTTCGCTAATTCTCCAAAAATCAAACTGAGATTTTAACTTGTCAACTCCAAAATAAAAAAAAGTAATTACGTTGATAGCAAGCAGATATAAAGAGATTATTTGGGTCAGTAAGGGTAGCTGGAAAAAGACCTTTACAAAGTTCATAAATTATAGTTTTTTGTGTTTATTTTTCCTTTTATTGAGATCAGAAAGTTTTATTAACCTTTTTCTAACTTCTGTTGGATCGGGTATAGACTTGAAGACTATGTTAGTATTGCCGGAAGCAGTGGTTATTTTTAGATTCCCAAAATCAAATATAGTAGGTAAGATTCCGCTAACATTAGTAGTTACATCTTGAATCCGATCTAAATCCAGCTCTGATATATTTCTAGAGAATAGATGAGACTGGATAATATCTACTATTTTTTGACTGGTAACAATCCATACGTCCAAGTAAAAATCGACGAACTTGGTATATAAGAACAGTAGAATGCTTAGATAATATATACTTCCTGCTAATACCCCTATTGTGTATATGGTCTCCGTTTGTACTATCTCAGGGAATAAGGTGCTAAGTAGAAAATATAAAGCAAATGGAACTGACGCCAAGATGAAAAAGAAAAATAGAAATTTTAGAAAGGTAATAGGGTGTCGGTGAAGTATAAAATGTATTTCTTCGTTCGGGTTTTTGTCTATTAGGGAAGCTACATTTTCTCTTTTCATACTATATTATTATTGAAGCCACTGAGAGTTGAATAAAATTAATTCTTGCTGCCAGTTTATCTCAGATACCAGCTCCCAGCTAAAGTAAACTATAAATAAAGATAAAACTATAACAAAGAAGGTAAACAGAAAGGTGGCAGTAGAAAATATGTTTGCCTCCAGAATGTGATAGATATTGACCAGTATCAAAGCGATATAGATAGCCAAAAAGATGAAGTAGATAAACAGTAGCCAATAGAGAGGAAAAGAAATCATATTATCAGTTAAACAATGAATCTTTATCCAGATGGTCGTGAGCCGTTTGGGTAGTCTTTCTGCCTTGTGGGGTTCTTTTGATCATTCCTATCTGCAGTAGATAAGGTTCATATATATTCTCTAGGGTATTTTTTTCTTCAGCCACCGCAGCGGAGAGAGTCTTGAGCCCTACTGGTCCGCCGTTGAAGTTCTCTATTATTGTTTCTATTATCTTCCGGTCCACTTCATCTAAGCCTTTTTCGTCGATGTTTAACATCTCCATCGCATCTTCGGCTACCTCTTTTGAAATTATACCATCATGTTTGACTTGAGCATAATCACGCACTCTCTTCAGGAGTCGGTTAGCTACTCTGGGAGTTTGGCGAGATCTTATAGCAATGGTTTCACTAGCCCCTTTTTCTATCTCTACATCCAGTATTTTAGCATTTCTTTCTATTATTTCTTGGATGGCCTCATCTCGGTAAAAATCAAAGTGGTGCGTGTGTCCAAACCGGTCCCGAAGTGGGCTAGAAAGCAGGTTCATTTTGGTGGTAGCTCCGATCAAAGTAAACCTCTCCAGTGGCATGCGAAGTGTGCGAGCAGATGGGCCTTCTCCTACAATGATATCTATAGCGAAATCCTCCATAGCTGAGTAAAGCACCTCTTCAACGTTTTTGTTCATTCTGTGGATCTCGTCTATAAACAGAACATCCGCCTCTCCGAGGTTGGATAAGATAGCTGCCAGATCTCCCACTTTGTCAAGTGCAGGCCCGGCTGTTACTTGTATATTGACGTCCATTTCATTGGCGATAATATGGGCTAGTGTAGTTTTTCCCAGGCCCGGGTTGCCGTGAAGTAAAATATGCTCGATAGGTTCACCACGCTTTTGTGCAGCCTCTATTGAGATTGACAGAGGTTTCTTGATACTTTCCTGTCCTATGAAGTGGTCTATCTTTTCCGGTCTCAGTTTGTTTTCTACTATTTTTTCTTCTTCATCGGGCTCTTGGTTCGGATCCACCACCCGATCATCCTGAAGATCTTCACTTGTGATATTAGCTTCTTCCATCAGTGTTTATTTAGATGTCTGTATTTTATACAAAAAAAGGTGAATATTCAATCAATAATTTTCAAATTTTGATCACAAGAAAAATCTTTAAAATCCGGCTTTTGCTTGACTCAGCAAAGATGCTAAAAAGTGCAGCTAATCTTGTTTGCATCGTTTATTTTGAGCTGGTAATATTTATATTGCTTTAGCTTTTTAAAATCAATATTTAGTGGCTCAAAATCTTCTACACCACTAGATATTGAAATTAAGCTTTTTAGTTAATTTAGATAAAATACCCACTTTTTATGATAAATATCTCCCACATACGCAAGCGCAGCGGGGAAGTGGTTCCCTTTGAGGCGGATAAAATCCGCAAGGCGGTCCGAGGCGCCCACCTGGACGCTAGGGGGTCTGTCAATCAGGTCGATATTGATGATATCACAAAAAAGACAGTTACTCATCTAGAGGATAGATTCGAAAAAAAGAAAGAGGAAGAGGTGCCGTCAGTAGAGGACGTGCAGGATATCGTAGAAGCAACTCTGATGGAGGAAGGTCTTTATGATGTAGCCAAAGCTTACATTATCTACAGATATGAACACGAAAAAGAAAGGAAGAAGATGAAAGAAGAGGCAGCTAAGAAAGTAGAGAAAAATGGGCTCATGATTACTAAAAGGTCAGGCGAGAAAGAGGAGTTTTCAGAGGAAAAGCTTAGAAACTCGATAGAGAAGTTTGCAGAAGGTCTAGATGAGGTAGAGGTAGATAAGGTGTTAAAGCAGTGCAGAACGGAGCTGTATGAAGAGATAGAGACTGAGAGGATTCAACATTCTTTGGTGCTGGCAGCTCGCTCATTTATCGAGGAAGAGCCACAATATTCCAAGCTCGCTGCCCGGATTTTATATGACACCCTGTACAAAGATGTAATTGGGCATGACACTATAGATTATGACCAGCTGGAGAAACAACACCGAGTTGCTTTCATAGCATATATTAAAAAAGCAGTACAGCTAGAAGAGCTGGATCCTAGGATGCTAACCTTCGATCTTGAAAAGATGAGCAAAGAGATGAATCTAGAGCGAGACAAAGAGTTTGATTATCTGGCATTGCAGACTCTCTATGATCGCTACTTTATTAGAAACTCGGAGACAGACGAGATCCTGGAGACTCCACAAATGTTTTGGATGCGAACAGCTATGGGGTTAGCTCTTGAAGAAGAAAACAAAGAAGAAAAAGCAGCGGAGTTTTATGAGCTGCTGTCGAAAAAAGAGTTTATCCACTCCAGTCCGACCCTGTTCCACTCCGGCACTACCAGACCTCAGCTTAGCTCTTGTTATCTAAATACTGTAAAAGACGATCTCGAACATATTTATAAGGTCTACAAGGACAATGCTCTGATGGGTAAATACTCAGGAGGAATCGGAACTGACTGGACCAATATTCGCGCGACTGGGGCTAAGATTAAAAGTACCGGTATCGAATCGCAGGGTTTGATCCCATTTTTGAAAATTGCTAACGATTCCATTTTAGCTATCAATCGCAGCGGAGACAGGCGCGCTGCAGCCTGCTCCTACCTGGAAACTTGGCACCTCGATATTGAAGATTTCTTGGAACTAAGAAGAAATACAGGAGATGAACGGCGACGAACTCACGATATGAATATCTCCAACTGGATTCCAGATCTATTTATGAAGCGGGTAAAAAATGATGAAGAGTGGACGCTCTTCAGTCCGGATGAGACACCGGATCTACACCACACTTATGGTAAGGATTTTGAGCGTAGATACGAAGAATATGAAGAAAAAGCAGAAAATGGAGAACTGCATCAGTACAAGACAGTAAAGGCAAAAAACTTGTGGCGTAAAATGGTGTCAATGCTTTATGAGACCGGCCACCCCTGGATGTGCTGGAAAGATCCATGTAACATAAGGTCACCTCAAGACCATGTTGGCACTGTTCACAGCTCAAACCTTTGTACCGAGATTACGCTAAACACCTCCGAAGACGAGACCGCGGTCTGTAATCTCGGCTCGGTAAACCTTAAAAAACACATATCCGATGGTCAGCTGGATACCGAAAAACTAAAAGAAACGATCACCACCGCTATGAGAATGCTGGATAACGTAATTGATCTAAACTTTTATCCGACAGAAGAAGCGGAAAACTCCAATATGAAGCACAGACCTATCGGGCTTGGGATTATGGGCTTTCAGGACGCCCTCTTTGAGCTGGATATAAACTTTAGCTCGGATGAGGCGATAGAGTTTGCTGATCGTAGTATGGAGATAGTCTCTTATTACGCTATTCGCGGTTCTGTAAAGCTGGCTAAGGAACGAGGTCCATACAGATCTTTCCGAGGATCAAAATGGGACCGAGGTATTCTGCCTCTCGATACCATAGATATTCTCGAGGAGGAGCGGGGCATGGAGATAGATGTGAGCAGAGAAACTAGAATGGACTGGGACAAGCTTAGAGATATGATCGACAAACACGGAATGAGAAACTCAAACTGTATGGCAATAGCTCCAACCTCCAATCTCTCCAACATAGCCGGGGTCTTCCCTTGCATTGAACCGATCTATAAAAACATCTATGTGAAATCAAATCTCAGCGGAGAGTTTACTGTCGTAAACAGCTATCTAATTGAAGACCTGAAAGAAAGAGGTCTATGGAGCAGAGAACTACTGGAGAAGATCAAGCAGGAAGATGGTAAGATCAAACATGTAGATGAGATCCCGGATGACCTCAAAGAGAAATACAAGGAATCATTTGATCTCGATCCGAAACACTTGATAGATGTAGCTGCCGAGCGAGGCAAATGGATGGACCAGAGTCAGTCTCTGAATGTATTCTATGAGGGATCATCAGGCAAGGAGATAAGTGAGATTTACCTTCACGCTTGGGAGAAAGGACTTAAGACTACTTATTATCTAAGAACTCTAAGTTCTACCAGCGTGGAGAAAAGTACAGCTTCTCTGGCCAGCAAGGGTAAGACTGACGATGAAGATACGGATACATCCTTTACGGCCGATAACACTAATGTTACTACAATGGTAGACTCTCCGGAAGAGACCAAAGAGAAACAAAAAGAAAAAGTGACAACAGAGACTAAGACCGGAACAAAAGCAAGTAATCAAGGTGCTTCTGCCTTGAAGCCTTCTGTCGGTTCTGATTCTTCAGAAGACAGCTCAGAAGACGACTCTGACCCTAATGATGGGCTAGAGCGAGTAGGTAACTCCGGTTGTACAGCTTGTGATTAATAAATAATTCAGATTAATTAATAATAAATCATGCAGGAAGGTATAATTAACAACTCCAAGACCGACCCCAACAAGATCCTGCCCATGACCTACAAGTGGGCGCGAGAGTACTACAAACAGGGCGTAAACAATAACTGGGTCCCCGAAGAGGTCCCGATGATGGATGATATCGAGCTATGGAAGCGAGACCCTGAAGAGAGCGAAGATGCACTTTCTGAGGACGAGAGAAGAATGATCCTGTGGAATATGGGCTTTTTCTCTACAGCAGAAAGCTTGACTGCGAATAATATTGTACTAGCGGTATATGAGTATGTAACTAATCCTGAGTGTAGGCAGTATCTACTGCGCCAAGCCTATGAAGAGGCGGTGCATACCGATACTTTCATATATTGTTGTGATTCTTTAGGGCTGGACCCGGATCGGATCTATAACATGTACCATGATATTGAGAGTATTAAAAAGAAAGATGATTTTGTGGTCGGGCTCACCTCTAATATTTTGGATCCGGATTTCCATACCGGCTCGGTTGAGAATATCCAGAAGTTTGTACATGATCTGGTCGGGTTCTATGTCATCATGGAAGGTATTTTCTTCTATGCTGGCTTTGCTATGATGTTGAACCTACTCCGACACCATAAGATGGTAGGGGTAGGAGAGCAGTTCCAGTACATTATGCGCGACGAGACACTACATTTGGCCTTTGGAGCTGACCTTATCAACACCATTGTGGATGAAAACCCTGAGATCTGGACAGATGAGTTCAAAAAGGAAATTAAAGACAACATACTTGAGTCTGTAAAGCTAGAACACAACTACGCCAAGGACTGCTTACCTAGAGGTATTATGGGTATGAATGCAGATGCTATCAGAGATTATCTTGAGTACATAGCTGATAGACGACTAGAAAGAATCAACCTGGAAGCTCATTACGGCACTGATAATCCATTCCCTTGGATGAGCGAGATCATGGACCTGAAAAAAGAGAAGAACTTCTTTGAAACTACGGTCACTGAGTATCAACAAGCAGGAAATCTAAGCTGGGACGAATAAAATAAAACTACATGCTTGTCGTGGAGCCCGCCGAGAGGCGGGTTTTCTTTTTTAATTTTAATAAAAGCTATCTTATAATACTCCTATAATGAAATATTTATTCAAGCTAGGACACCAACCCGGAATATCAAAGGCAGAGATATTTTCACTAATTCAGATGCAGAATAAATGGTGTGGGGTAGCTAATGAAAACAAAGATAGGTTGATACTCACATCTGAGCAGATAGAACCAAAAAAATTA
>JBDGRJ010000070.1:0-5519 GCA_042218115.1 Minisyncoccia bacterium | reverse complement strand
AGCTGAGCAATTGTAGTGACATGAGTTAATTTATTATAGATATTGATAGATAAAGTCTTGATACTTAGCCCAGTCCAGAAGCTCGAATACGAGTGAGTTCCAATAGCTGAACTGGTTTGTAAATAGCAGGTATCCTAAGAATATCAAAAATATTCCTCCGATAAAAGAGATGGCTTTGAGATATTTTGATAGTTTGTTTATTGTCTCTTGAGCTTTGTTGAACCCTAAAGCTACAGCCATAAACGGGACAGCAAGGCCAATAGAGAAGATAAACAGCAATACTGCTCCCTGTAAGACGCTGGTAGAGCTGGAAGCGAGCAGTAGGATGCTACCCAGCACCGGACCTACACAAGGAGACCAGCCCAAAGCAAAGCTAGCCCCAAAAAGTATCGAACTTACGGGTGAGCCGGGTTTTAAATTTGATGATATGTTTAACTTGTGTTCCTGCTGTAGGAAATCTAGAAAGGACAAGCGAAATATCCCCATCATATATAGGCCAAACAGGATTACGAACAAACCACCGATGCGGCTAAGCCAAATGCGAAAGTCTGAGAGAATTGACCCGAAAATACCAAAGACTGTACCAAGCATAATAAAGACTATGGTGAATCCGAGTATAAATAGTAGCGAGTTTATTAATACTTTCTTTTTGGCTTTGTTGGCATCTTCACCATCCAGCTCATCTAATGATACACCGCTAATGAAACCTAAATACCCTGGCACTAAAGGCAGTGTGCAGGGTGCAAAAAAGGTGATTATTCCTGCGATAAAAGCCGGTATTGCCTTGGATAGTACCACCTCCATAATATTAATTATCTTGAATTATTTCTTCAGCACTTTCCTTGACCTCCTCAGTTGTTTCTTCTACCACTTCTTCTATCTCTTCTCTTTCCATATGGAAAAATTCTATAAATAGTAAAATAACGAAGACAGCGGCAATCGTGGCTAAAATGTGGGGTTCTACTTGATAAATATGATATACAACCAAGGGTAGAGCTATAGTGGTGCCGATAAGCGCTAAAATCGGAATTATTGGGCTTGATTTAGTCTTTTTGTAGAGTTTTAGATTGGCGTAGTTTGCCGCTCCATCAGCAATAAGAAATGCTATCGAGCCGAACTCGGTTATCTGCTTTAGGGAGCCCAAGGCCGTAAATACTGCGGCAGCCCCGCCCATTAGCAGTATCGAATAGGTTGGTATTCCTTCTTTGTTGCGGAAAGAAAATATTCGGGGCAGCTCTTTTTCGTGGGCTATTTTGTGAGTTAATCTGGAGGTGCCGAAAAGGGTAGCATTTATACCCGAGGAGGTGCTTTTTATAGCAGATATGATTACTAGGATAAACCCAACTCCTCCCAAGATAGGTATATTTGATACAGCTGCAGCCAAAGCAGTCTCTTTATGTTGAATCAATTGTTGGGGGGTTAGCTGCAGTGTAGCCATAAAGGAGACCGAGATATATATCAAGATAGCAATAATTATGGCTGCATACATTCCTTTTGGTAGATTGTCTTCTACATTTTTAATATCGTTGTAGTCGTATGTCAGAAGCTGGAAGCCCTCGAAGGAAACGAAGATAATAGCAAAGGCAGCTATTGGACTGGTAACTCCTTTGTTAAAAAAGTGTAAGCTCGTTATATCACCTGGAAAGAAGGCTATACCCAAAGTCGCCAAGCCCAGCAGAATTACGATTTTGATATATACCGTAATATCTTCATAAAGCCCCGAGGCTTTTACTCCTATTAAATTTAAGCCACCGATTAAAACTACTATCCCCACTGATATGATTGGTCTGAAAATACGAGGGAGCTGAGTTTTAAATATGTGATCTAAGGCTGTCAAACTGAAAGACCCGAAAGCAAAAGCATACATTGCCATAACTCCTACATAACCGACGATCAAAATCCATCCCATATACCCGGCAATATGTTTGTTTGCTACGGCGTGTTCTATAAAGGAGAAAGCACCTCCGTTCTCTCCGAAATATAAGGTCAGCTTAATATAGGAGTAGGCGGTAAGTAGAGTTATGACCCCGGCTAGCAGGTATGATATGATAACCGCATTTCCGGCTTGTTTCATAGCTACGCCTAAAACTGCATAGATGCCCCCCGAGACAATGCCCCCAACTCCCATTGCAATTACTTCCTTCAGTCCCAGCTTGTTTGAGTTTGTTTTAGACATTAATTTAATTGTTTAGCAGATGTTTGTTGATTTGTTTTTTCAACTCTTCTGCATTCATCGGCCCACGCTTGTGAAACACTATCTCCCCTTTCTCGTTTACCAATATGGTCTCCGGCATAGCAAAACCACCTATTTCTTGGTAAAATCGATCTCGTTTATCCAATAAAAATATTAGCTCGTCTCTGTGTTCCAGTTGATCTAGAAATGGTTGAATTTTTTGCTTTGACTCGCCTCGGTTTACTGCTATTATTTTGATATTTTCATTGAGCTGACTTTTTACTTTACCAAAATCTGACAGCTCCTCCTTGCAAAATCCGCACCAAGAGGCCCAAGAGTTTATCACCAGCTTTTTACCCTTAAATTTACTCAAAGCTACATCCCCACCTTCCAGCGATTTTAGCTTCAGCTGAAAGAAATCTGCTCTTGTTGTAGATTTATTGCTTTCTTGCTTGTCTTGGTGAGTACAGCCTATTAATATAAAGGCTAGACTAACCATACTAAAGAGTACGGCTACTTTTCTCATATTATTTGTATAACTTAGTGTTTGGATATGCAGCTACCCAGCTGAACCAAAAGCTGGATATTGTAGGTAGTCTTACTTTTTTGCCGTCTTTTTTGGTGTATAGCTTTACTATCTCTTCTTGTTGGTCGAACTCTGCTATTATTTTTTGCCCCTGAAATTCATCTTCGACTCTACCTTCTTCTTTTATGGCCGGCGGGTAGTAGGCCTTTGCTTTGCCGTCGATGGTCACTCCCAGGATAAGATCTTTTTTGTCTAATCTATCGTCTTGGTGTTTTACCGGAAAGATAGTTCGTTCGTTGTTAGCATAGTTTCCATAAGGGCTGCTATCGTAATCTCGGGAGTAGCCGGTGTCTTTTGACAACACTTGTCCGTCCGGATGTTGTTTTTTCCAAGGTCCGAATTTAGTGATATTGGAAGGAAGCTTCTCAAGCTTGGTGCCTGCCATCTCGCCGACGATTGCTTGGCCTAAGATCTGAGACCACAGAGAGTCCGTCTTGCGATCATACATTACCAGGTTTGACTGCCATAACTTGCCCGAGGTGCCAAACTCTACTTTTTCTCCTTTTACTTTAGGTTCATACACCACACCGGATCTACACAGGGGACAATAGGTGACCAGTATTCTTTCTCCATTTATTTTGTCATTTACTATCTCGTGCCAGACTAGAATCTGGTAGGGATAAAAGCGATCTACTCCATTGATTGAAACTGATATCCCCTGGGAATCCTCACTGAGAAAATCTGCTTTTTCAGGTGAAATATATTTAGGATTGTCTATCGAGGGAATGCCGTCTTTTGGTGGTCCACCGCTTCTAATCTCATCGAGTGGTACGGTGTGTTTCTTGCCATCGGTAGTCTTGACTTTTTCGGTGTTTACCTTCTTTGTAGTTGTATTATTTTTATTGTTGGTTGGTTCAGTTTGCATTTGGCTTTGGTAATAAAAAGCTACGAGTATTGCAGCCACTACTATTATAAGAAAAATTATTATCTTTTTGTTGTTCATGATGGTTTACTAAGACAATTGTATTATAATAAACTTACTTATATTATAGTAATTGACTGATTCACAACACAACTGTGGACAGTTTTATAAATTTTCATGAGAAAATTAATCCTAACTACAATTTGTTTTTTTCTATTATCTCCAGCAGTAGTATCAGCCGGGACGCTGATTAAGTCACCCGATACCCCGGATATATTTTATCTGCAAAATCAGATCAAATATTTGTTTCCAAATGAGGAGGTGTTTTTAAGCTGGTTTAAAGATTTTGAGGATATGGTAAGAGTGGCGCCTGCACTGTTAGATCATTTTGATACACGAGGAAATACGCCCCCTAACCCCCTCAATAGGTTAATCAAACAGAAGGGTGATAATAAGGTGTATTTACCTGTAGATAATGGGTATACTTTAAGGTGGATCAAAAATGAACTCATAGCTAGAAATGTGGCTGGTCCAAATTGGAACAAGAAGATAGTAGAGCTAAATAAAAGTCAATTCAATAATTACTGCATAGGCAGTCCGATATCGGGGGCCAACTATGATGTTATTTTACCTTCGAGGCAGAGCCTTGCTAGCTATCTAAGTAATTTTAGCTCTGAGTGTAAAAAAGAACAAGCTAAAACAAGTAAAAGTCTAGACGAGGAAAAAGAAGAAACTAAAAAGAGTGAAGAAATTGAAAAAGAAAGTAATTCAAGGGGTTCGACCGCAAAGGAGGAAAATTATAAAGAAGAAACACAAAAAAGAGAAGAAACTGAGAAGGGCAATAGACCAAAGAAAGAGCAGACTGGTGATAAAAAAAGTGAAGACAAAGACAATGATGCTTCTACAAATACTAAGAAAAATATAAGCTCAGTTAAAATACCTAATGAAGACACCAGAAGCTTGTGGGTTTGGGGTAAAGCGGATGAGATAATTAAAGATAATGAAGAACAAAATAGTTTTTTTGAGTTTGTCAAAGCTCCTCATGGAGACAGCAAAGCTGAAATAAACAGACTATACTTTTTTGGTGATAGTTTGGATTTGATAAAAGATAGGCAAAAAATTGCTAAGTTCGTCGGATCAGCCCATAAGATGGGAGTTACGGTGGAGTATTTGACGGGGCGACCGGAATGGGTAAAAGAGGGCAAACAACAGCAAGCTGCCTCTAGATGTCAACAAATAGTGGATTATAACGAGAAGGTAGAAAAAAGTGCCGAGTTTGATGGTATTCATTTTGATATTGAGCCACATATATTAGACCAGTGGGAACAAAACAACGAGCAGGGTGAAGACAAGTATAATGATGCTTTTGAAAATAACTATATGGAGATCATGACAAGGTGCCGTGGTAGGTTCAGCTCCTCAGAGGATAGATTAACTATAGGTGTGGATATTCCTACCTATTTTTCTAAGAAAGCTGTCGATTTAATGAGCAATATAGATACAAAAGAAAGCCCGGTTGATTATATAACTGTGCTAAACTATTTCGATACAACAAATAAGTTTTTAAATGGTTATAGCTCAGCTAATTTCGGGGGAGTGAAACATAATCTGAGACTAATACACCATCTCCCGGTAATGTTTGGTGCGGAGACACAAAAGGATGTGCTGGACAAAATATCATTCGGTCAAGAGGGGGTAGGTGATATGGAGCGCGCTTTCGATGCTACATACGCGCGTTATAAAAATCACACACAGTTTGCTGGTCTGGCGGTTCATTACTACAAGGATTATAAGGCCTTAAAGTGAATTAATTAGCTGTATATCCCCTTGCAAGAGAACCTTTTAGATGATAATCTATCTCTACATTTAACTAAAAAACAACCAATGTATAGAACACA
>JBDGRJ010000007.1:21855-33995 GCA_042218115.1 Minisyncoccia bacterium | reverse complement strand
TATTAAAACAAGCAGTAGCAAATAATACCGGATTAATTGCGATGAACCCCAACAACAGCC
Organism: Minisyncoccia bacterium; assembly: GCA_042218115.1. Classification (GTDB taxonomy): domain Bacteria; phylum Patescibacteriota; class Patescibacteriia; order Magasanikbacterales; family UBA922; genus JBDGRJ01. The sequence continues at coordinate 33,935 of JBDGRJ010000007.1, read as the reverse complement.
AAATTCTAGCAATGATTGGATCAAAAGATTTCTCAAATGAAAAGATTGACGGAAAATTTAATATTATAACTCAAGCTAGACGGCAACCGGGCTCTTCTTTTAAACCGATAGTATATACAGCAGCTTTTGAGAAAGGTTATACACCACAAACAATACTTTATGATGTAAAAACCGACTTCTCGGCTCCTGAAAGTACAGAATATATTCCAAAAAACTATGATCTAAAGGAGAGAGGCCCTGTCACTATGCGAAAAGCACTGCAAGGGTCTATCAACATCCCGGCAGTAAAAACCTTATATCTCACGGGCGAAGATAAAGCACTAAACTTTTCAAAAGAACTAGGCTATACAACTTTAAATAAAAGGAACTTAGGGCTATCATTAGTACTGGGTGGTGGTGGAATAATACCTCTAGAACATACAAACGCCTATGCAACTCTAGCAAATGGAGGAATCCAAAGAGAACCTACTAGTATCCTCAAGGTAACAGGACCTAACGGTGATATACTCTATGAACAAAAGAAAAAAGAAGGTACTAGGATAATAGACTCCAAGTACACAAAACTAATCAGCGATGTCCTCAGTGATAATCAAGCCAGGGCATTTGCCTTTGGTACCGATAGTGTGCTCCAATTGGGAGATAGGCCGGTGGCAGCTAAAACAGGTACTACTAATGACTATGTAGATTCATGGACAATGGGGTATACCCCAAACTTAGTAGCCGGGGTATGGGCCGGAAATACAGATAACTCACCGATGAAAAGAGGTTTCGGAGGTTCAAAGGTAGCAGGGCCAATATGGCAAAATTTTATGAAAAAAGCACTAGAGGATGAACCGATCGAAAAATTTCCAAGCCCACCACCTATAACAGCTGACAAACCCATACTAAACGGAAACAAAGGAAAAATAAAGTTGAAGATTAATGAAGAAACCGGTTTAATAGCAACCAGCTCAACCCCTGAACACTTAATCGAGACAAAAACCTTCATCCCACCACACTCAATACTCCACTACGTAGATAAAGACAACCCCAGAGGACCAAGACCCGAAAATCCAAGTAAAGATCCACAATACGAGATATGGGAGAAAGCGATCAAAGACTGGAAAAAAAGAAAAAAAGAAGAAAACCCGGACTGGAATCTATCTTTTGGAAAACCTCCCACAAAAAAAGATAAAGGCTATTCCTCAGAGCTAGCTCCTACTATTAATGTAGTTTATCCAAAACCAAGCAGTACTATAAAAACAAGAGAGATTAATACCGATATAAGATTTTCCGCCCCCAGAGGTGTCGATAAAGTAATTTATCGGATAGACGGTAGGTATGTAGGAGTGGAGGAGAAACATCCTTTTAATCTAAACTACCAGGCCAGAACCCTAAAAGACGGAAAGCATGTACTAACCGTTATTGCACAAGATGATATTGGTAATCGCAAAATCAAAAAAATAAACTTTAACCTAGATGCAGGAGAGGTTAAACCTTCAATATCTTTTGTTGGGTTTAATCAACCACTAAAAGAAGAGGATTTCCCGGTCTCTATATTCTTTACCCCTTATAAAAAAGAGGATATACAAAGTATTAAAATAACTGCCACTAAAGATGAAAAAAAATTAATGGTAGGAGCACTGACAGATATAGGTGATACAGGGACACCTAGAATGAGAGTAAAATGGAATTCCTACCCTTCAGAATCAGGAGATTGGACCATCAGCTCTTCTATCACAACTAAAAGAGGAGAGAAGATCGAGGGAGAAAAAATGACTGTCAAGATAGAATAATTTTCAAAAAGAGAACTTTAGAGAAATCTTTACTAGTGGTTATTCACAGCTTTAAAATAACTTTAATAAAGTTTTCAACAAAGCTCTAGAAGGATATATCCACAGCCTCCACAAGTTATCCACAGAGTTATCAAGAGGCGCAAATTTAAAGTAACTTTACCTATCCTGTTTTTTTGATAAAATAGTACTTGATTACTTATCCACAGAATAATTTATGGATAAAAAAGAAGTTTGGCAATCAGTGTTAGCCGAGTTTGAGCTAAAAGTGTCAAAAGCCAGTTTTTCAACTTGGTTTAAAAACACCGGTGTAGGAAAATTCGATGAAGAAAGTGGTGAGGTAGTTATATGTGTACCTAATAGCTTTATCAAAAGCTGGTTAGAAAAAAAGTTCCACAGTGAGATCAAGAAGCTCTTAGAAGAGAAAAGCGGCGAAAAAGTAAAGAGTGTAGATTATGAGATAGAAAAAAAGAACAAGATACAGGATATGAAATGCAAGCCTGAAAAAACCGAAAAAGTATCAACCTCAGATAACCCTAAGTACAAACAAAGGGAACAGCAGGATACAAAAGAAATAGCCGAAGAATATGGTCTCAATGAAAAATATACTTTTGATACTTTTGTAGTAGGTAAAGGTAATGAACTAGCTCATGCAGCGGCTAAAGCAGTAGCTGAAAAGCCGGGCCAGTCATACAACCCGCTTTTCATTTATGGTGAAGTAGGGTTAGGTAAGACACACCTTCTTCATGGTATTGCACATAAACTACTGGAGAAAAACAGACAAAACGAAATCTTGTATGTTAGCGCAGAAAAATTCACCAGCGAGTATGTCGGATCAGTAAAAGAAGGTGCTGCAGATGAGTTCAAAGATAGATATAGAGATGTAAACTTACTTCTAATTGATGATATCCAATTTATAAGTGGAAAAGAACAAACCCAGGAGGAATTTTTCCACACCTTTAATGCTTTATACCAAAACGATAAACAAATAGTTATCTCTTCAGATAGACCCCCAAAAGAGATACCGGCACTTGAAGACAGGTTACAAAGTAGGTTTGAATGGGGTATGACTGCCGATATTGACTCTCCTGATCTGGAAACCAGAGTTGCTATACTGGAAACAAAATGTCAAGAAAAAGACTTTGAGATAAACCAAGAACTATTACAGCTAATTGCAACTATGGTGCAAAGCAACATTAGGGAATTAGAAGGAGCCTTAAATAAAATCATCGCCTATCACCAATTAAAAAACTTCAAACCTACAGAAGATTCTATCAAATCAGTTTTGGACAGCTTTAAATCACAAAACCAAAAGAAGACTTTGACTCCCAGAGAGGTATTAAAGACTGTATCTAATTTTTTTGACATTGAACTAGACGAAATATTGGGAAAAAGCAGAAAAAAGAAGTATTCCCTGCCTAGACAAATTGCTATGTTTTTACTTAGAGAGGAGTTGGGGATGTCCTACCCGGAAATAGGAGATGAGATAGGTGGAAGGGATCACACAACAGCAATACACGGATATGAAAAAATAGAACAAATGGTTGAAGAAGATAAAGACTTGAAAGAAGATGTTGATTTAGTTAAACAAAGGTTGTATAGTGATATTAAAACAACCAGTGGATAAGTTGTGGATTGGGTGATGATATGTGCTCATTTTATAAACACTTACTCAACAGCAATCCCCAGGCGGTTAGACACGGTTGAATTTACTGCACATATTGTTCAGTAGTTATTAGACCAGTTGTTAAGTATTGTTTGGAGGTCTTTTTTACTATCAGTAGTGAAAATATTTTTTTATCCCCAGAATTCACAACACTAATAATAGTAATAGTACTTAAAGTAAAAAAAATAAATAACAATAATTAAATGAAACTAACCTGTACACGAGAAAATTTAGCAAACTCACTTGATCAAGTAACCGGGGTGGTTGATAAAAATCCCAACCTACCTATACTCAAAAACATTTTGATTAAAGCTGAAGAGAGTAAAGTTGAGCTTACGGCTACGAACTTAGAGTTGACTGTCAAGTCAACATTTAGAGCTAAAGTACAACAAGAAGGTGAATTTACAGTACCGGCAAGTACACTTAAGGATTATGTACACTTACTATCAGATGAAAAAGTCGAGATAGAACTTGAAGGTAGTGAGCTGTCCGTAACTTGTGGTACTTCTAGTACTAAAATAAAAGGAGAAGATCCCGATGAATACCCTGTAATACCAGAGGTAGAAGAGGAGTACTCATATTCACTGTTGGCTGAGCCATTTCGTCAATCTATTAAGAATACCGAAATAGCGGTAGCACAAAATGAGATTAGACCAGAACTTTCTGGTATTTATTTTGGTTTCTTTACTGAAAGTCATGATGGTCTGGTACTTGCAGCAACAGACTCTTATCGGTTGGCAGAAAAAAAGATGTCCGTGGCTCAAGGTAAGGATGAGATTGAGTGTATAGTTCCCGGTTCTACTGCTGGCGAGATTGCACGCCTAATCTCAAATGCACAAGGTCAGACGGACGAGTCTCAGGTCAGAATTTCCTTCAATGAAAATCAGATGATAATGAGGTATGGTAATTTTGAGCTTACCTCCAGGCTTATAGAAGGTGATTATCCTGATTATGCTGAGATTATACCGGACTCATTTTCTTCTGAAGCTGAGTTCCCCGTGGATATAATGATTCAAAAAATCAGAGCAGCCAGCTTATTCACAACTGCTGGGGTTAATTCTGTTAATTTTCAGCTTAACTCTTCGGATTTCAGTATTCAGATATCCTCTGATAGTACACAAAAAGGGGAGCATGAAGACCATTTGGAAGCAGATATTACCGGAGAAAATGACTCTATTTTGCTTAATCATCGTTATGTTCTGGATGGGTTGCAGAATATGCAAGAAGAGGTAGAGTTGAAGATGAATGGCAGCAACTCCCCTTGTTTATTTAAGGAAGTAGGTAAAGACGATTACAAGTACATAGTAATGCCTATACGTGAATAAATAAGGTGATACCCGAGAGGTTTAGACTAAAAAAAGAGCGTAACTTCGATATTTTATTTGATAAAGGCCAGTTTGAATCTGGTTCGGTAGTGGATGTTAAGTATTGGTCTATTGACCTTTATCAGCACCCAGATAGATTTAAAGAAGATGATTTGAAGATCGGTTTTGTGGTAAGTACCGATATTAGTAATAAGGCAACCGTCAGAAATAGAAAGAAAAGACAGATCAGAGAGGCGACTAAAGAACTACTTGATGAGTTCGAACTAAACAAAGGTTTTTTAGTGGCAATTATGGCCAAAAAATCTATTTTAGAGAGTGATTTTAATAAAATTAAACAAGAGCTGAAGTCGATCTTAACCAAGATAGGGGTAATAGAATGAAAAAAATAATTAAAAAAATTGTAATTCTTCCCCGAAAGATAATTTTATTTGTTTTACATTTATATCAAAAAATATTTTCACCCGATCACAGCTTTTGGTCGGACAAGTTTTACCCTCACGGATATTGTAAGTTTTACCCTACTTGCAGTGAGTATTGCAAAAAATCTATCAAGAAAAAGGGGGTGATTAAGGGGGGTCTTAGCTGTATTTGGAGGGTTATGAGATGCAATCCATGGAGTGATGGAGGTGTGGATAATGTTGAGTAAAATATGAGTAAAACCATACAAGTAAAAGTAAATCCTAACTCGTCTCAAGTAAATATTAGTGAGATGGCTGATGGTACGGTTAAGGTGAATTTGACTGCATCACCTTCGGGCGGAGAGGCAAATGAGCAACTGAAAGAGTTGTTGTCCGAAAAATTTGAGATCGATACTTCTAGAGTAAAAATAAAGAGAGGAAGGACTAGTAGAAGAAAAACAGTTTTAATAAAGTAAAAAACCCGCCTCTCGGCGGGTTAGGTGTTATTTTTTGTTTTTTTATTCTTCAGATTCTACTTCTTTAACTTCTACTTGATCTTTAAGCCAGTCTATCACTTTTCTGTTTTGAACCGTAGTAGCGATTGATCCTCTTACTTCCTGACTTTGTAATCTCTCTTCTATTTCTTCGTTATTTTGGTTTGCCTCCCTTATTCTGTCTATCTCTTCTTCTATCTCTTCTTGGGTAGGTTGCAATTCTTCGTGTTTTTCAGCTAACTTTCTGGAGATTAAAGCTGTTTTAGCCCTTTTTGTGGCTTGATCGGTAAAACCTTCTAGCAGCTCTTCTTCTGTTTTTTTGATATCCTCGAGATACTCCTCAATTGTAACTCCATTTTTGTCCAAGTCATTTTTCAGTTCCTCAAACATTTTTTGTCTTTCTGCGTCTACAAGAACCTCCGGTATGTCTCCGAATTCTGACTCTTCTACCATTCTATTTAGTAGTTTTACCTCGAATTGTTGCTCTTCTTTCTTTTTAGCTTCTTGTTTAAGGTTTTCTCTGATTAGATTTTTTACATCCTCCACACTTTCTTGTCCCATTTTTTTAGCAAACTCTTCATCTAATTCTGGCAATTCTTGGCTGTAGACTTCATTTACTGAGACATTGAAGTCTACCGTCTTTCCGGCTAAGTTTTGCTGGTAATGATTTTCCGGAAAGTCCAGGCTGAACTCTTTCTCATCTCCGGCCTCCATTCCTTCTACTTGTTCGTTGAACCCAGGGATGTGCTGCTCATCTTGATCTAGGTATACTTGGTAATCTTTTGCTTGTCCGCCTTCTACAGGAACCCCATCTACTGACATGTTCATATCCAAAACTAGCTTATCGTCTCCTTCAGCGGGTCCAGTTTTTTTTTCTTCTTCAGCGTGCATTTTTCTCAAACTGTCTATTGAGTCTTGTACATCCTCATCTCTCACTTCTTTGGTTTCTTTTTTTACCTCGACCTCTGTAGGATCTGCCAATTCTATATCTGGCATTGTAGCTACGGTAGCAGTGAACTGAACTTCGTTTCCTGGCGCCATCTTATCTACATCTACTTCAGGCGACCCTATACTGTCTATGTTTTCTTGTTTTAGAACTTGAACATAAGTTCTTTGGGCGATGGTTTGTATTGCTTCTTGCATTATCTTCATTTCGCCCACTTCATTTTTTACTATCCTGTAGGGTGCGTTACCTTGTCTGAATCCGTCAATATCAACTTCTTTGGAGATTCTTTCGGCCGCTCGTTCCATGTCTCCCTCATACTCGTCTGGCTGGACTTTTATCTCTATTTCCACCTCTGATCCATCCAGCTCATTAATGGTGTAATCCATTTTATTTTTGGTTAATTTAGATAAGTTCGGGCTAATTATAACAGGAAAAGAAGAGATTGTCAAAGTATATTTTTGAGGTTGTTGAAGTGTTATTTTATTGAGTTGAATATATCCTAGTTTCATTATTCAGATAAGCTGAAGGTTTCGGTCTTGAGAATATTCTTTGTCTTTCTAAATATATTATCTTCTCATTATTATAGCTTTAATTTTTGACAAAACAACGAAATTTATTGATAATACTGAAATTGTATATGAAAACACTGTTATATAAGACAATTATATTATTATTTAGAGGGTTAGGTTATATAAAAAGAGGGGTATTTTGGCTGTTTGGTGTTTTTTGGGCCTTGGTTGAGTCTTTGGCCGATTTGATCCGAACTACGCTTGGTTTTCGTTTCTATAAATGGCAGCTGAGAATTGATAAGTGGCTGGAGAAATTAAAGCTGGCTTCTGATAAAGGTGTTGTTGGAATTTTAGGTAAAAGGAGCACATTACAATTGTTATTTTTAGTTGCTGCTGTTTTAATAAGTGTTCCCCATAGTAAGTTATACAATAAAGATGTCACCTCCATAGCGGGAAGAAAAACAATACTTTATTCGATAGTTGGTCCTGGGGAGCAAAACTTTGAAATTGAAAGAGTAAAAAGAAGAACTTTACCTACCACAGGTATATCACCTCGGTGGAGACAAGGAGCGGTAGCCTCTAAAGATTTTGGTTCTGTTTCCTTGAATTTGAGCACTAGAAACTTAACCAAGATGAATATTGGCGGTACTGCACTCATTCGTGCCTCAATACCTCCGGGTACAGAAATAGATAGAAGCTATACAACTACTGCTACTGGAACTACAAAAAGTGCGCAACGAGAAAAGATCGTAGAATATACTGTCAAACCGGGCGATGTTATCGGTAGTATAGCAGATAGATTTGGTGTCACTAATAAGACGATTTTATGGGCTAATGATCTAACTTATAACTCTTATATTAGACCCGGAGATAAACTAAAGATTTTACCTGTTTCGGGTGTCTTGCATCAAGTTACATCCGGTGATACTCTGGCTGGTATTGCAAACAAATATGATGCTGAAGTGGAAGAAATAATAGATTATAATAATCTTGAAACCGGATCTAGTATTCAACCCGGTCAAAAATTGATAATACCTCACGGGGAAAAAGACAGATCATCGGACACACAACAAACCCAGACGGAGCCATCGACACAGACACAAACTCAACCCCGAGTAGAGGATTCTTTTGATGATATAGCAGCCTCTCCTCCATCCGTCTCTACTCCTGCAGGTTCTAGCTTCATCTGGCCTACTACCGTACATACCATTACTCAGTATTTCGGTTGGAGACATACAGGTCTGGATATTGCTGGTCCTAGAGGCACCTCTCTTTTGGCTTCCAAATCCGGGCGAGTGGTAAAATCAAGCTGCGGCTGGAATGGTGGTTATGGGTGTTATGTGGTAATAGACCACGGCAGAGGTGTGAGGACCTTATATGCTCATGCTTATCGTCTATTAGCAAATAGAGGTGAAAGGGTTACTCAGGGAGACACTGTAGCCCTCATGGGCTCTACCGGCCGTTCAACCGGACCTCATATTCACTTTGAGGTTCGAGTTAGAGGACAAAGAGAGAACCCGCTAAAATATATTAGGTAATCTTCATGTTAAGATTTATTTTCTCGGTATTGTAATGCTTCAGCAACATGCGGGGTTTCTATATCTTCTGACTGCTCTAGGTCAGCTATAGTGCGAGCTAATTTTAATACACGATGATAGCCTCGGGCTGATAAATTCATTTTATTAACAGCTTGCTCTAGTAGTTGATCGGATTGTTCTCCGACTTGGCAATATTCCTTTATGTCTTTGTTAGACATCTGACTGTTGGTTCTGTAGTCTTCTTGTTCAAATCTTTTTGTTTGTCTGGCTCGAGCTCGCTCTACCCTTTTCCTTACTTCTTTTGATTTTTCCGTCTTTTTTTCTTGTGTTAGTTTGTCATATTTGACCCTGGATACCTCTACGTATATATCTATTCTGTCTTTAATTGGTCCGCTAACTTTTTTGTTATATCTTTTAATTTGACCGGGGGTGCAGCTGCATGATTGTTCTGAGTCTGTAGCAAAACCGCACGGACATGGGTTTTGGCTGGCTATGAGGATAAAATCAGCTGGAAATGTGTGTCTGCTCTCAGTTCGTGAAATGGTGATTCTGCCCTCTTCGAGAGGTTGTCTTAAGTTTTCTATCGCTTCTCTGGGAAATTCGGGGAACTCATCTAAAAACAATACACCCTTATGAGCTAACGATATTTCTCCCGGAGAAGGAATTCTTCCTCCCCCTACTAGAGAAGATGAGCTGGAGGAGTGGTGAGGAGACCTGAACCTCCTTTTTGTAATTATTGGTTTATCCTCAGGTAGCTCATCAGCTACCGAGTATACTTTGCTTACCTCTATAGCTTCGTCAAAAGAGAGTTTAGGCAGGATTGATGGAAATGATTTGGCTAGCATGGTCTTACCGGCACCTGGAGGGCCATTTAAGAGGATGTTGTGATTTCCACTGGCTGCTATCTCGAGGGCTCTTTTAGCAAAACTTTGACCTTTAATTTGTGATATTTCCACATCGTGTGAGTCACTGTATTCCAATAGTTCTTTTTGATTATTGCATTTTATTGGTTCTATTTTCTCTTTTCCTTGTATGTGATCTAGGATCTGTTTTAGGTTTTTTATTGGATATACAGAGACTCCTTTAATAATAGCTGCTTCTTGGGCGTTTTTCTCAGGTACGAATAAATTGTTTATATTATTCTCTTTAGCAAATATAGCTATCGGCAGTACACCACTTGTGTGTCTTACTTTGCCGTCCAAAGCTAGCTCACCAATAAACAAACTATCAGATAAATCTATATCCAAATCATTTTCTGCTAAAAAAAGACCTATAGCCATTGGAAGATCAAAAGCTGTGCCCTGCTTGCGAATATCTGCCGGCGCAAGGTTAATTATTATTCTTTTATTGTTTGGGAAAGAGAAACCACTGTTTTTCCATGCTACCCTTATTCTTTCTTTGGCCTCCTGTACAGCAGTATTTGGTAGTCCAATAATCTGAAAGGCGGGCCAACTGCCTGAGATATCCACCTCTATAGAAACCGGGCGAGATTTAAGCCCCACGACCGCAGCCGATTTTAAATCGAAAAACATTTATTCTTGTTTAAAATTTCTAAAGATTAGTAAAGATATACCCAAGACAATAAAAAAGTCGGCTAAGTTTAAAAGAGATGTAAAGATACGAATATAATCTATAGTTACTCCAAATAGGACACGATCAATGAAATTTGACAGTGCACCCGGGATTAAGAAGACTAGAATGGCAAGTTTATCTACAAAGTTTTCGGTCAAAAATAGGTGCAGAAAAAGTATTAAGATTACCGGGGTTAAAATAATGAGCAGCCAAGTCGGCACCGACAATCCGAATGCGATCCCCGTATTTTCAAAGTACTCCCAACCCAACCAAGGACGATAGAGATAATAATTGAAATCACTATTGCTGCGAGCGAAAAACTTAAGAAGCTGGTCAAAGGCTAATAAAACAGCGCCAGCTCCTAAAAAATAATGTGCCTCCCGACTGAACTTCATTTATTATTGATTCAGTTTTTTGTTTATCTCTTCTAGTCTGTCAAATAATATAGGTACAATAGTGGTGTCTACTTCCATTTGTTCTACTTCGTGCACACTATCATCCACCTCGTCTCCCAAATCTTCGAATTTTGCTTTTATTTTTTCTTCTAAGTGGGGACTGTATTCCGCTTTTTCGATTAACTCTTTCATTATTAGCTTTTTTTCTTGTTTTAACTCTTCAGTGTCTTTATCTGGCATTGTATTTTTTGGTTAGTAATTATCTTAATTATATGAAAGTTAGATTTTTTTCACAATTTTATTATTTTTTTGTTGATAATAGAATTACCTCCTTGGAGTCATTATTCACAAAAACTGTGGATAGACCCGTGAATTATCCACATTAGAGGGTAGTTACCAACAGTTTTATCCACAATAAGTGCCGTGGGCGGGAATCGAACCCGCACGGGCAAAGCCCAGAGGATCTTAAATCCCCCGTGTCTACCTAATTCCACCACCACGGCAATACGGCTGAAATTGTAGCATACTAACTTGCTTTTTTCAACTTATTGGGTTATATTTATTACTGCTATATAAATAAACCAAAAATGAGCAATAAACTAGAACATTTAGCTATTATAATGGACGGCAATCGGCGTTGGGCTGAAAATAACGGTTTACCAAAACTAAAAGGACATACGGAGGGGGGTAAAAATCTGAAACAAGTAGGTCGATCAGTTTTGGATAAGGATATTTCTTACTTAACTGTGTTTGCTTTATCGACTGAAAATTTAGAAAAAAGAAGTGAGAGGGAGATTAATCATCTGTTTTCATTAGTGGAGAGATTTATAGAAAGCTTAGATGAGCTGTTGGAGAAAGGGGTTAAGTTTAATACTATTGGAAACTTAGACGAGATTCCAAATCAAACCAGGCAGGTAATCGAGAAGGCCGAAAAAGAAACCGAAGGTAACGATAGTTTGGTTCTTACTTCTGCCTTTAATTACGGCGGCCGAGATGAAATTACCAGAGCTGCAAAAAGAATAATTGAAGAAGGTGTTAATCCTGAAGAATTAGATGAAGAAAAATTTCAAAACTTTCTGGACACTTCAGATCTGCCCCCTGTAGATCTATTGATAAGGACCGGAGGCAGGAAAAGGATATCAAACTTTTTGATCTGGCAGGCAGCTTATGCTGAATATTACTTTACTGACACTCTTTGGCCTGCCTTTGACGGACAAGACCTTCAGGAAGCGATTGATTTTTTTGAGGCCAGACAAAGAAACTTTGGGGCTTAGGGGCTGTTGACAAAAACAAAAAAGTTTCCTATATTATCCCCACTTATTTAGCTAAATTATAGACCATGAAACAATATGAGTTACTAACCGTTCTTCCGGGTACTTTGACTGAGACGGAGTTAGAGCCGAAATTAAAAAAAGTAAAAGAGCTACTAGAATAATTATTTCGAATCTATTATAAACCAAATGTT
>JBDGRJ010000007.1:0-21845 GCA_042218115.1 Minisyncoccia bacterium | reverse complement strand
CGGGATTAAGTACGGTTATTACTTTTTGTATAGTTACAAGCTAAAACCAGAGAAAAATTCTGAGCTAGAAGAAGAGTTGAATAAGCTGCCTGATTTCTTGCGTACTATGATTGAACATGTAACCCCCGAAGAAAAAGAGAAACGTCGGGAGGTGAGTGAAGTAAAGGCTATTCAAAGCAGGGATGATATTTTAGAGTGGATAGAAGAAAAGAAAGAAAAAAGGGAAGAAAAAGAGAGCGATAAAAAGAAACAAAAAAAGAAGAAAACTGAAGATGATTCAAAAGAAAAAGAGCAGGAAGAAGAGGCTGATAAAAGAACAGATACTGAACAAGAGGAAGAAGATGTATCCATAGAAGAAATTGACGATAAGTTGGATGATATTTTAGAGGATGAAGATTTGTCCGATGTGTAAAATTAAGTATAATAGTAGTATAACTTTTAACCTTATTTTATGGATTTAAACAGGGCCACAATACTCGGGAGACTAACCCAAGACCCCGAGCTTAGAAGCACTCCTTCAGGTAGAAGTGTAGCTAATATGACGGTTGCTACTAATAGGGTCTGGACCGATGATGACGGGGAACAACAAGAGAGAACAGAGTTTCATAACTGTGTTGTTTGGGGTAAATTAGCAGAGATCGCTGGTCAATACCTATCAAAAGGGCGTAGGGTCTATTGTGAAGGTAGGCTCCAGACTAGAGACTGGACCGGTGACGACGGTGTAAAAAGATATCGTACAGAGATTGTGGTCAATAACTTAATAATGCTAGGTGGAGCCCAACAAGGAGAAGGCCAAGGTCAGGGCCAACAAGCTCCTCCGCCCACACAAGGACAAGGTCAACCACCTCAGCAATCCCAACAGCAGTCAGGAGGCGGAGCTCCTGGTCAAGAAGACGAGGAGGAGATAGAAGTAGAAGACATTCCTTTTTAAGTGATATTGGTTAAAATTGATTTAGAATTAACAAATTATTTATGAAAAATCTGGAAGAGTTAGACTCAAACGAATGTTTTTTTGACGCAAATCAGCTTGAAGTAAATTATCGTGATGTTGATTTGATAAAAAGATTCTTATCAACGAACTTGAAGATTCGACCAAAGGAGAGAACTGGCCTATGCTCCAAGCATCAACGAGAGGTTTCAACTGCGATTAAAAAAGCAAGAAAAGCAGGTCTGGTGCCATACGACACTAGGTAGAGAGAGTCTGTCACTTTGTGCTTTAAGACTGTCGTTTTGTGGTTTAACTGACAGAGAGTCTAGACATTGAGTTGTGCCCGCCGAAAGAAAGGCGGGCCTTTTTTATTATAAAGTGCGAGCTAAATTAGGGCTGTAGCTGATATTTTATTTATCAAAGTTGCATCTATGTTTTAAAATGATATTCTTATGTATACCAATTATCAATATTAATGAATCTAAATTAATTATGTCTATAGATAAACAAGAAGTTACCAAAGGAGTGATAACAGCTGCAGGTTTAGGGACCAGATTCTTGCCTGCTACAAAAGCATTACCTAAGGAGCTACTTCCGGTAATGGGGAAGCCGGTACTTCAATATACCGTTGAAGAGATGGCAGAGAGCGGCATCGAGGATATTTTGATTGTTATTTCCCAAGGAAAAGAAGAAATAGCTGACTATTTTGAACGTGATTACGATTATGAGGAGTATCTGGAAAAAGAAGGGAAACTTGACAGAATGGAATCACTGATAGAGGTTTGTAAGCAAGTAAATTTTTATTATACCCGACAAGATAAGCTGCTGGGCAATGGCCACGCACTGTTGGAAGCAAGAAGCTTTATCGGTGATGATCCTTTTGCTTTTGCTGATGGAGATAGTATAATAGATGCAGAGGAGCCGGTCGTAGGTCAAGTATTAAATGCTTATCAAGAACAGGGAGAAAGTGTCATCGGTGTTTCAAAACTAGAAGATAGAGAGGAGATGACAAAATACGGAAATGTGTATGCTGAAGAAACGGATCAAGAGAGAGTATATAAGGTAAATAAGATGGTGGAAAAACCACCGGTAGAAGAAACCTCTGATCAGAGGTTGGTAGTTGGGGGTATGAGATATATCTTTAATAATAAAATTTGGGAATATCTCGAGTCCCAAGATGTCGGTAAAGATGGTGAAATATGGGTCTCTGATGCTGCTGATAGAATGCTGAATGACAATACACCCTTTTTTGCGTATGAATATCAGGGTGAATATTTTGATACGGGTAATCCAGAAGCTATGTTTGAGGCCGAGAAAAATTTTCGGGGAAAATAACTCCTTAAAAAATTTTCATGAGAAACAAAAAGAATTTTATATTTTTTTTCATAATTTTTTTTGTTTTATTTATAACTATACCCGAAACTGCTTCGGCAAAGATTGATTGTAGTGTGGATTCTCCGGGTTGTTACTGTTTGGAAGGACAGAAAAACAATAGAAAATATACTAAGAAAAATTTAAGTAAAAAAAAGTGCAGAAGCGCTAAGGCTGTTAGTTGTACGTGGGATAAGCCAGAAAATATTTCACCTCAATGTGTCAAAAAAGATGATAGTCAAGATAAGCAGAAAGGTGAAAGCAATAATAAACAAGGTGTAACAATAGAAGAAGTAAAAAAAGAAGCTAGTGAGTTAAATAAAATAAAAGGGGCAAGCGCTACTAATACCACAAAATCTTTTAGCGTAGCTGTGGGTAATGTAGTTCAGATACTTCTAAATGTATTGGGCACGCTAGCACTTGCAATGTTCATCTATGGGGGTTTACTTATTATGACTTCAGAAGGAAAATCGGATCGCTATTTGAAGGGAATGAAGATCTTACTCTGGACCTCTTTGGGTACTGTGGTTATCTTGTCTAGTTATGCTCTAACTAATTTTGTATTTAGAGCATTTTAATAGTGGAGATGATCGAGGGTTAGATTTATATTGCTGACTTTAATCGTAAATTATTTTAGGCCTTTGAAATACTATCTACAGGCTCGAACGCCCCTAAGTTTATTTGATCAGATAAGTCGGGGAAATATCTTACATCCTTCTAAATATGTGAATTTTTTAAGGTTTTATTTTAATGGGGGTCATTTTGTGTTAGTATATTAATATGAGCAGAAAAATAATACTCATAGCTACAATCTTGTTAGGTGTCGGGCTTCTTGGAGTTGGGTGCAAAGGATTATCTCAAGAGCAGAAAAGAGCCATTCAGCCTACCACTATAAACTACTGGACCGTATTTGGTAATATGGAGCAGCTGAGACAATATGCCCAAGAATTTGAACAGAGAAGAGGTGGGTATGTGGACATAAAGATAAGAAAAGTACGTTTTGATGAGTTCAATAAGTTGTTTATTCGCGCTTTAGCTGATAATGTTGCTCCCGATATTGTCTCAATGCACAGCAGGTGGCTTAGAAGACATCAGGATAGATTATCACCGATGCCCAGAAGGGTCAAGGTGGCGAATCTGAGAGTAGAAGGCAAGTTCAGCAAAACCAGGAAAGTAAATTTTGAAAACAAGTTCTTTCCTTCCTTAAATGACATTAGAAAAAGCTATGTTCAGGCGGTTCCAAAGGATGTGATTATAGACGGTGAGGCTTATGGTCTTCCTATGTCAGTAGATACTTTGGCCCTCTATTACAACAAGGATCTGCTGGACCAGTCAGGTATACCTACTCCCCCTAAAACCTGGTCTGAACTTCAAGAAGCTGTGAAAGCAGCGACAAAGTACGATTCAGAGGGTAATATTATCCAGTCAGGTATAGCGATGGGTACATCGGAGAATATAAATAACTCCTTTGACATTTTGTCAGTATTGATGATGCAGAATGGAGCTAAAATGATTCAAAATGGAAGAGTAACTTTCGCTAATCAAATACAAAAAAACACTGAAAACCACCCTACTTACCAGGCACTAAGATTCTATACAGATTTTGCCCAAGAACAGAAGGAAGTCTATTCATGGAATGAAGAAAACCCAAATGCTTTAGAGGAGTTTGTCCGAGGGAATACTGCCATGTACCTTGGCTTTGCTCATAATGGAAATGAGATAAGACAGAGAGCGCCACAGATGAATCTGGGTGTGGTACCTCTGCCGCAGCTGAACCCATCCAGCCCGGTAAATGTGGCTAACTATTGGGTGCAGTCAGTAGTAGGGGAATCAGAGAATAAGCAGCTGGCCTGGGCCTTTGTTCGCTATTTGACTAATCCTCAAAATGTGAAAAGATACGTGGAAGCTACGAATCAACCTACTCCATTTCGCTCTCAAATAGAAGCCCAGAAAGAAGATACACAAGTAAAACCCTTTTTGGAGCAGATACTCACAGCTAAAAACTGGTACCGTGGCCAAGATCTGCAGGCGACAAAACAGGCTTTTTCTGATCTAGTAGAAGGATTCAAGCGTCCCGCCCCTGAGGAGGGAACTAAACGTGAAAGAAATGCTAATCTAATCTCAAAAGCTGCCAGAAAGGTTCAGCAAACCCTTCAATAATATGCTAAGTTTGTTTTACAAGTTGAAAAAATATAAAAGGATAATAGCTGTTGTATCAATGTCCTTGTTTTTATTTACACCACTGCCGGCGGATTCACTTACCGAGGACCAAAAAAGTGATCTGATAGTAGATTGTGCGCAAAGAGATCCGGACCAAGGCGGTTATTGCAATAATATTAACGCATTCTTGCTGCAGGGTATAATCATAGGGAAATATTTGCTGGGTATAGCCGGTAGTCTAGCTTTATTGGCTTTCATCTATGGTGGTGTTATGATGTTAGCTTCATTTGGCAACCAAGAGCGGTTTAAAGAAGGCAGGAAAGCACTGGTGGCTGCTGCAACGGGGCTTGTGATAGCTTTTGGGGCCTATCTACTTGTAGGGTTGGTGCTGGATGCACTCGGAGTACAAGGAAACTTTAGAATTCTTTAACCTTATGTTTTCTGACCGAAACTATGTTAAAAAAATTAAAAGAAGTTTACTTTATCTTTTAGTTTTTTATTTATTGGTCCCCAGTGTAGTTTCTGCCAAGTCGAAAGCAATGACGGTTTCATTGGCTAATCCTTTATCAGCTGAGAATGTACCTCAGCTAGTAGGAAATATTGTTAGCGTGGTTTTGTCGGTAATAGGTTCTCTAGCACTGTTGGCATTTATCATCGGAGGGGTCCGTTGGCTCTTTTCGGGCGGAAATACCGAACAAGTTAAAAAGGGTGCTAAAACCATGCTGTATGCAGTGATCGGATTGTTTGTTGTCTTTGGTTCGTATGCTATACTATCAACAATAATTACCGGCTTGACCGGCGGCTAAACTTGAATTGCCATCGGTATATGTAGTATCATTAAAATAAGTTGGTTAAAAGCTAATTTAATTATTAATTAATAAATCTTATGCAAGATGAAGACAATAGGGGGGTAGGTTTAATGTACAAGTTAAATCAACTAGCCCGCAATAAGTTTGCCGTAGGGCTGGTGCTTGCTTTATTTTTCGGAGTCCTAATTGGAGCTCCGATGCAAAGCACAAATGCTTCAACTCAAGAAGATTTTGGTATTAATAGTATCAAAAAAACTACCAAGCTAGGTAAGTCCGGTCTGGTTCAGACTGTCACTCAGATTATTAATGTAGCTTTGGGTCTACTCGGTATCGTAGCTGTAGTTATTATCCTCTGGGGTGGGTTCAAATGGATGACAGCCGGAGGAAGCGAAGAGAAGGTATCAGATGCTCGCCAGATCATATTTCAAGGGATAATCGGGCTGGCAATAATTCTAAGTGCTTTTGCCATCACTCAGTTCGTACTCGGTTCTCTATCTAAGGCCACCGGTACTGGGAATCTAACACCTAATAACCCATAATTGAGATTGTAATATCTGGGGCGGCAATTTGCCGCCCCTTCGAAATATTTTTCTAACTTATTAGAGAAATATTTCGGAGAATGAAAAAACTTTTTTTAAGCACAATTGCTGTTTTTAGTTTATTCGGATTTTTGCTGAACCCGTCTTTAGCTGCGGCTCAACAAGACCCCTCTAAGCGCGATCCTCTGGGGGTGGGTTATGGACAAAAGACAGGTTTAAGCAATACCGATCCTAGGATAATTGTAGGTAGAATTATTCAAGTAGGTCTGGGCTTACTTGGGGTAGTTGCTTTTGTTCTTATAGTTTATGGCGGCTTTATGATAATGACAGCAGCAGGGAATGAAGAAAAAGTCGAGACGGGAAAAAACATTTTATTATATGCAGTAATAGGACTAGCTATAATTCTTTCAGCTTATTCCATCACCAGTTATGTAATCAGTGAGCTGTATACCGCTACCCAAGGACAGCTATATAAACCTTAGTATGAGTTTATCCAATTTCAGCAAAACAACTTCTTTTTTATTAATACTACTCTTTCTCCTTACATTTCTCATTTATCCAGCTGATGTAGTCGCACAAAACCAGAATAGCAGCGGGCAAGACGGCACTCATGGGCTCCAAACTTCAGCTAAAGCAGCCGGGCTGAATAAATACCCCAGCGATGTTAACACTATTGCCGGGAACGTCATTGGTTGGGGGTTGTCTTTGGTAGGTGTGGTCTTTTTCGTGTTGGTTGTTTATGGCGGAATCCTTTGGATGACGGCCCGGGGAAATGAAGATCAGGTTCAGAGAGGTAGAAATACTATTATAGCAGCCAGTATCGGCGTGGTGATAGTGTTGGCCTCCTACGCCATTACTAATTTCGTACTGCAAAGTTTGCAGGGCGGTCAAGGTGGGGGGAACCAAGCATCAGGAGGTAGTGGAAATAGCTGCCCAACAAAGTGTGTTCAAAAAGCAACCCAGTGTCCACGCAATAGTGCTAATCTACAGGGGTGCTCAGGAAATAAGTTGTGTTGCAAGGTGGGTCAAAATTCCGGTTGTCCTACTAAATGTGTATCCTCTCCACAACAGTGTGCCAGCAATAGTGGTTCTGTTATTGGGTGTTCGGGTCAGCAGTTTTGTTGTAAATAGTTTGTTTATATGAATTTAACCCAAAGACCAGACGCAGGTGACATATCAAATTTTACCGGCCAAGTAGCAGGAGGAGCCGGTGTACCCCAGGAGGGAGTGCCTCAGATGGTCGGGTTGGTAATCAATGTTATCTTTTCAATAGTTGGGCTGATTTTTCTGGTCTTGATGGTGTATGGGGGTATAAGATGGATGACATCTAGAGGTAACGAAGATGAGGTTCAGGCGGCCAGAAATACCGTCTTTCGGGCTTCGATCGGGCTTGCTATAATATTAGCGGCTTATGCAATAGTTAATTTCTTTTTTGGTACACTATGAATATGGGTAAAGTTAAAAAAATAACAACTTCATTGTTAGTGTTTGCTTTGCTTTTGGTTCCGCTCCACTCTGTTCACGGTAGTTTTATCGATAGAGCACAAAACAAACTGCAGCAATCCGGCAATGCAGCCGGTGTTTCTAAAGAAGAGGGCGATTTGGGGACTATGATAGGTAGTGGGATTCGTATAGTGCTTCAGTTGGTAGGAGTAATCTTTTTGGTTTTGATGGTGTATGCGGGCTTTCTTTGGATGACTTCCAGAGGTCAGGAAGATAAGATTGAAAAGGCTAGAGATATAATGACAGCTACTGTGATAGGAATGTTCATAGTCATTACGGCCTATGCCATTACTGTACTTGTAACTGGCTCAGTAACTTAGTATGCCTAAATTTTTGTATATAGCTACAATAATTGTTTTTTCTTTTTCAATACTGCTTCCAAATACTGCTGGGGCGGTGGATATAGGAGGAAATGGCTTGCTCAAAAATGCAGCTGAAGAGGCGGGGTATAAACCGGATCAGACTACTGAGCAGACTTTTGCGGAGCAGATTGGGCAGATTATAAAAGCAGCAATGTCGTTTATCGGTATTATATTTACAGTACTGATGGTGTATGGTGGTTTCCTTTGGATGACGGCTCGAGGTAACGAGGATCAAGTTGACAAGGCACAGAGAATAATTACTGCCGCGGTCATTGGGCTAATTATTGCTGTAGGCGCCTTTAGTATTTCCGATTATGCGGTTTCTACATTTATGGATCTTTTAAGTTAGGAGCATATCATGAATAATAACAAGTATGTCGGGGCGGGGTTGTTGAGTCTATTTCTATTATTTTCCAGCTTGTTCGTATTTGATTCAGCTTGGGCCAGCAAGCACAAACAGAAAACAAAAGGCGGCAGTAATCCCTCTCTGGAATCAAGTGTAGAAGGACAGCTGGATGCCGCTTCGGGCAGAAAAGAAGACCCGGTTGCGCCGCAAGCGTTTATAGCCCAAGTAATAAAGGTTGCATTGGGTTTTGCCGGCACTGTGTTCTTAGTATTATTGCTAATGGCCGGTTATTGGTTGGTAACTTCTCGGGGTCGAAGTGAAAAGATTAAAAAAGCCAGAAAAACAGCCCTCAGAGCAGTGGTCGGTCTTATTATAGTGCTGTTATCCTATAGCATTACCTTATTTGTTACTGAGGGAGTAAAGCAAGCTGGACTTCAGGGGGAGCTCGAACAGAAAGAACAAGAGACTACTAACCCGGCTGAAGACTGGTTCGGTCTATAACTAATGTATATATTTTTAGGCAATATGAACTTAAGAAGTTTTTTCAAAATAACCGCTGTAAGTTTCGCTTTATTTTTATGTAGCACTATTTTATTTACTCCAGAGGTTTCTGCTCAGAAAACCCAAACCACTACCGGGGAGTCTGTAAAAGAAAAGTACGAACAACAAAGTAAGGCATTTAGGGGAAAGGAGGGCGCTCAAGTAGGAGAAGAAACCCAAGATCCGAGAGTGGTAGTCGCTATGATAATAAGATGGGCTTTGGGGCTGGTCGGGATAGTCGCTTTGGGTTATACCGTATATGGTGGTTATTTGATACTAACCTCCAGGGGAAACGAAGAAAAGCTGGAGGATGGAAAAAGCACACTGCTTACTGCTACTATAGGTATTTTGGTTATATTAGCTTCTTACGGCATTACCAATTTTGTAATGGACTCTCTTTATCGAGGAACCAAACCAGCATGTGACCCGGATAAACCCTTCTGTACCAAGATAAAGCTGGAACAAGAGCCGGAAGGAAGAATAAAAAAGCAGCCTACTGATCTGCCCCCCAGACAAGAAAAGAAGGAGACAACCTGGGGTTGGAGCTACTAACCTAAAACTTCTTTAGTTTTCTCCATGACATCTTCTTCGTTTTTTGCTAGCCAACCGTGATTATTTTCTATAATATACTCGGCATTAAGCTCTTCTTGGCCCGGAATAGGGCTGAAGGCTAGTAGAGGTGTTTTTGTCTTGATGCACTCAGCTGTAGTCATTCCACCCGGTTTAGAGATTACCATCTCTGATACCTTCATGTATTGTGCGATTTTGTCAGTCCAACCTAGTGGTTTGTAATGTATGTGATCCGGACTTTTAATATTTTTTATTTTTCGCTCTAAACTGCTATTTTTACCTGCTACAGCGACTAAATTGTAGCTTTGTTTAATTTTTAGCAGTTTTTTAATTATATTGTCTATCTGAGCTAGACCCTGCCCTCCGCTTAATATTAATATGGTCTTTTGTTCAGGTAGATTGATTTTGTTAAGAATCTCGTCTTTTGGTTCTTTTTGTTCAAATTTAGGATCTGTGGGGATACCGGTGACCTCTATCTTTTCTTTCGGGGCCCCCAGTCGTGTGAGCTGCTGTTTTGTTGTTTTGGCAGCTACAAAGTATTTACTGATGTTGGGGTGCGTCCAGACCTGATGTGCTCCGTAGTCTGTAATCAGAGTGCAGGTTTCTATATCTAAATTAAAGTGATTTAAGATAACAGGAGGAGGAAAAAAGTGGGTGCAGATTATTTTATCCGGGCTGTTATCTTCTATGTATTGTTTTAATTTGAAGGTTGTTGCGCCTAAAGCTATAGATGAAAGCTCGTTTGTAATTTTACTTGATAGTTGATTGTTTGAAGCATCAAATAAAAATTTCCAGATGGATGGGGTTCTGTAGGTTAAAAAGTTGTAGCTGCCTCTGAGTGATTGTTTGATCAGGCCGGGGACAAAATTTAAAAAATCAATATGCTCGACATGTTGGCCTTGCTTTTCAAGTCTTTTTGCTAGCGCTTCTCCGGCTTTGGTGTGGCCGGAACCGATTGAGACTGAGATAATTAGTGTATCCATGGGTGTGAAAATAAAAATTACCCCCAAGGGGGTGGCTAACGGGATTTGAACCCGTCCCAGCGCCGCCACAGGGCGCTGTGCTACCACTACACCATAGCCACCCCTCTGGGGGCAAAACTTACCAAGATTGTACTATTTTATCACTAAATTGTAAAGACTTAGTACCCCGAGCAGGAATCGAACCTGCATCCCCGGCTTAGAAGGCCAGTGTTTTATCCATTAAACTATCGGGGTTTGACGTAGGAATTTTAGGGTTTTTTAGCAATTTTGTCAACAATATCTTTGTACATATCATTGAAAATAGATTGGTCTTGATCTATTTTTTTACCGGCCAGATGTTTGTAGTGTCTGGTAGTAGTGATTGTTTTATGGTTTAAGTATCTTTGGGCCGAGGTTAAGTTATCTATTATTGATAGTAGGTGTAAAATACAAGAGTTTCGCAACACATTTGGGGTGGCTTGCATAGACAGGCCGATTGATTTAGCATGTTTTTTTACTAATCTTTGTACAGATCTGGGGGAGATGCCTTTAAATTCAGGTGAGTTTTTAGATTCACTTCTATTATCATGAGAGATGAATAAGTAGGGGTTGGAGTCTGATCTAGAGGATAGATAATCTTCTATCTTATCTTTGGTATTGGCTGATAGCGGCAGCTTATTAGCTTGGTGGTTGGGTGGATGGAAAGTTTTACCGGAGATATTCTCTTTTTTTATCTTTTGCAGTTGAGAAACTTTGAGTCCGTTTGAGATCAGAAGCTCTAGTATCGCTTTATCTCTAAGTTTTCTTTTTTGTTTAGTTTTACTGTCCTCTTTTTTGAGTTTTGGGCTTTTTAGTAGATGTTTTATATCTTTTTTATCCAAAAAAACCATCTCTTTATCAGGAATATCATTGAGTTCAATTTTTGAGGGGGATATCGTATTTATTTCCAGCTCTTTTAGGTAGCGAAGAAAAGACCGCAGCGCTATTAGATGGTAGTTTTGTGTATTTGGTTTTATTTTTTCTCCGTATTCATCTCGGTAGTTCGATAACCACTGTTTGTACTGGCTGGCAGTTTCCTGGGTGATTTTGCTTGGTCTGCTTTGATTGAACCAGTCTATAAATCTTTCTAAATACAGATCATAGTTTTTGATAGTTTTTTTGGTTCTGCCTTTTTCATCTCTTTGATATTGCAGAAATTCTTGCTTCAATTTTGTTATTTTACTCATGACCCAGTTTTAGATATAACTTACATTGCGAAACTTATTATAGTAAACTAATTTTATTAACAAAAGTTGAAAAAACTGAAAATTCTGTTAGTATTTAGTTAGAAACCATTATATGAACAAGCAGTTAAATTTAGTTTTACCAAATATAAGGTCTTGTCACAATGTAGGTGCGATGTTTCGTGTGGCTGATTGTTTTGGGGTGGATAAGGTTTTTCTGGTTGGATACACTCCTACCCCGGATAAAAGAAAGGTTGAAAAGGTCGCTCTCGGGGCTGAAAAATGGGTTGACTGGGGGCAAGCTGAAGATGCAGAGAATTTAGTCAATGATCTGAAGGGGGACGGGTTTGAGGTGATCGGACTGGAAAAGACTGGAAACAGTGAAAATATTGAAAAGGTTGATTTTGATGATAAGCTAGCCCTGGTTGTC
The DNA here is from genome assembly GCA_042218115.1 of Minisyncoccia bacterium. Taxonomy (GTDB): domain Bacteria; phylum Patescibacteriota; class Patescibacteriia; order Magasanikbacterales; family UBA922; genus JBDGRJ01. The sequence continues at coordinate 10,102 of JBDGRJ010000007.1, read as the reverse complement.
GGAGAAGAAGTCAGTGGTATGAACGAAGAGCTAATTGAGCTGTGCGATAGGGTAGTGCATATACCTATGCATGGAAAGAAGGATAGCCTAAATGTCAGTGTAGCGACCGGAGTTGCTCTTCATTCAATAACAAACTAATATGGATACATACAATCATACTGTTAGTTTTTTCAGGCAGATGTATAAGGATTTACCCCCATTGGTGCCCGATGAAGTTAGTAAAAATATGAAGGAAGCCCTGGACCAAGTAGAAAATAACATGTCTCTAAAGAAAGATGATGTGGAAGAAGTAGTAATAAAGTTTGGGAAAGCTATTTGGCCCTACCGAAAGGCGTTTCATGAGTTTGTTGATTTGTATGAGGGAAAAATAGGAGAGAAGATATTTTTGACCAAGATGCCAAATAAGTTCAAGGTTGAATATAAAGAGTTCAAAAAAGAAGGGCACACTTTCAGAGATCTGTATTCCGGCAAGCAGGCCCAGTTTTTTGATCTGGAATATAGGACGCAGCTACACCAAGCGCTGGCTCAGACTAGAACTGATGTGAAAAAACACGTGCGACAACTTGTGACGAGCTCTGAGAAGGATGAGTATATGGGCAAAGTAGAAGAGCACAAAGAGATATTATCAGATATAGAAGACAAATTGGATCAGCTCCGAGATCTGGCTGATAATGAGTATGAACACCCGGAGCTGGTCGGGGAGATAAAACAGCAGATAGAAGCTTTTGAGCACAGTTTGGCCGGTATGGGTTCATCCGTGGATCATGAAGAGATTATGAATGCCCCTGAGTTTTTTGAAGGACGGAAGGATGTAAAAGAGGGGCGTAACTTCGCGGGTTAATTCTTGTCACTCGTGAGTTTATACTTATCTCCCAGCGAGAGATAAGTTAGAATAAGTCTAAATTATTGACTAGCAGAGCTAGCCAAACCATGCTAATTTAGACTTATAACCCACTCACGAGTGACAAGAATTAACCAAATAAATAATAAAGCTATGGATACAGTTGTTTTGGTGATTGCCGGGACCGGATATCACCCGAAAGAGTACAAGCAGACTAAGCATGCACTTGAAGAGGAGGATATAAATGTTTTGACAGCCAGTGATATTACTCCTACCGCTATAGCTGAAGATGACACCAGAACCAGTGTCGATATGTCATTGAGTGAGGTTGATATGACAAAATATGACGGGGTATTCTTCTTAGGTGGGGTTGGTGCGGAAAAGTATCTGAATAACTCACTGTGTTATAATTTAGCCGTCTCAGCTAAAAAAGAAAATAAGCTCTATGGGTCTATGCAGGTATCCACCAGAATACTAGCCCGAGCAGGGGTGCTGGAAGGAGAGCAAGCTACCGGCTGGGATGAGGATGGTAGATTGGGGGATATACTGGAGCAAAATAATGCTAAGTATATAGAAGAAGACCCGGTGGCGGTAAGTGGTGATGTTATTACTGCTGTAGATTCGGACTCAGCACTTCCTTTTGCCAGAGCTATAACCGAGAGATTAAAAGAAAAGAGAGAAGTACAGTAAGATTTGTCTTTTAGTAAAGTATTTTGTTTACCTTCAAGGTAGATATATTACTCTCTCATCTAAATTCAGTGAGAGCTAAGCTCCAGCTACTACTTCTGGTTTAATATCGGGGTAATCCTCTATCATATCTTGAATTTCTTCTTTATTCAGTACCCCTTCATGAGCTCCAATATGCTGAACCGCTCCCGTAGCATTAGCTGTGCCCCACTTTAGTGCTGTTTTGGTTGATTTTCCTGCTAGGATTGCCCCCAAGAACCCACTTGCCATAGCATCGCCGGCTCCGGTCTTTCCCTTTGGTTGTTCGGGGTATGGCTCCATTTTTAATATTTGGTCTTGATGATTTATGTATGCTCCTTCTGAGCCTGCTGTGATTACAGATGTTTCTACTCCTATTTGTTTTAATGCCTCAATTATTTCCTTTATTGAGTCGGTTGAGTTTAGCCCTGTTATCCTTTCCGCTTCTTCACGGTTGACAAACAGATATTTCACTTTCGGTAGTATTTCTTTTATTGTTTTCATACCTTTTTTCATCTGATAAGTGCCTGGGTTACATGCTAGCTTGGTGTCAGGGTTTTGCTTGAGATATTGGTTTAGCTCTTCTTGTAAAATTTCAAAATTTGGTCCTAGTGATGTGTAGTAGATCAGCTCACAGGATGGTATATTGCCTAGGCTATATTCTCGGTCAACATAGTTGGATAGTATTGTGCGGTCGGTTTTGTAGTGTAGTATCATGCTGTAACGTGAGTCTTTTTCTTCCAGTACCTTGCTAAAGTCAGTATTTACACCTATCTTCTCGAGTTTCTTTTTTATCACATGTCCGTTTATGTCCCCTCCTATTTCTGTGATGATGGCAGTAGAGTAGCCTTGTTTTTTAAGTCCGATAGCTACATTTGCTGCATTGCCTCCTACGGCCTGATGAGTGTCTTCTATAGGTACCTTGTCACCGTATTGAAAACAGAGTTTTACTTCATCGTGCTCTAAGTCTTCTTCTAGTGAAGCTTCATTGATAATTAAAAAAGTATCGACTGTACTATCGCCGATCGTGATTATATCAAAGTCTTGGTTCATTATTGTACTTGGTTATTTTTTTATTATCCGTTAAATTTACTTTTTAGGGTTTTTTATAAGCGCAGTGAGATTAATCTTAGTTGAACTTCTTGTTGACTTCTTTGTATTTTTTCACTTGCGTCTCTTCACTTCGGTGATAGCCGAGATAGATCTCTATAAACTCGACTGTAGAGGCTATAAAAAAGCCCAATGTTAACAGTATGAATATATAATCGCCGGTCCAGTAGGCATAAACAAAAGCTGCAAATGATCCGACAGCACGTACCAGGTCCCTTCGGTTTAAGGCTGAGAGAAACTGAGAATAAATGACCATTATAGACCCTACAGCTCCCGAAAGAACTATAAACCACTCAAGATTTGTTTGGGGTAGCTGCGGCAGAAGTTGTTCTAATAACATATTGTAAGTTTAAGTTAATTAACCTTGTTTCAGCTTGTTCAAATAATCAATTGCAGAGAGGGCTGCAGTAGTCCCTTGGCCTGCTGCTATTGAGATTTGCTTGTATGGGGTGTCGGTGACATCACCTGCGGCAAATATACCTTCGCAGCTGGTTTCACAAAGTTTGTTTACTTTAATTTCTCCAGCCTCATTTTTATCTACACAGTCTATAAAATCGGAGTTAGGGCTCATTCCGATATGTACCATTACCCCATCCACTTCCAGGGTCTTGATCTTTCCCGAACTTTGCACCTCGTATTTTACCCCCTCCACCATCTGACTTCCCAGTATTTCTTGGGTCATAGCATCGTAGATTATCTCTATATTTTCATTATTTTTTGCTTTTTTAATTAGAATTTCTTCTGCTTTTGGGAAGCCCTCCTTGCTTTTTTCTTTGTTGGGGTATTTTGTTATCAAATATTCTTTACTTGCTATCTCAGAAAGCATAAGTGCAGATTCAAGCGCTGCATCTCCTGCTCCTATAGTAACCGTTCTTTTGCCTTCAAATAATGGGCCGTCACAGACCGTACAATAAGTAAGTCCCTTATCTCTTAGCTTATCTTCTCCGGGTATATTTAGCTCTCTTGGATGAATACCTGTAGCTATTATCACACTTCTTGCCGGAACGTCTTTTATATTGTCTTGTTTGTCCTTTATCTTTACTATCTGCTTGTTGTTTTTTTGTTGTATATCTGTAACTTCCAGTTCGTCTTGTATTTCTATCCCGTAGTCTTTTACGTGCTCATGAAACTCATCCGCTAGCTTATCACCGGTAGTATGGATTGTTCCCGGCCAGTTTTCAATCTCTCCCGACAGTGCCACTTCTCCACCGATATCTTTTGAGATTACACTAAAATCTAAGTGCCTTCTAGCGGCATATACTGCAGCTGAACAGCCTGCTGCTGCAGCTCCGATAATAATTAGGTCTTTCATATCTAGCTAAAAATTATTGTTCAAGCTCCTGTATTAAGTCGTACATTTCTTCTATATTCTCTTTTGGTTTTTTCTTATTCCCAAAGATTGCGCTGCCCGGACAGACAGCATTTACTCCTGTATTTACTATATCCTTAATAGTTTTTTTGTTTACGGATCCATCTATTTGAGTAAAACACTCCGGGTATTTATCTGTGAACTCATCTATTTTATCCAATACCTCCGGGATTAGATCTTGTCCTTGAAATCCCGGCTCTACCCCCATAAACATTACATCTTCCAAGTCATCTTCAAACTCATCTACCACCTCTATCTCCGTATCCGGGTTCAAAACGAGACCCGCATGCCAGCTGTGTTTGTGTAGCTCTATTATCATTTCTTTAATATTCACATCACTCTCATAGTGAAACAGCACCCTTTTTACCTGAGGTACAGGGACCCACCGTTCAATTTCTTTCAGCGGGTCTTCGACCATAAGATGCAGCTCGATATCTATATCCACATTTTCTTTAACAACGTTTGGATCAGCCCAAGTTTCATTGGGCACAAAATTTCCATCAGCTATATCCAACTGAATCATATCAATATACTCTTGACTAGCTCTGATCTGTTGTAAAAATTCCTCTCTGGAATCTACCAGCAGAGAGGGGATTATCTGGACTGACATGTTATTGTTGTTCAAAATTGTGAATTTTATTCAGTCTTCTTTTATGCCTTTTTGCTTCAGAAAAATCAGTGTTAAGCCAAGTTTCAGTTATCTCTACAGCTTGTTGCTCGTTTAGATTTCTTGCCGGCAGGCAAAGTATATTTGTATTGTCGTCTTCTCGCATGGTCTTTGCCATCCACTCATTTGCTGCGGTTCCGGCTCGGGCGCCTTCTACTTTGTTAGCAGCGATGCAAACTCCGATCCCATTTCCACAGAGCAAGATGCCTCTTGCATCTTCAGCAGCTACTTTTTGGGCTAGAGGGAGAGCATAGTCAGGGTAATCATCAGTTTCATCATAGTCCTTCGGGCCTACATCTTCAAACTCATAGCTATTATTTGATAGATAGTCAATTAGCTTTTGTTTGAGCTCAAAACCCGCGTGATCCGAGCCGATAAAAACTTTATCCATTGGTTATAATTAGTTGATTTGTAGTATACATTGAAATTTGTTGATAGGCAAGTGTTGTGTAATTTTTTGTTATGCTTATTTGAATTAGATTAAAAAACAACTTTGGCTAGATTGTAAATAAGTTTTAATAGGTCGCTTTTAGTGGATGGTTGTTTGGGGTATACTTTAGGTAAACTTTTAGAGGTTTGAGTAATAAAAATAATAAACAGATATTGTTTCTATACTTGGGTTAACTTAATTTTTTATATGCCAAATTTTGACCTTCATATGCATTCAACTTATAGCGACGGCGATTTAGACTTAGATAAGCTATTAAAAAGGTGTAAAGAAAAAGGTCTAAAAACAGTTTCGGTTACTGATCATGATACTATAGACCACATAAAGCCTGCTAAAAAAATCGGGTCGGATTTGGGTTTAAGGGTAGTTTCTGGAGTAGAAATATCAGTTGGCTTCCAAGATAGAAGCTACCACCTGCTGGGTTACGGATTTAATTTTAGAGATAAAGCTATTCAGAAAGAAATGGAAAAGCAAGTTAAATCCAGAAAAGAGCGTATAAAAAAAATTGCTATTAATCTAAAAAAATTAGGATTTGACTTGAATATAAATATTAAAAAAATTGCTAATAAGGATGGGTCAATTGGACGTCCTTTTTTGGCTAAAAAGGTTATAGAAAATCCAAGTAATAAAAAGAAGTTAGAAAAAGAGAATATTAAATGCGTTCAAGATGTCTTTGATAATTATCTCAAAAAGGGTAAACCTGCCTATGAAGAGAGGTATCGTACTAACTTGGATAGAGCTATTAAAATAATACACCAATCTGGTGGTATCTCTAGTTGGGCGCATCCTGTATTTGATACAAGAGATAAGCCCGAAATTTTAGAGACTACGTTAGAGCAATTTGTTGATTGCGGGTTGGATGCAATAGAGGTTTTTTATGGTAATCAAAATTTAAGAGATACAAGGAGGATATTTAAATTGTCGGAAAGATATGATTTAGTCAAAACTGCGGGATCTGATTTTCATGGTCCTTCTAGAAAAAAATATAGTAAAATTGGGGACTGGAATTTACATGATTTTAGTTCACCCGAATGTTTGGATTTTTTTGACAAAAAAGATCTTTTTTCTTAACTTCTAATTTAAGTCTACCTTTTTGGGCAGACTCGTTCCTTCCAACAAGAGGCCCCAAATGAAAGTTATCGAATTTCTAGGCATGCCTAAGAACGGTAAAACTACAATTTGGGACAAGCTCAAGAAAAAACTCAAGAGAGAAGGTTATGAAGTGGGAGAGATCTACGAAGCGGCGCAGGTAAACTGTCTAGATAAAAATGATTCTTTTGAGTACCACACCTGGAACATTAATACGATGTTGAGTGAGCTACTTGAAAGGGTTGATAAAAAGAGTTATTTCGATTTTGTACTCCTAGATCGAGGGATTTACGATTCGTTGGTGTTTACTCGAGCCCTGCATGAAGCAGGGAAAATAACCAAAAATCAGAAAAGAGGGACTGAAAAATACCTCAAACAGTTCCTACACCTGGTTGATGGCGCAGTTTTGTTTCATGACAATCCCGGTCATAGCCTCAGTAAGGATTATGACGAGGAAGGGAGGGTAATAAATGAAGGTTTTCTTTATAAATTGTACCGGCAGTATGATGAACTGAAGCTGCCTTCAGATAGTTTGATTTTGAATACAAGCGAATTTAATCCCAACGTCGAAAAGATAAAGAAGTTCATTCTTGAGTGAGGGGCACCTACGTCAAAAAATTAGGAGGTAAACTGCAGAGCATCTTAGCTCTGCCCACCAAAGAACATCAGCAGTCAGCTGGTGTTTTTTGGTTTAGAGTTCACTTTAAATATTATAGAGCCAATATTTTTTGACAAACCCTATAATTTTGCTAAACTATAGTCAACAACTACAAAGCGTTCGACCCGCAATCGACGGGGAGCTGAAGAAAGAAACTAAAAGTAGACTCTTCCGGTGGTTCCGTAAACACCAAAATTAAGTAAAAGCCACTACGTGAGATGGTACCGCCTGTCGGGCTCTCACGCGGTGGCTTTTCGTATTTTATGAGTCTGTTATTGTACTTCGACCTTTTGTGATCTAAGCTGGAGAATGCTAATTGATAGTACAGAAACAGATTCATAAATAAAAAATATGTCATATAATCCCGATGAAGAAGAGAAGAAAATTTTAAAATACTGGGAGGAAAATAATTGTTTCGAAAGATCAGTCCAGCAGAGACCGGACGATAAGCCGTATGTATTTTATGACGGCCCCCCTTTTGCTACCGGTTTACCCCATTACGGCCATATAGTTGCCAGCACCCTAAAAGATGTAGTTCCTAGGTACTGGACCATGAAAGGCTATAAGGTGGAGAGAAGATGGGGGTGGGACTGTCATGGTCTGCCGATTGAGAATATGATCGAAGAAGAGCTTGATTTGAAAAATAAAAAAGAGATTGAAGAGTACGGAGTGGATAAGTTTAACGAAAAAGCAAAAGAGTCGGTTATGAAATATGCTGATGAGTGGGAGAGTATTATTCCGCGTCTGGGTAGGTGGGTGGATATGGAGAATGACTACAAAACTATGGATAAAGACTATATGGAATCAGTATGGTGGGTCTTTAAACAGCTGTTTGATCGTGGTTATGTATATGAAGGGCGCAAACCGATGCATATCTGCCCGAGATGTGAGACCCCTCTGGCTCAAGGTGAGGTTTCTATGGGATACCAGCAAGTAAAAGATCTCTCCGTAACCGCTAAATTCACCCTAAGTCAAAACTCATCTCTACCTGATGAGCTTGAAGATATTGAGCAACCGATTCATATGCTGGCATGGACTACTACTCCCTGGACGCTTCCGGGCAATGTGTTATTAGCTGTTAATGAAGAGCTGGAGTATAGCTTAGTTGAATTTGAGGGTGAGTATTATCTCACTGCCAAAGAGCGGATGTTGGATGTATTTGAAGACAAAGATTCGGAGCTGGTTAGACAAGTTCCCGGAGGTAAGCTGGTAGGGCTTAGCTATGAACCTCCATTTCCTTATTTTGAAGACTTAAGAGATAATAACAGAGCTTTTGAGGTGGTAGCAGGTGATTTTGTGGATATAGATGAGGGTACCGGGATAGTACATATCGCCCCTGCTTTCGGGGAGGAGGACTATGAAGTCTATCAGGAATTAGATGATGTGCCTTTTGTTCAGCATGTCACCAGAGACGGTAAATTTACAGAGGAGGTAGAAGATTTCTTCGGCCAAGCGGTAAAGACAGCGCAAGGACACCCTGAAGATCATCCCGGCGAACCCCACCAAAAAGCTGACATTCAAATGATAAAATGGCTCTACCATAACGGCTCAAAGTTGTTTGAAAAGGAGAAAGTAAAACACCGCTACCCTCATTGTTGGCGCTGTGACACACCACTGCTTAACTATGCTACCAAAAGCTGGTTTATCTCGGTAGAGGAGATCAAAGAAGAGATGCTCGAGAATAACCAAAAGATAAACTGGGTTCCGGAGCATATTAAAGACGGCCGTTTCGGTAATTGGCTGGAAGGTGCTCGCGATTGGGCAGTATCGAGGGACCGATACTGGGGGGCACCGATACCACTATGGCAGAGCGAAGACGGTGATTTGTTGTGTATAGGGTCGACGGATGAGCTAAAAGAGCTTAGCGGAGAAGAGGAGATTGAAGATCTACACCCCCATGTAGTAGATAATATCGAGATAGAATATGAAGGCAAAACTTACACCAGAATACCCCAGGTTTTTGACTGTTGGTTTGAATCGGGTTCAATGCCGTATGCCCAGCAGCACTACCCGTTTGAAAACAAAGAAAAGTTTGAGCGTGGCTTTCCGGCCAAGTTTATCGCGGAAGGACAAGACCAGACTCGGGGCTGGTTCTACACTTTGCATGTTTTGGCTACCTTTCTGACGCTACAAGAGGGTGAAGAGAGCCCGGCTGTGCCTACAGAGGAGCCTCAACCCGCTTTCAGCAATGTAATAGTAAATGGCATGGTGCTGGCTGAAGATGGAGAGAAGATGAGTAAATCAAAAGGCAATTTTCCCGATCCGATGGAAGTGGTAGAGGAGTATGGTGCTGATGCACTCAGATATTATCTGATGACCTCTCCGATAGTAAAAGAGGAGCCGCTAAAGTTTTCCAAGAGTGGAGTGGAGGACACCTTCAATAAGACGGTAAATATGCTCTACAATATCCATAATTTTTACTCGATGTTTGAAGATGAGGTTGATCTGAGTGCAGTGCTGTCTTCTAATCCACAAAAAGATATAAAAGGAAGGCATATCCTGGACCGTTGGATCATAGCTAAGCTGAATCAGCTGACAAAAGAAGTAACTGAAAATATGGATAATTATCACTTGGATAAAGCGGCTCGGCCAATCCAAGACTTTATCTTGGATCTATCCCAGTGGTATGTACGCAGATCCAGATCACGTTTTAAATCTAGCGACCGACAAGAAAAACTTGAAGCTATGAAAGTACTTCATCACGTGTTTGATCGACTCCTCAAGGTGGCCGCCCCCTTTATGCCGTTTATTACCGAGAGTATTTATCAAAAAGTAAAACAAGATACGGATAGTGTGCACTTACAAGACTGGCCGGAGTATGATGAGAATTTAATAGACGAAGAAATAATGGAACAAACTAAAAAGACCAGGAGACTATCCGAGCTGGGACAAGCCCTAAGACAGCAAGAGGAAATAAAAGTGCGCCAAGCTCTATCAGCTGCTGCTATAGATGTAGAACTAAACGAGCAAATGAAAGAAGTGCTAGCTGATGAGCTGAATGTACATGAGATAAGAGAAGTACCAGTGGATGGAGATCAATGGACGCAAAAAGAAGAAGATGACTATACTATAGCACTAAATACCGAGATTACAGAAGAGCTGAAGCGTGAAGGTGCATTCAGAGAGTTGGTGCGGAATATAAACCGAATCAGAAAGCAGAAGGGTCTGTCCCGAGATGATATAATAACCTTAGAGTATGAAACTGACAGTGAGTT
>JBDGRJ010000069.1:11160-22452 GCA_042218115.1 Minisyncoccia bacterium | reverse complement strand
TTCATAAAGCCGATATAAAAGATTTGGAGCAAATAGAGTCTTATTTTAAAAATGTAGATGTAGTGTTTCATCTTGCTGCTGAGCCTAGGGTACCTATCTCTATTGAAAACCCCAAGAATACCCATCAGATAAATGTAGGCGGTACTGTAAATGTATTGGAGGCAGCTAGAGAAAATGGGGTCGATGATCTTATTTTCAGCTCTTCGGCTGCTGTCTATGGTGATCAGGAGGATCTTCCTATCTCTGAGCAAGCGGAACTGAACTATAAAGCACCCTATGGACTGCATAAGATAATAGGCGAGAGATATACACAGCTGTACTCAGAGGTTTATGATATCGATACTGTAAGTTTGAGGTACTTTAATGTCTACGGCCCTAGAAAAACAGCTGAAGGCGGGTACCCGATGGTCATACCGATATTTCTCAGACAAAAACAACAGGGGAAACCTCTGACTATTGTTGGAGATGGAAAGCAGACTAGAGACTACGTGCATGTTGAAGATGTCGTCTTGGCTAATATTACCGCCTGGAAGTCTGATATTGAGTCCGGGGAGGTTTTTAATATAGGTACTGGGACCCAAACCAGTGTGAACGAGATAGCGGCTATCGTAGGTGGTGAGACCACTCAAATACCCGAGCGTGAAGGCGAGATTCGTTTTTCTGAAGCGGATATAGATAAAGCCAGAGAGAAACTTGACTGGAAACCACAAGTTGGTTTTGAAGAAGGGATGAGCCGGCTCCAAGACTGGTGGAGCTCAAACAGATAGCTCAGACAATACAACTTTACCCTTTATTGCAGCCTAAAAAAAGGCTGTTTTTTATTTACCACCCCCTTGACAAAAACCAGACACTGTGATATGATTTGTTGTTAATCTTAACGAGTTATATGTCTAAGTGTTTGGTTACAGGTGGGGCCGGTTTTTTAGGCTCCCATCTGGTTGACAAGTTAATAGACGAGGGACACGAAGTAGTTGTTATTGATAATTTATCCTTAGGAAAAGAGAAGTTTGTCAATGAAGAAGCTGAGTTTTACCAAAAAGATATTACTGATCTTGAGGAAATAAAGCCCTTCTTTTATGGGGCCGATGTTGTGTTTCATGTAGCTGCTGATCCGAGGTTGCAGGCCTCTTTGGAAAACCCGGTTCGCTCTCACGAGGTAAATGTGAGGGGTACTTTGAATGTTCTGCAAGCAAGTGTAGAGAAAGGTGTAGATAAAGTGGTATTTAGCTCTAGTGGTGCTATCTATGGTGACAAAGAGAAGTTGCCGATATCAGAGGAGGCACAGCCCGATCCAAATGCACCTTATCCGGCTCATAAGCTGATGGGTGAGAAATATATGGAGATTTATTCAAAACTTCACGATATTGATACTGTATGCTTGCGTTACTTCAATATATACGGCCCAAGAAAGACTACCAAAGGCGGTTACCCTATGGTAATCCCCGCCTTTCTCGAGCAGAGACAAGAAGGTAAACCTATGACAATAGTGGGAGATGGAAAGCAGACTCGTGATTATGTCCATGTTTTTGATGTTGTAAAAGCTAATATTAAAGCTTGGAAGTCAGGCTATGGCGATGCGGATGTATTTAATATTGGTTCAGGCATTCAGGTAAGTGTCAATGAAATTGCTGATGTAATTGGAGGAGAAACTAAGCATATTGCTGAAAGAGAAGGAGAGATAAGGTTTTCGGAGGCTGATATCTCCAAAGCCAAAGAAAAGCTGGGCTGGAAGCCGAGAATAGAGTTTGAACAAGGGCTAGAAGATCTAATGAAGTATTGGGGTGTATCCAATGGGGATAAAACTAAGATTGAATCACTAGACCCACAGCTAGAGAGAAAAGTGGAGCAGCTAATATAATTACTGACCCATCATTCTTACTACGACATTTACTGTTCTCAGCCCGATAGACAGGTCCAACAAGAAGGACCTGTTTTTTATATAAAACAGGTCGTATTGTAGTTTCTGTAGCGATTTTTCCAGAGTGTCGGTATAGTTTTGGTGCAGTACAGCCCAGCTGGTTATACCTGGCTTGATAATATGTCTTAGCGAGTAGTAGGGCATCTCATCTTCCAGCTTTTCTACTATCTCGGGCCGTTCTGGTCTAGGTCCTATTAGGGTCAGATCTCCCTTAAGTAGATTCCATACTTGCGGTAGCTCATCGAGTCTGGTTTTGCGTAGTATTTTTCCTACCTTAGTTATTCTCTCATCATCTTTTTTTGCAAACTCCGGCCCGTCCGTCTCTGCCAGGCCTTCCTCGGATAAAGCATACATCGATCTAAACTTATGCATAGTAAACTCTTTGTTTTCTTTGCCCACTCTGGTTTGGCTGATTAATACAGGCCCTTCTGATTCCACTTTTATCGCTAGAGCTATTATCGGGAACAGTATAAATGTGATCAGGCTTAAAACCAGCCCTACTACAAGATCTATAATTCTTCTGCCCCATAGCTTTGATGGCTCCTGGAGGTTGCGCAGATGATCCAAAAACCAGGTTTCTTTGAAGGTGGAAGGAGGAACTCTGCCGGTTATCTCTTCATAGAATGCATTAAGATCCTTAATTTTCACCGGCAGATACAAAAGCTGGTAAAGATTTTTTACTGCCTTGTTGTCACTTTTCAGATCGGGCTCTAATATGACCTGATCAATTTCTTCTTCTGAGATTATTTCTTTTATATCAGTAATATCTTCATAAATTTCCATCTGCTCAGATAGTTCATTTTTATCGAAATTATCTTTGTCGTTAGCTACTACCCCGACCGGACGATAGAAGAAGTGCTGGCTGCCTAATATATTTAATAACTCTTCTACCTCTGTGTTGAAACCTACAAATAACAGGTTTTGCTTGGATGTTTTAGGGAATAAAAATTTAAAGGCAAATATTTGAAAAAGATTGACTAGTAAATAGCCGAATACAGCTGTCAGAAGCAATATTGTTTTTGGATTTATAGTTGTTTGAGGGAGAAGATAGAAGAAGATAGCCCCCACTATGGTAGAAAATAGTGCCGACTCCCATATCTTTCTGTAAAATTTTATCCCCTCCGGCTTACTATTGGGGTCATACAACTCATTTATGTAGTTGATTATAACCCACAGGATAAAGAGGATGGTAAATAAGGGTATATGCCTGGAAAATTGCTCCCAGGTGGGTAAAGTTAAATGTCGAACTGCCAGACCGAACCATAGACCTAGATAAAAAGCTACCAGATCCTGAATTACCAGGTATATTTTTTTTAAACTAACTCGGTGGTGCATCGATTGAATAAAAGTATTACTTAAGCTAAAATATAACAAGCTTGCTAATATATTAGCTGAAAGTCTCTAATTTTGCAACAAAATTAATTAGGATCGTTAATAAAATCTTAATGAGTTTGAAACATAAAGCCGTACTCTGCCTTTGTTTATTTTTTGGAACTTTCTTCTTTTCTGCTCATACTTCTGCTAAGACACCCAATGACCCTCAGTTAAGTCCTGTGCCGTGGCAGTATGAAAAGATAGGACTACCCCAAGCCTGGGATAAAACAACCGGGTCTGAAGCAGTAACGGTCGCAGTGATAGATAATGGTTTTGATCATTTTCACCCTGATCTAATCGACAATGTTTGGAAAAATAAAGATGAAATAGCAAACAACGGTATCGACGATGATGGTAATGGATATATCGATGATGTATGGGGTTGGAGTTTCGTTTCTGAGGATTATGATAATGACGGAGAGATAAGCCCCAAAGAGGAGAAGGGGAACAAGAGCCCTCGTCCAAATATATTTGATCTAAAAGATGTAAGCGAAAAGACGGTACATCACGGCACTGCGGTAGCGGGCTTGATCGGAGCACAAGGCGATAATGGGCTGGCTGGCAGTGGGGTGAACTGGGATGTGAACTTAATGAATATTAAAATTGCAAACAATGCCGGAAGCGGAAAAGTGGGCTCATTCCCCAAGGCGGTAAGGTATGCCATCAACAATGGAGCGGATATAATATCCTTTAGTCTGGTCGGATCTATGAGCGGAGAAGATGTGGAAGATTTGAAGGATGTCATTGATTATGCTCATAAAAAGGATGTGGCAATGTTTGCAGCTGCGGGCAACAAAGCAAAGGATCTAAGTAAAGATCCTATGTATCCTGTGTGTGCAGACAGCCACTTGGAGGAAAGTGAGAGGATTATCGGGGTTAGTGCAGTCAGAAGATCCAGGTTGGTAACCAGGTTTACCAATACCGGATCGGAGTGCATTGATATTACGGCCCCGGGCGTAAATCTATCTTCTACTGTACGTTATGCACCGTCTTTTGGTCTAGAGGAAAAGTATAGGGGCAGCTGGAGCGGAACTTCTTTTGCTGTGCCTTTAGTCAGCGGTACCGCGGGGTTGATAAAATCAATCCAACCCGACTGGGGTCCGGAAAAGATCTATCAGGCGATGTTTGAGACAGTATCTAACTCTGATGGACATGAGACCGAGACCTACAAGGATCTTTTTGGCGCTGGTCTACTCCAGGCAGACGAAGCTGTAGAATATGCTTGGGAGCGTGCTACCGCTGATCGAGATCTACCCGGTCTGATTGGCATAGGGTCAAGAGGAAGAGCTTATACCTCTAGATTTAGAGATTCTGAGAGCCCGATCGAGCTACCTTTTTACAACCCTCAAGAGGAAAAGAAGATTAATCAGATCGCGAGAGGAGAATCGAGGATCGTAACCTTGGTAGGGGCAGGGAAGGATAGAGAGATCAATCTTTATGCTAGCTCTACCGGATGGATTAATGTCGGAGAGATAGACCCTGGATTAAAGCCAGATGATAAGATCAGTGATCTAGTGGTTGGTGATATCAATCATGACGATAGAGAAGAGGTAATTCTAAGCTATAGCGGTCCGGACAACAAGACACGGGTTAAACTTTTTCAACAAAGTAGTGGCCTGGCAGTAGAGAAAAGTTTTAGCCGTGAGATTCAGTCTCTGGATATATTGAACTCACTCAAACAAGATGAGCTGATCGGACTGTTTAAGTCGGACGAAGATTATTATGTAAGTTTTTTAAACCAGAGGTTAGTTGAGTCAAAACGGGTTAATATTGATTTTAAAGCTCAAAAATTAGACTCAGGAGATATAGATGGAGACAAAAGAATTGAGCTAGTGTTGAGCTCATATGAAAATAATCCTCCACTTTTGAGCTATCTTGAGCGAGATGGTACTATAAAAAGGAGGTTTTATAGCTATGATCCTAGCTATACTGGCAGATATAAGACCGTAGTAGGAGATATAAACTCCGATGAAAAAGATGAGATAATAACGGTTCCTAAGTTTGGACATGAGCTAAGAGCATGGAACGATGGGGCAGATATAATTAGAAAGTCGGAAAGCTACGGGCTAGATCTGTTTACTTTACCTATATTAAAATAACATGGATCCCGATAACCCAGTTTTCGATAAGAAAAATGTGTTAGTCACCGGAGGAGCCGGTTTTATTGGTTCGCATCTTTGTGAGGAGCTGCTGGATGAGGCCAATGTAATCTGTATGGATAACTTTACCAACTCCGGGATGTATAATATAGATCATCTGCTACAGTACCCGGACTTTGAGTTTATCCGTCACGATGTCAGCGAGCCGTTTAATCTGGAGATGTTTGATGAGCTGCAAAAGTTTAAGATTGAGTATCAAGGGGTGCAAGAGATTTATCATTTAGCTTGTCCGACCAGCCCAAAAGACTTTGAGGAGCTGAAAATAGACACACTCAAAGCAAATTCAGCCGCTATGCTAAACACCCTTGACCTAGCTGTGGAGTATAGAGCAAAATATGTCTTTGGTTCTAGCTCTGTAGTCTATGGTTCAGTAGACCATGATGAGCAGGTATTCAGTGAAGAAGATGAGGGTATTGTGAACCATATGTCCCCCAGAGGCTGTTATGATGAGGGTAAGAGATTTGGTGAAACCTGTGTTCAGACTTACAGAGATTTTTACGATCTTGATGCAAAGATTGCACGTATCTTTACTGCTTACGGCCCGAGAATGCCTCTACGCGATGGGCTGTTGATTCCCGACTTTATACTTGACGCACTGGAGGGTAATGATCTCACTATCTATGGAGATGAGGAGCTTCATCACTCTATGTGTTACATCTCTGATTTAGTAAATGGCTTAATGCGGCTGATGAAATCCGGCCCTGATGTCAGCTGTGTGAATCTAGGTTCTGATAATATGTATAAGTTTAGCACGATAGCAGAAAAGATTATTGAGATGACCGACTCTGATTCTCAGATAAATTATGAGGATGAGCTGGTGTTTTTGACTAAGAAAGGTAAGCCTGATCTAACCCGAGCCAAAGAGCAGTTGAACTGGCTTCCATTAGTACAGCTCGAGCAAGGTCTAGAAAAGACCATAGATTATACCATCGCTAACAAGGAGATGCTGCATTCGCTCAGCGAAGAGTAATTCAGCTAATGAGTGTGATATGTTTTTGGCTGTAGTTCCGGCTTACAATGAGGAAAATAGTATCGGTAAAGTTGTAAAAGGTCTGTGCCAAAACGTTGATGAAGTGGTAGTAGTAGATGACGGATCTACAGACCAAACGGGGGAGATAGCTCAGAGAAATGGAGCCAAGGCCATAAGACACGAGATAAATAGAGGACAGGGCGCCTCTCTTGAGACCGGCAGGCAGTATGCAGAAAATAAGGGGACTGATTATCTGTTGTTTTTTGACGGAGATGGACAGTTTGATCCACAGGAGGTCAAACCGGCGTTAAAGAAGCTAAAAGAGGAGCAGGCGGATGTGTTATTTGGCTCAAGATTCATTGCCCGAGATTCTCAGACCCCTTGGAGTAAAAAATATTTACTTCTACCTTTAGCTAGAGCTGTAGACTCTGTTTTCACAGGGTTGTCCCTCTCTGACGTTCACAATGGCTTTAAGATTCTCTCCCGCCGAGCTATAGAAGAGATACGCATAACTCAAGATAGGATGGCTCATGCAAGTGAGATACCAAAACAAGTTAAGGAAAAGGAATTAGACTACATCGAGTTTCCAATTTCAGTAAGTTACAACAGGTACGGCCAAGGAGCCAAAGAGGGATTATCGGTAATAAGAGATTTAATTTTAGGTCAATTTATAGATTAAACTATGGTTTTGTTCCAGATATTATTTCTAGCTTTCTCTCTGTTGGGTATATTTACGATTTTGCTCAAAAAGAGGAAAAATAACTTGAGCACTAGAGGTGCTTTGTTTTGGTTGTTGTGCATTGTAGCGGCTGATATCGCTGTAATTCAACCGGAGATTACCACTACTATAGCAAACCGATTCGGCATCGGGAGAGGCGTTGATTTTGTGGTTTATCTCTCCATTATACTTATATTTTTCATCTTATTCCGTCTTCATCTAAAGGTAGAGTCAATAAGTAGAGACATTACAGAGCTTATCCGGCAGCGAGCCCTCGATGAGATAGAAGAAGAGTAAAATTATGAAAATAGCACAGGTTAGCCCGGCCTACCCTCCATATGGAGGTGGCATGGGTAAAGTAGTACAACAAACCAGCTCATCTCTGGAGCAGCTGGGACATAAGCTGGTAGTTTTTACTCCTGACTACGCCGGCAGAACTTTTAGCGATGATCGAGTTTGTGCTCTTACACCCAAACTTCCGTTGGAGAATATTATCTCTAAGCTAATAAGTATCGATAATGCTGCTCCTATCCCTCAGCTCAAAGGCAAGCTGAGCAGTTTTGATCTAGTGCATCTGCATTACCCTTTTTTCGGTACTGATCGTATAGTCTACAATTGGAGTAGGAAAAATAAAGACACACCTCTGGTGGTGACTTATCATATGGATCCGATCGGATCTGGTCTCAAGGAGGTAATTTTTAAGATATATCGACATATTTATCAACGTAAAATACTGACTGCAGCTGATAAGATCATTGCAAGCACTTTTGATTATATCAAACACAGCTTTGCCAGCCACCATTTCAGCTCCAATAAAGGCAAGTGGGCCGAAGTGCCCTTCGGGGTAGACCTAGATAAATTCAAACCCACAACTCCGGCAGATGGCTTTTTTAATACGTATAAAATCGAATCAGACAAAAAAACAGCTTTGTTTGTAGGTGGTATGGATGAGGCCCATGAGTTCAAGGGTGTACCTTTGCTGTTTGAGGCTTTTAGTAAGCTAGAAAATAAGCAAAACTATCAGCTGGTATTAGTAGGGGAAGGTGCACTCAAAAGTAAGTATGAAAAGATGGCAGAGGATCTTGGTTTAGAGGAATCAGTTAATTTTGTCGGGTATATAAATGAAGATAGACTGTCTGAGTTTTATTCTCAGGCGGATGTTTTTGTGCTTCCGTCTGTAAGCAGGAACGAGGCTTTCGGTCTGGTTTTACTTGAGTCAATAGCTTGTAACACTCCGGTAATAGCTAGTGATCTTCCGGGAGTTAGAGAAGTAGCGAAACAGGCTGGTACGACCTTTCAGGTTGGGGATAGTGATGATTTGGCTGAGAAAATAAACTCAGTCCTCAATGGTTCGAAAATTTTTTCAGAATCTCTTAGAGAGCGGATACAAGATAATGACTGGAGCACTGGAGCTGAGAGGATAGAGGCTATTTATCAGGACTTGGTCTAGTATTTAGTTTATTTTTTGATATACTAAATTACACACTAACTTGGTAGTGTATATAAATTCATATTAAAAGTATATCATGGGTAAATTCTCCAAAGGTATTTTTTTGGGTAGCCTGCTCGGAGCCGGGGCTATGTGGCTTAACACCACAGATAAAGGTAAAAAACTGCGAGATCAGTTCATCGAGCATGCTGAGAATGTGTATGATGAAGTTAAAAACAAGGTTCAGAACTCTGAAACTTATCAGGAACTGTCAGACCAAGAGTTTAAACAAAAGATCAGAGAAGTTGCTGACAAGTATGCTGATAAAAAGGGGCTAAGTGATATGACTCGCAGGATGATAGTGCGTTTGATCAATAATCACCTCGATAGCATAAAGGCAGAGATAAAAACTGAAGAACCTGGCTCAGACTCTCAAGAGGATTAAATGCCGCGCTCTGAGTACAAACAAAAAAGAGATAGAAACTATTACACCAGAAGGCTGTGGTGTTTGGCTGGTGTGTTTATTTTATTCGGTATTGCTGTGGTTGGGCGTTTGTTTTTTTTGATGGTTATGAGACATGATTTCTATACCGCACTGGCCAAAGGCTCTCACGAGGTGTACTCGGAGCTGGTACCTGAGCGGGGCAAAATATACATCAAAAATAAAAACTCCGAAGGTAGATTTCCTGTCGCTACCAACCGAGACAAATTTTTATTGTTTGGTAGCACTCGTGGTATCGACAGCAAAAAACAAGCAAAGGAGATAGTAGAAAAGATATCTCAGGTGATCACATTAAAAAGAGATCAAACCGAGGCTGAAACTTCTACTTCTAAGGAGAATGAAAAAGAAAAAACGAAGAAACAAGAAATCATACAAAACCTATCTCAGAAAAAACGAGACTTATATATCCCGATAAAACAGAGAGTTTCTGTCAGTAAGACAAAAAAAATTAAGCAGTTTGAGCTAGAAGGGATACATACTTTACGTAAATCTTATCGTTTTTATCCGGAAGGCAGATTTGCTGGTCCTGTGATAGGTTTTGTGGGTAGAAATAAGAGTGGAGAAAAGGTGGGAAGATACGGTGTAGAGGGGTACTGGAACGACGAGCTGAATGGCGAAGGCGGTTTTGTCGATGGTGTAAAGAGCGCTACCGGGCAGTGGCTGCCTACTGTGGGTAGTGATATGAAGGAGGCTATAAACGGAGCAGATATTACTTTGACCCTAGACAGAGCTATACAATACAAGGCTTGCAAAAAGCTGCGCAAAGCAAAAGAGAAGTACAAGGCTGAGGCGGCCTCGCTGGTGTTGATGAACCCTAAAACCGGAGCTGTAAAGGCCATGTGTAGTCTGCCGGATTTTAACCCTAACAAATATAATAAGGTAGACTCGATTAGTCAATATAATAACTCAACCATATTCAAGCCATATGAGGTGGGTTCGGTATTCAAGCCGGTAGTGATGGCTGCTGCACTGGATAAAGGGGTGATTGAGCCGGATACTGCTTTTGATGATCCTGGACAGATAAAGGATCTGTGTATGACACCGATAAGAAACTCCAGAGAGAAGACCTATGACAAAACTGATATGACCGGTGTATTAGAAAAATCTATTAACACCGGTATGGTTTTTGTAGCGAGAAAATTGGGCAAAAAGGATATGGTGGAGTATATAGAAGACTTCGGCTTTGGTACTAAAACCGGGATTGGGTTGGATACGGAAAGGCCGGGTGATATCAGTTCATTATATAAAAAAAGCGGGGACGAGATAGGATGCTACGGTGCTACCGCCTCCTTTGGCCAAGGCATAACAGCCACTCCGCTTCAGGTAGCGGTTGCCTACTCAGCACTTGCAAATAAAGGCAATCTGCCCCGCCCCTATATAGTTGAGAAGGTAGAATATAAAAATGGTAGAGTAGAGACTACTGAGCCTAAAACAATAAGGAAAGTTATACAAGAAGATACCAGCACCTTGATCAAGGGGATGCTGACAAGTGTAGTCAAAGAAGGACATGCCAGGTCGGCGGGGGAGAAGGGTTATTTCGTAGCTGGTAAGACGGGTACTGCTCAGATTTCTGGTAAGACCGGTGGCTACTCGGAAGAGACTAATCATACTTTTGTAGGTTTTGCTCCCTCGAATAATCCCAAGTTTGTTTTGTTGGTAAAGTTCCACAAACCGGAAGAGAGATTTTCAGCCAGTACTGCAGCACCTACTTTTGGTGATGTTTCTGATTTCTTATTAGATTACTACCAGATTAGCCCTAAAGAAGAATAGACTTGTGTCAGGGGGGAGACTCGAACTCCCGACCTAGGGGTTATGATTCCCTCGCTCTAACCGAGCTGAGCTACCCTGACTTTGCTTTTGTACCGCCAACGGGATTTGAACCCGTGTTTCCAGATTGAGAACCTGGCGTCCTGGACCAAGCTAGACGATGGCGGCATGAAACCACCCAGAACGGGTGGTTTTTATATTTAGCAGGTGTTTATTCGTTTTCTTTGAGGGCTCTCTTTAGAGTAAGTCCGGCTTTGAATTTCGGCACTGTTACTTCCGGGATCTCTATCTTCTCATCCGGGTTTTGTGGGTTTACACCCATTCGGCCAGCTCTCTTTTTAGCACTAAACTTACCAAAACCTGTGACGCTGACACTGTTCCCTTTTTGTAGCTCGTCGATGGTGACGTCCACGAAAGCGTCCAGCATATTTTTTGCATCCTTCTTGCTAGTGCCT
>JBDGRJ010000069.1:0-11150 GCA_042218115.1 Minisyncoccia bacterium | reverse complement strand
GGCGATTTTTTCAGCCAACTCAATTTTGTTGATACGCATAAGCGATATAATTAAGAATAAATTATCTGAATTTATTTTATACTACTACACATTTCGTGTCAATACAGTTTATACTAATTATCGAGCATATTCAACTATTCTAGACTCTCTGATCATGGTTACTTTGATCTCACCAGGGTAGGTCAGATCTGATTCAATTTTTTGTGCTATTTCTTGAGCTAGATTGTAAGATTCATAATCATCTACTTCCTCGGGTGTTACGAACACTCTAACCTCTCGTCCTGCCTCGATTGCATACGCTTTTTCTACTCCCGGGAAGTCTCCGGCTGTCTCTTCTAGGTTTTCCAGTCTTTCTATATATTCCTCAAACGAGTCACTTCTCGCGCCGGATCTAGAAGCAGAGATAGCATCTGCAGCCATTACCAGCTTTGTAAGCAACAGTGGTGGGTTTGAATCATGGTGAGTTAGAGCTACTTCAGCGATATCTTCTCCCATGTCGAATTTTTGCAGTACGGTATATCCTATCTTGGTGTGAGTTCCCTCAGTCTCGTGATCTAGAGCTTTTCCTATATCATGGAAGAAGCCAGCTACTTTAGCTTTCTCCGTATCCATTCCCAGCTCGCCTGCTATAATCTCGGATAGATGAGCTACTTCTTTGGAGTGTGTTAGCACCTCTTGACCGTAGCTAGTTCGGTATTTTAATCTTCCGACTATCGAAGCGAGCTGCGGTTCTACATCTATAATACCCAGCTCATGTAGTGCCTCTTCTCCTGTTTGTCTAATATCTTTGGCTAGTTCTTTTTTTGCTTTTTCCACGTATTTCTCTATTCTAGCCGGCTGAATACGACCGTCCCGTATTAGTTTCTTCAGAGCTAAATAACAGATTCTTCTACGAATAGGTGAGAAACCGGAGATCATAATACTCTCGGGGGTATCATCTATGACCAGTTCACATCCGGTCAGCTTTTCTATTGTCTTAATATTTCTTCCTTCTTTCCCGATGATCCTGCCTTTCATATCATCGCTTGGAAGCTCGACCTCTTTTGAGGTGGCGTCTTGGGCGTGAGAAGAGGCTGTCCTCTCCATCGCATTTATCAGTATTTCTTTTGCTTTTTTCTCAACTTCTTCATCATTTTGTCGGTCCAGTTTTAGCTTTCTGGACAGAAGCTCTTCGCTAGCTTCTTCTTCTAACTTTTCAAACATAATACTCTTCGCTTGGTCCTTGGAGTAGCCTGAAATCTCTTGCAGCTTTTCTTCCTTCTTTTTCTCTTTCTCTTTAAGTTCTTCTTTCAGTTGCTTTACTTCTTCGACTTTTTCATCCAGTTTCTCTTTTTCTTCTTCTAGTCTTTCTTCTTTATCTTTCAGTAGTTTTTCTTGTTTTTCCACTCGGTTTTGGGCTTTCTCTATCTCCTTCTTTCTTTTTTGTTCTTCCTCCTTGGCTTCGTCTATAATCTCGATAGATTTCTCTTTTGCCTCCAGCACAATATCTTTCGCCTTACTCTCTGCCTCCTTTATTTTTTGCTCGGCTTTAGCCTCTTTTGAGTCGGCGCGGGATTGGGCTGTTTTTTTAGCTATGTAATAACCAGCCCCTAGGCCGACAGCTAGTATAGCCAGCCCTGCAATGATTAATGTAGTTGACATAGTGTAATATTACCACCATGCCAGATGGTGTTCAGTTTCCAGTTGCTACAACTTTAGCTTATTGTAGAAGTATTTAGTTGTATAGTAGAGAAGTTCATTCTTGTTGTTTTAGTTTAGCTTCGGTGCAATTCCTTCGATCATATTTGTATAACCGATCTGGATGGCATGTATCTAAATTAATCCAATTTAATTGTATCAGTAAATCTTGCTTATGTCAATTTTTGACTAGCAGAAAAATTGATTTGAACTAACTATTTTATCTCTTTTATTATCTTTGCAATAATAAATACAGTAATTCTTAAAATTATTTATATGCAATCTGGAGAAGGTTTTAGTAGAGAAGGAGGGGAGCTTGAACGAGAAGAAGATAACTTAGATATAACTACTACTATTAACCAGAGGTATCAACAATCTAAGTATTTTAATTTAGCAACATTAGTTGCACAAGAAATGTCAGAAGGAGAAGCTGGAGATCAGTCATCTGCTTTTAGAGAGATAGCTTCTGCTATGGCTCAAGCAGGTGAATTTTCTCAAGCTAAAAAAGTAGTAGACCGTATCTCTAACCAAGAGGAGAGAGTCTATGCATTAAAAGATATAGCAGATATAATGATTGATTCAGAAGTTTCTAATCTGAATGAGGAGGCTAAAGAGATTCTAAATAGAGCTCTATCTGCCATTGATACTGATGATCCTAGAACTGATTTTCCAGAAATGATTAAGGCGCAAGTAATTGGGTCTATAGAGAAGGCGGGGGATAACAAAAAAGCAGAAGAGTTAGCCAATAGCCATCTTGCTTGGGGTGAAATAGCGTTAGCTCAAGCAAAAAAAGGAGAGTATGATAAGGCTCACTCTACGGTGAATAATATTTCTGAACAATCAACGAGAGAATCTACTTTCTATAATATAGCAAAACTACCAGCAGAATCAGGCAACTATGACCAGGCTTTAAACGAAGTTGAGGAAAATATATCAAGCAAAAATTATACCTCTACAGCTTTGACTGAGATAGCACTGAAAATGTCTGATGAAGATAATAGTGTAAAACAAGAAAAGCTTCAAAAGGTTTTAGAAAGGACAAAAGAAAGTATTGATAGTAATGCAGATGACAAGACAAGGAATAGGTTATTAATTAAAATAATTAAGCCCTTGGCCAGTTGTGGAAAATATGATGAAGCTTCAACTCTAATAGAAAAGAGTTTAAGCTCAAAATATAAACCACTTGCCAAGAGAAGGTTGATGGTAGAGAAAGCTAAAAATGAAGGAGATTTTACGGAATGTAAAGCACAGGCAAAAAAGAAAGAAGGGGAGGCTAGAGCTAAATTTTTAAAGTCTATATCAGTAGCAATGGGAGAAAGTGGAAATCTTGAGGACGCTGAAGAAACTGCTAAGGAGATACAACACCCATTAAGATCTGAAGCTCTTAGAGAGGTTGCTGTTATATATGCAAAAGCAGGAGATTTAGAAAAAGCTCAATCTGTGGCAGAAGATATAGATGCAAGTAAAGAGGAGAAAGCCATAGCATTAGCAAATGTGGCGTCAGAAGCAGATAATGAAACAACACTTAATTCTGATTCTTCTCTTAGATCAAGCGAAGTGATCGAGAATGAATATACAGACAAGATTGAAGACATGGTAAAAGAGGGGCTTAATAATACTGAGAGTTTGATTTCAATTGGAGGGGGAATCAATTCAGATGTAAGAGAAAAGCTATTGGAAGGCCTTACTTTTTCAGACGGCAATGCAGAGAGATTGGAGGCCCTGTTGGAGATAGGATATATAGAAACACACTCTTCATTTATGGATGAACCTGAACTTAATCAGTTTCTAGAAAATTATAGACAAGGTAAATATGATTTAGATGAAGTTTCAACAGAAAGAAAGAGAAGGTTAGAAAAGCTACTGGGCAACTAGATAAGTCTTTAATGCTTCTAATGAACTCTGTTTAACTGTATTATAATGAAATATCTTTAGAGGTATGTTTAAAAGTCTAAAGCTGATCTTTATTAAATCTTTGTCTTGAAATTATAGGTTTAATGACTTCAGGTTTATTCTTATGGAAATAATATTGCTGTACTATACGGTATTTAACTGCATCTATCGCTTATTGGTATGTGGTTATTGTGCTAAAATAATAGCATATGAATAAGCAAAATGAATCAGACAATCTAGGCTGGGGTGAGATGAAAGAAGATGGGGTCGAGATTTGGGACGCTGATCCTGTATTTGAAGACGCTGAGATCAAAATCTGGGACTGGCTTAAGTTACTCTTTTACCCCAAGAAGTTTTTTCTCTATCGTCATTTAATCAAGGCCAAAAATAGATATAAGCAAAAAGACCTACGTAAGCCTTTTCGTATTTTAGATGTAGGGTGTGGCACCGGAGCGACCTTAGTTGATTTAAAGAAGATTTTCGGCAGAGAGGTAGAGGTGGTAGGTCTGGATGTAGTGAGGCTGCAGGTCGATTTAGCTGAGAAAAAATTAAAACAGTACGGGGTAAACGGGAGAGTGGAGCATTATGACGGTGATACTTTTCCTTTTCCCAGCTCACATTTTCATGCCGTTATCAGCTCGGATGTGCTCGGGCACGTAGAAGACGTACCCCGATGGCTAAAAGAAATTAATAGAGTTATGAAGCAGGGGGCAAGTCTAGCAATGTTTAGCGAATCCGAAGTAGGGAAACACGCTTGGGTTCGCAAGTACTTGCTCAACAGGGGTGTCAATGTGGATCCGCATGCAGAGTTCCATATCTCCCTTTATAGTAAGGACGAGCTGAAAAACCTCCTTTTGGAAGCCGGTTTTGATATAAAAAAGATGTATGCCGCTTTTTGGGCTAGTTTTTTAGTTCACCCTGATGAGTTTTATGAAAAGCTGCAACAGCAAGAAGATTTTACGATTTTGCGCTACCTTAATAAATTTTTGAACTTCATTAAGCAAAAGACGCATCCGGTATCGACTGCTATCTGCGAGTTTTATGGGCTGATTGAGATGTTGACCATAGGCAGGTGGCTTGAAACTCAAGGGTATGTGATTCTCGGAAATAAGAGAAGAGAACATTACGGAATCGAAAATGAGTGAGTGCTTGATTTTTTCTTCAGTTCTGACTATTATTTAGACACTTAATAATTAATACTCAACTCATGGAAAACTTTTGGCATGATGTATCCATAGGCGATCAAGCTCCGAAAAAAATAAACTCAATAGTTGAGATTCCTAGAGGTTCGTCCAATAAATATGAGCTGGATAAAGAGACCGGTATGATTATGTTGGATCGAGCCAACTATACCTCTTCTCCTTATCCGTTTGATTATGCAATGATCCCCCAGACTTTGTGGGATGACGGGGATGCTCTGGATGCTGTTATTTTCTCTACTTACCCTATTGACCCGGGAGTGTTAGTGAAGCTGAGGCCGGTAGGTGTTATGGAGATGACAGACTCGGGCGAGTCCGACTTTAAAATTTTAGGAGTACCGGAAAATGACAGAAGATGGGACGATGTGCAAGATCTGGAAGATCTGAATGACCATAAACTAAAGGAATATGCTCACTTTTTTGAGACTTACAAAGAGCTAAAACAAGGTGAAGGTAATGAAGTCACAGTACATGGATACAAGGGAAAAGAGGATGCTCTCGAAGCGATTGATAGGTCCATTGATCTGTACCAAGAAAAATTTGAATAACAACCTCGCCCTCGGAGTAAGTCAAAGAATAAATTGAGTTTATTTACGTCTTACCCGAGGGTTTTTTAAATTAAAAAATGGGACGCACAGGGCTGTACGTCCCGTAAAAGAGCGAGAGGCGTCCGGATTCGAACCGGGCAGTGCTTGGCACAGAAGAGACCTATCCGGGGCCTCAAAAAAGCCTTTACCACTGCTTTCGAATGCCTGTGGGTCTTCTTCCAATCTGGCTGTTCTGTTTCCAACAGGCACCCCGCCTCTCATGACTTAATGATCTGAGTACAAAATTAAAAGATTTTGGCTACTTTGTCAAAAGTTAATCTCTGTAATCCATACTTTTAAAAATTGACTTAACTTAGACTTTTTCATATAATGCTGCTGATAATCATTAGGAATTAATACTATGAATGTCACCGAACTTGCACGAAAACTGAATACAGATAAAGATAAGCTACTCAAAATCTTGCCCAAGTATGGTTATGATATAGGCAAAAAAGCCATCAAGATAGATGACAAGGTGGCTCAGCAAGTAATGGAGGAGTGGAGTGACATTAAAAAAGACATTGAGAAAAAAAGAAAAAAGAAACAAGAAAAACGCAAGCAAAAGAAGAAAGAGATGCGAAAACAGCAAGTCGAGCAAAAGGAGATTGAGCTGCCAGAGTCTATCACAGTAAAGAACCTGGCGGAAAAGATGAATATGGCAGTTAGTGAGCTGATCAGCCATCTTATGGATGACGGCATTTTGGCTAATAAAAATCAGGAGCTTGATTTTGAGACCGCCTCTATCGTGGCTGAAGATCTTGATTTTGAAGTAAAAGAAAAAGACTCTTCCGACGTGGAGACAGAAGGAGGCGAACATGGAAAAGTTCTCAGAGAATCGTTAGATCGGAGCGAAAAACTTCAGCGCAGACCACCGGTAATAATTGTGATGGGGCATGTGGATCACGGCAAAACCAAGCTTTTGGATGCTATTAGGCAAAAAAATAAAATTGACCAAGAAGCGGGAAGTATTACCCAGCACATAGGTGCATACCAGGCTGCCTGGGAGGATCCGGAAGATGACAAAGAGAAGAAAATGACATTCATCGATACACCGGGCCATAAGGCGTTTACGGTGATGAGAAGCAGAGGGGCCAAGGTAGCAGATATCGCTATCTTGGTAGTTGCAGCTGATGATGGAGTCCAGCCTCAGACCAAAGAAGCGATTCAGATTATGAAAGCAGCGAATTTACCTTTTGTAGTGGCGATCAATAAGATCGATAAGAGCGGTATAGATATCGAACGAACCAAAAAACAACTATCCGATGAAGATGTAATACCAGAAGAGTGGGGAGGGGATACACCGATGGTTGAGATCTCAGCTAAGCAAGAAACCAATATAGATGATCTGTTAGATATGATTTTGTTGGTTTCGGATATGAATGAAGACGATATTCAAGCTGATCCGGATATGCCAGCAATAGGTACGGTGATTGAATCTCATAAGGACAAGCAGATGGGCTCGGTCGCAACGATTTTGATTCAAAACGGTACACTAGAAGCCGGTGACCCTTTAATTATCAATGGTGCTGATTATGGAAATGTACGTAGAATGTGGAATCATAAAGGTGAAGATATTGACTCAGCCGGACCATCTGTACCGGCACAGATGATAGGGTTTGATGTTACACCCGAGGTTGGAGATATTTTGGATGTATCTAAAGCAGATGAAGCTGAAAAAGTGGATGCCAGAGAAAAAGAGATGGAGCAGACCGGTGCGCAAAAAGGCTCATTAGATAGCGGTGAAGGTAAGGATAAAAATACCCTAAACTTGTATGTAAAAGCGGATGTTCTAGGTTCACTTGAAGCTTTGACCAGCACACTCGAAGAGATAGAGCATGAAGAGGTGGGGGTCAAAGTAGTAGGCAAAGGCTTGGGTAATATTACTGTTGATGATGTAAATAAGGCCGAAGCCGGGAATGCAGCTTTAGTCGGGTTTCAGGTGGAGCCGACCTATTCAGCTGAGGAGCTGATACAGGACAAGGATCTGGAGATAAAATGTGATGATGTTATTTATGATATTACCGAGTGGGTGAATGAGAATTTGGAAAGCCTGCTTGAGGATGAGACCATCACAGAGAAGACGGGAAATCTGAAAGTATTAGCCATATTCAGTGAAGAAACCTCTGCTATGACCGTAGGAGGCCGGGTGGAGTCCGGTTACGTAGAGGTTGGAGCGAAAGCAAAGGTAAAAAGAGATGGAGAAGTGGTAGGTGAAGGTAAGGTTGAAAATTTGAAGCAAGGACAGCAGGATAAGGATAAGATTAAGGCCGGAAAAGAGTGCGGAGTTAGATTTAAGGGGAAAACCGAGATTAAAGAAGATGATGTACTGGACTTCTATAAAACAGAGACCAAGAAAAAAAGTTTAGACTTAGAATAACATCTCACATTGGAAGAAGTCACTGCAGAAAAACTCAAGCAGGTACTGTCAGATACGGATAAGACCGTCTTGATAGATTTTTGGGCCCCGTGGTGCAATCCCTGCAAAGAGATGAACCCCATAATAGAAGAAATAGAACGGGAGTATAAGCAGAATTTGAAAACCATCAAGATAAATATCGACGAAAATCAACAGTTAGCTGATAAACTGGGAGTGTTGAAAATTCCCACCTTTTTAATTTTTAAAGATGGCCAAGAAGTAGATAAGATGGTGGGTAAAGTTCCCAAACAAGATCTGACCGAAAAAGTAGAGAAATACATTTAGTTATTCACATTTATTTATTTGAGTTTCTTTTTTACAATACAGACTACTGACGTTTTAGTTATTTTAAATATTTCTAGAATATGTCCCAAGAACAATTTCAAGATGCTCTAAGACAGCTTGACAAAGTAGTTGAGATAATGGAGCTGGATGAAAATATTCTCAAGATTCTTAAACACCCGGACAGGGTGATAGAAGTAAATATACCCATAAAAAGAGACAGCGGTGAAGTAGAGGTCTTCAAGGGGTTTAGAAGTCAGTATAATAATGCTTTGGGTCCATACAAAGGTGGTATACGATTCCATCCGGGAGTAAACCAACAGGAGGTGCAGGCACTATCTTTTTGGATGATGATCAAATGCGCTGTGGTGAATATACCTTTAGGCGGAGGTAAAGGTGGTGTAATAGTAAACCCCAAGGAGCTTTCAGAGCAAGAGACTGAGAGGCTGAGCCGAGGATATATCCAAAAAATTTGGCAAGTGATAGGTCCCGAGAAAGATATTCCCGCTCCAGATGTATATACCAACAGCAAGATAATGAACTGGATGCGAGATGAGTACGAACAACAAGCAGGAAAAACAGCTCCGGGAGTAATTACAGGCAAGCCATTGAATAACGGCGGTTCAAAAGTTCGCAGCTATGCCACCGGTCAAGGTGCTTTTTATATAATCGAGAGCCTGGTCGATAAAATAGAAAAGAAACCTTCAGAGACCAGTGTAGCTATACAAGGCTTCGGCAATGCAGGAAGCAAGGTGGCAGAGCTACTTTATGGTTCTGGGTATAATGTAATAGCAGTTAGCGATTCTCAGGGAGCGATCTACAACCCGGATGGACTAAATATTGATTCAGCGGCTAAATATAAGCAAGAAGAAAATAACCTTCAGGCATACACTGATGAAGACAAAGATGCTGAGCTCTTGAGCAACGAAGGTCTTCTCGAGTTAGATGTAGATATCCTAGTTCCGGCAGCGCTTGGAGATGTGGTCACCAAAGAAAACGCTGCCAATATCCAAGCTAACTCGATCGTGGAGATAGCAAACGGCCCCACGACTACCACGGCGGATAAAATTTTACAAGACCAGAACATTACTGTAGTACCTGATGTTTTAGCTAATGCCGGCGGAGTAACGGTGAGCTTTTTTGAGTGGCAGCAGAACCGACAAGGAGAGGAGTGGTCAGGAGATAAAATTATTGATAAACTTAAGGATACAATGGCTAATGCCTTTAATGAGGTATGGCAGGAATCAAAAAACAGAGGAGTTGATCTGAGAAGTGCTGCTTTTGTGGTGGCTATTAAGAGAATCTCTGAAAAGATTCAGTTATAGCTATTTTTATTGTTGTAAATTCTAAATATTAAAAGAAATAAAATGCAAGAATACGATCCTGATAAAATAGAATCAAAATGGCAACAATACTGGGAAGAAAATAACATCTTCTCAGTAGATGAAGATGAGGATAAAGAAAAATTTTATTCATTAGTAGAGTTTCCCTATCCCTCAGGAAGTGGTCTGCATGTAGGCCATCCTCGTTCCTATACCGGCATGGATATAATTTCGCGCAAAAAGAGAATGGAAGGAAAAAATGTGCTCTATCCGATGGGTTTTGATTCATTTGGTCTGCCCGCAGAAAACTATGCAATTAAGGTAGGTAGACCACCTCAAGAAATTACGGATGAGAATATAGCAACTTTCAAGGATCAACTAAAGTCTCTTGGCTTAAGTTTCGATTGGAATAGAGAAGTTACCACTTCCGAACCTGAATACTACAAGTGGACTCAGTGGATTTTTCTTCAGCTTTACAAACACGGCCTAGCTTATAAGCAAAATGAACCAATAAACTGGTGTCCTGACTGTAGTATCGGCCTTGCCAACGAAGAGGTAATAGATGGTAAATGTGAGCGTTGCGATGGCAGGGTAGAGAAGAGAGATGTAAAGCAGTGGATGCTCTCCATTACCGATTATGCCGATGATCTGTTAGATGGACTAGAAGATGTAGATTATATCGAACAAGCAAAGACCCAGCAGAGAAACTGGATCGGAAAAAGTAAAGGAGCAAAAATTGATTTTCAAATTGCAGGACTTAATTATGATCTGGAAGTATTTACCACCCGGCCTGATACAATCTTTGGAGCAACTTACATGGTAGTAGCACCAGAGCATGAGCTAATAGAAGAACTTCAGGATAAGATAAAAAACTGGAGTAAAGTAGAAGATTATGTCCGAAAAGCAAAAACCAAATCTGATCTAGAGCGGGAGGAGCTTCAAGACGAAAAGACCGGCAAAAAACTGGAGGGAATTGAGGCAGTAAACCCCGCATCCGGCGAATCTATTCCTATCTATGTTGCTGATTATGTTTTGAATGATACCGGCACCGGAGCAATAATGGCGGTACCTGCTCATGATGAGCGTGATTATAAGTTTGCTGAAGAAAAAAATATTAACATAAAACCAGTAATTGCTCCTACAAGGGTCGAACACTTAAAGCTCTCCAAATTAAATAGTGGCTGGAAGAGTGATTTACCTGATTGTGTTAGCATCAGAGAAGTAGAAGATACTGAGCTAATTGAGTTTAAATTAAGCACGACACCGTCAAATTTAAAAAAGTTTAACGAGTTTTTAAAAAGTAATACCGAATTTGATAGTAAAGTATTCTTTGGTGTCTACAGCTATAGTCCTAATAAGAGTCCGAGCGATTTTGCAAATAATATAATTGACAATGAGCCTTATGAAAAAAAAGAAGGTAAGCTGTTTAACTCTAATTTTCTGGATGGTTTAAATGTAACACAAGCTCAAGAAAAAATAATAGAGTGGCTGGAAGAAAATGATCTCGGCCGAGAAGACGTAAACTATCAGCTTAATGACTGGGTGTTCTCACGTCAGAGGTATTGGGGCGAGCCTATACCGCTTGTTCATTGTGAGAGCTGTGAAGAAAAAGACAAAAAAGCTTTGATTATTCATGGTTTTGAAGCAGATGGAGATAGCAACTGGTTTCCGTGGATGGAAGAACAGCTGAAAAAAGAAGGTTTTGATGAAGTCTATCGACCTACTATGAGTAAAAATGAAAGTCCAGAGATTGAATCTTGGCTAGAAGAGCTAA
>JBDGRJ010000068.1:0-1673 GCA_042218115.1 Minisyncoccia bacterium | reverse complement strand
AAAAAGATGTCGGGGAACATACCGATCATATACACGAGGACGGAAGTGTTCATATCCATGCTAACTAGCCAATATGGACTCCACTCTCATCTGTCCAAAATGCAGTCATGAACAAACAGAAACTATACCGCAGGATTCCTGTCTACCTTTTTATATTTGTGAAAATTGCAGTCAAAATATTCAAGCCAAAGAAAAAGATTGTTGTGTATTTTGTTCTTATGGAGATAAAGATTGTCCGGTAAGCCACGAACAAACTACGGACCCGGAAAAAATAAAAGAAGAATTTTCTTGCCCAAATTGTGAAAATAAAGACAGTAGCAACACCGAAATTCTCCTCTGGATATTAGCGGTCATCGCTATATTCGCTGCCGCTACTGCTTTCGGATGGAATGTGTTTTACGGATATGTAGTGCCGCAGGCAACTCAGGCCGGCACTCTTTCTTTAGCCGGTCTGTTCGGATTTTCCGCTTTGGCCGGATTGATAGTAAATTTCGGACCCTGTTCTCTAGCAGTGCTTCCAGCCTATCTTGCATATCAGCTGGGGCTGGAAGATAAGCAGCAAGAGACAGCACCGATAAAAGAAAGCTCCAAGTTGGGTCTGACAGCTGCAGTTGGAATTGTTGGTTTTTATCTTGTTTTGGGCATAGCTTTTGCTGGAGTCGGTACTTATCTGTCGGCTTATTCCGCCCAGTTGAAGTTGGTTATAGCCGGTTTGATTTTATTGTTCGGTGTCGGTTTGTTGCTGGAGCGTGATTTTGGGTTCAGCCTTATTTCTAAATTTAAAAATTTCATAAACAAAAGGATTCAAGGTGAAAATAAGAAATCAACTTTAATCGGATTCGGAGTAGCTTATGCGGCAGGCGGGCTAAGCTGTTTTTTGCCTGTATTTTTACCTTTAATTTTTTATCCGTTTCTATCGGGAAATTTTGTTGAAAGTGTAGTTAGTTTCATTATTTTTGCAGCAATGCAGGCATTGTTTTTAATAACCGCTACCATTCTGGTGGGGCTGGGAAAGAAAAATATTTTCCAAGGATTTATCAAGAACACGAGTACGATGAAAAAAGCAGCCGGTATTATTCTGATCTTAACCAGCTGCTACATGTTCGGAATCTTCTTATTTTTAGGTATGTAATCAAAATATTATGAAAAAAGCATTTCTTATTCCGTTTATCGTTATAATATTGGGCGGGGCAATCGGTGGATATTTTTTATTCTCAGCTCAGAACCCATCTAAGTCGCAAGTGGTTAAAACTAAAGACTTAAAAAAGCTGACTCTTAAAATAGAAGGAATGTATTGCGTGGGTTGTGAAAGATCAATAGAAGGGTCCGTCGGCTCTCTGCAGGGTGTGAAAAAAGTGGATGCTGACCTGCAATCCAACTCGGGTATTGTGGTCTACAATTCACAAAAAATAGACAAAAAGAAAATTGTGAACAATTCTATCTTTGATGTCTATCCGGCCAAAATTAGAAAGGTTCAAAAGTATAAAAAATGAAAAAGAGAAACATCATAGTTACACTACTCGTAGTTATACTTTTTCTCATCTCCGCCTATTATTCTCAGCACTATACGGCTCAACTAAAACAGCTTATCGGCGGTGATAGTATTTACAGCATGTCTATCTATGTGTTGATCACCATTATTGCGATTGTAGTGGCTCCGATAGGAACCGTAC
>JBDGRJ010000067.1:0-8534 GCA_042218115.1 Minisyncoccia bacterium | reverse complement strand
CATGTCTCCCAGGCCATTATCAAAGTCAGCCTGCCTGCTTCTAAGCTCTTATCTATCAGGAAGCTGGCTAGCGGAGCCTCAGTAAAGTAAACCCCCGTAGCTACTGATAAAATTATTATCGCTAATACTATCCAGTATTCTATTTTCATAAAATTTTTAGCTCTCAGATTTGCTCCTTAATCTTATCATAAATACTATCATCAGCATAAATGCAGTAGCCGCCATCATCGGGATGGTGATATAACCGTAGCTAAGTGTGAAATGTTCAGAGCAGGAAACAGAATACCCTACTGTAGAGCAGGGAACTATTTTTGTTTGGAAGAACTGAATTATATAGTGATAGACCGCGATCGCCAATCCTGGAACAGATAAGGATAAGCTATAGGTTGAAAACTTAATATCAGACTTTTTGTAGGCAATAGCCAGCAGAATTACCTGAGGGTACATAAATATTCTCTGCAGCCAACACAACTTACAAGGGTCATAACCTGCTATCTCGGAGTAAAACAAACTGCCGGCAGTGGCCATTATTGATACAATAAGGGCAGAAAATATTAACTTTTCATCAATAGGACGAAAGAGCTTGTTCAACCATTCTTTTGCCTGTTTGCTTTTACTAGAGAACACCCAAAGTAAAACTGAGAAAACAACAAATATATCACCCAGGATTGTTAGAATCGCCAGACCGTTATCTACGATATCTACAAGCATAAAATTGAATTAGTTAATTAACTGTTGTTATTTGTTAACTACAAATTTTGGTTACTCTATTTTATTTCTTTATAAACTTGAGGACGGTCTTCACCTCTGACCTTAAGCTTCCCCCAAGCACCCCGATCCAATCTGGATAAAGCATGATCTACGGGTGTATAACTACCGGGTACTTCCGTCTTAAACTCAACCGTTATAGCTTGACCCGCCGCTACAGGTACAGTCTCTGCGTTTGTTTCTCTGGGTACATCAAAATCCCCGGCATACACCCGATCAAAAATCTCTCCAATTATATGAAATGAGCTGGTCTTTGAGTTGCCCATATTTCCAAAGAATAATCTCACATCATCACCCGCTCTAGCTCTCATCTTATGTTTGCCTGTTACCCCGTGGGGCTTGCCATTAAATGTATAATAAGACGGGTTTTCATTCAACATCTTTCTTGGAGCAAATGCTTGAAAGCCTTTCTCGCCCATAGGGCCTTTAGTATATAATTCACCTTGAAATAAGACAAACTCTTTATCCACTTTTTTCATCCCTCTTCTTGGTTCTACAATGATGCCGCCGAACATCTGATTTGAGATATGCGTCGGAATATTATCGCTAGCGCAGTGGTACACGTAAAAACCTTCTTTCATTGCTTTAAATTTGATAGTTTTTTCTTCCCCCGGTTTGATGTTTTTCAATACACCCGCTCCTCCACCCGGACCGGTCACGGCATGTAGATCGATCGAATGCTCATGAGTGCTGGATTCATCATTTTTTAATGTTAAAACCACAGTATCACCTTTTTTGACCCTTAAAATCGGACCCGGTACTTTCTCTTGCCCTTCAGGTCTTTTGTAGGTCCAATAATAATAAAAGGTACCATCCGCAAGTTCTGACACCACTTCCTGGGCAGTAAGTGTAATATGAACAGTGGAGGTGTTTTTTCTATCTATTTGCTCAGGCAAATTAGCTGGATCCCGAACAATATCTTCTTGCACCGGAAGCTCGGTAAAATCCTGTAACCTCTCAAAGTTCTTTTTGTTAAACTGAGTATAAAAGTCTTCCATATGCATCGGACCTTGCCCGGGACCAAAAGAAGCTAAAGGTTCAGAAGTATCTTTAAGACCTACGTATAAGCTGAAAATGACACCAAGTATAGCAATAATAAATAAAAATGACACTGACTGCGGCAACTCCCAGATCTCTTTTTTATATAAATCGTAAACTAAACCAGCGCTTAACAAAATTACCAGTATTACTCCAATTATACTGATAAAATCAACGTTATCCGAGATAACGGAGATTACAGCATTGGTTGTTATTGGGTTTTCTTTTATTGTATTATTTGTCTCTTTTTTAAGTCGTTTTCCTTGTTGAGTTTCATCACTAGTATGGCTGCCATTATCATGGTTATTACCGTGAGCTGCAAGTTGGGAAGGAAACAAAAGTACCCCAAGCAATAAAAATGTAAGGAAAGTTGTTTTATATTTATATTGCATAAGTAAGTATTAATCTCTAATTTGAACTGTATTCACCTTATCTTCAAATATTTGCTTTATCTGTTTCATTTCTTTGTTGGAAAAAGAGTCGTATTGGACAAAATCCGGATCGAGAGTATGACCATTTCTATACTCTTGCAAATAATAATTTTCCGCACCTGAGATCAAATCAGCTATATTTTCCAGATTTTCTCGAGTGTGAATTCCTTTGATAAGAGTGGTTCTGAACTCATATTCTATTCTTTCTTGCTTGAGCAGATCTATTGACTGCTGCATTTTTGTAGTATTTACTCTTCCTCCTACCAGATTCTGATAATCCTCAAAATCTTGCTTAATATCCATCGCGATATAATCCAGCAAATTTTTCTCAATAGCTTCCTGTAGAATTTCCGGTCGGTTACCATTACTATCTAATTTTATCTCATAATCAAATTCATTTCTAATTTTTGTTATAAAATCCAACAAATCCGGCTGCATTGTGGGTTCACCACCGGAAATTACTACCCCTTCCAGCAACCCCTCCCTACTTTCTAGAAAATTAAATACCGCATCTTTGGAAATAAAAGTATCTTGAATCTTTTGGATTTTTTCAGGCAAGACAAACTCCGGGTTGTGGCAAAAACCACAACGAAAATTACACCCGGCCGTAAAAATGATACACGCAATTCGGCCGGGGAAATCCAAAGTGGTAAATTGCTGGACTCCGCTAATATTCATCCTTTAGGCTGCCTGCAATTCTTCTTCACCGCTGAACTCAGAGATAAATCTAGTATTAGCGGACCGACACTCCTCGAAACGCTCCCGCGAGAAGTGCTCCGACTTTTTGCCCGGATTATACTCCGACATCGGCCGAAAATAACCCATCACACGAGTCCACACTTCGCATTTGGTGCGGTCTTGTTGGGTGACTTCGCTGTCGTCTTGCTCTCCGCCTTCATTGTTGCTGTTTAAAGAATTCCCACCGTCGTCATGTACTTCTTGAACGTCTTGATCCTGATCGGACATAAGATATTTATTAATTATTAAGCTTACTCCATCTTTTTAAACACAGAAGCTGTAAAAAGGTTTCAAAAAGTCTGATTACAATCACTGACAATAACTTTACACATGCGCCTCCTCACTGACATAATCTTCACGCCACTCCTCGTCAATAGTATTATCTTCTTCATAACCAATCTCTTCATCGCATTTTGGACAGAAGTCGTGTTCACCGGAAAGATAGCCATGCTTAGGACAGATCGAGAAAGTCGGTGTAATCGTAAAGTAAGGCAGATGGAAATTCTCTAAAGTACGCTTTACCATCTTTTTGCACATTTCAGGTGAGCTAACTTTTTCGCTCATATAACCATGCAGTACTGTTCCTCCGGTATATTTGGTTTGAAGATCATCTTGAAGCTCTAGTGCTTCAAACAAATCATCGGTATAGCCGGTAGGGATCTGAGTGGAGTTGGTATAATACGGAGCATCTTCCGTGCCGGCCTGAATAATGTCATCAAACTGTTTCTGGTCTTCTTTTGCGAATCTATAAGTCGTACCTTCTGCCGGAGTGGCCTCTAAGTTGTACAAGTTTCCGGTTTCTTCTTGGTAATCTTTCAATTTATCTCTCATAAAGTCCAGAATCTCTTTAGCAAATTCTTGACCCCACTTTGTCGTAATATTTTCCTCATCGTCAGTAAAATTACGTATTGCTTCATTAACCCCGTTAATACCTATTGTCGAAAAATGATTTTCTAGGCTGCCTAAATAGCGTTTGGTATAAGGAAAAAGGCCTCTATCCATCCACTTTTTAATCTCCTTGCGTTTTATCTCCAAAGAAGTTTTAGCCATCGCCATCAGCTCTTCAACTCGCTGAAAAAAACCCTCGTTATCACCTGAATATTGATACCCTATACGAGCAGCATTCAGGGTAACCACCCCGATCGAACCTGTCATCTCAGCAGAGCCAAACAGTCCGTTGCCGCGTTTTTTGAGCTCGGTTTTGTCCAACTGTAGCCTGCAGCACATAGACCTGATATCACCCGGCTCCATATCCGAGTTAATAAAGTTCTGAAAATAAGGTGTGCCGTATTTTGCAGTCATCTCAAACAATAAGTCGGTATTTTCATCCTGCCAATCAAAATTTTCATTGATATTATAAGTTGGGATAGGGAAAGTGAAGGTGCGTCCATTCTTATCCCCCGACATCATTACTTTGATAAAGCACTCATTGATAAGATCGACCTCATCTTGAAGTTCACCGAAAGTATACTCAAATTCTTCACCTCCAAGACGTAGGCGTTCACCCTTTAGCCCTTCCGGCACTTTCCAGTCCATCGTGATATTGGTAAACGGGGTTTGGGTCCCCCATCTGGAAGGAATATTAACATTAAAAACAAAAGATTGGATGCACTGATAAACATATTCATATTGCTTATCTTTTATATACTTCTCTTTTTTCTGTTTACTTGAAAACCTGATGCCGTATTCATTAAGTTCCTTTCTAAGTTCCTGCTCGTATTTTTTAACAAAAGGCGAAAGATAGGTGTCAAAACTAGAAAAAGCCTGCGCCCCTGCCCACTCATTCTGCAAAGTGCCGAAAAAATTCACCATCTGGGCTACAGCAGAATTCAGATGTTTGGGCGGCCCGGATTCAATTTTTTTATCGACACCGTTAAACCCCTCTTCAAGGAGCTGTCTTAAACTCCAACCGGCACAATACCCGGCAAACATATCCAAATCATGGATATGCATGTCCCCATTTCGGTGAGCGTCCCCTATTTTTTTAGGGTAAACATGCGACAACCAGTAGTTTGCAGTAACTTTACCTGAAGTATTTAACATCATACCCCCTAAAGAATAACCCTGGTTTGCATTGGCATCCACCCTCCAGTCCAGTTTATCTAAATATTCTTCAATTGTATTCTCCACTTCTACCACTACATTTTTATTCTTCCTTCTCTCTTCTCTCTTTTGCCTGTAGCGTATATATGATTTAGCAACTTCGGAATATCCGTACTCAATTAGAATATTTTCCACCACCTCTTGGACCTCCTCTACAGCGGGGATTTCATCTGAATATAACTCCTCGAGACGCAACAATACATCAGAAGCTAAAACTTCCGAGGTAATTGCATCATCTCTACCGGTTGATGATATAGCCTTAGAGATAGCGTTTTCAATCTTATTAATATCAAAATCTACGATAGAACCGTTTCGTTTTTGGACTTTGTGAATTGCCATATGGGTTTTATTATTTATTGCTCTCACTTTATTAAACAAAAAAAGCACAAAAAGGTTTCAACAATAAAAAACACCCTTTTTATGAGGGTGTATTCACTTAGCTATAGTCTACAGGGGCTTTATTTGCTATTTTTTATTTCTCTCTAAATATTGTTTGAGTTTTTTTCGTCCTCTGTGCAAATGAAGCTTTACTGCATTTTCGGATTTCTGCATAACGGTGGCAATTTCCCGAACTAACAGCTGATCAAAGTATTTCATTTTCATAATTTTGTGTTGTGATTCAGTGAGACATTCTTCCATCGCGTACTGCAGCCTGTCTTTTACTAACACATCATCACTCATACTAAAACAAGATAATATACAATCTGGAATTTCTCCTAATTTTACTTGGCTTCTCTTCTCTTCCTTGCGGTAATGGTTTACCAACAAGTTATGGGCAATTCGCATCAGATAAGTCTTGTAAGAGGCATTTTTAATCTTAAAATCATCGAGATGCTTAAAAGCTCTGGTAAATGACTCTTGGGTTAAATCACTAGCTTTCTCTGCACTACTTATACGATATCGAAAATAATTGTAAATGTCTTCCTTGTATTTATCATACAAAAGCCGAAATTTCTGAGGGTCTTCCTGAGCCTGCTCAACCAGTTTTTCATCCTTTTTTCTATTTTTAAACTTTTTCTTTACCGGTTTGACAAAAGTATCAAACAAAAAGCCGGTGAAGCTGTCAAATTTTTTATGCTCTTCATTGAGTTGGTCAGCATTTAGCTGTTGTAGCAAAAACTCAGGCAGTTCTGATTGGTTTTCTTGCTGACTAGAGAAAAATCTGAGCAGCTCCTTGCTGGAGCCGGCTTTACTTTCCTGTGGGTTTAGCTCAATATAATGTTCTACCGTTCCATATTCACCTAATACAGGGGTACAAAACATCAGTTCCGTATACTTCACACCGGTCTTCTTTTTGTTCTTTACCTCTCCAACAAAAGGCTCTTTTTCATATTTAATTTTACCCCACATCCGCTTGTAAAATCTATTTTTCATGTTTCCGCCCCATAGCTCACCGGGCTTTTTGCCCACCATCTCCGCCAAGGAAAAACCGGTTTTTTGGGTGACCTGTTCATTTGCAAACTGTATCACTCCGCACTCGTCTGTAACAACGAGCGAACTATCCGCAAAACTCATTGTCTTCTCTAACGCTCCAAGGCTCACTATTGATGAAAATTAATAAGATACTAAAAATTTTATATACCCCGCGGCAAGCTACCGGAGTATCATATGGCTTTATTACTTTCAGACAAAAGGGCAACATGACTCTAACACGGCCATAAGCGCGAAGGTTTATAGGATTAAAGTTGGTTTTCTAAATAACCCACAACCGAGCTATTCTCTCTTTCCCAACTCCTCATCAATCATATAATATGCAGCCTTATCCCCATCCGCCAGCTCAAACTTATCTAAGATGTCTCTAATCATATCCTCCTCTTCAACTTGCTCATCTAAGAACCACTTCAAAAAGGACTCAAAGGCATAATCCTCTTCCTCTTTTGCCATTCGGTAAAGTTCGTTTATTTTTTCAGTGATTTCCTGCTCGTGTTTTAGTGACTGCTCGAAAATATTTTTCAGACTTCCGAACTCAGACTCGGGCTTTGGTATAGCTTGTAGCTCTATCTTTTCATCCCGCTCTACTAGGAAGTTATAAAACTTCATCGCATGCTCCTCTTCTTCTTGTGCTTGAGATCTCAGCCATGACGCCGTGCCAGGCCAACCTTGATCTTCAGCATAGGCAGACATAGCTAGATAAACATAAGCCGAGTTTAACTCTGCTTGAATCTGGTCGTTTATAGCTTGGATAATTTTGTCCTTCATACTATTTTTAATTACTAAAAATTAATTTAAGTTTACTTGTATGCTGTAAGAATCATCGTGTTGAGGCATCCCGGAAGGATTAGCCTTTTGAAACTCTAAAATAGCGGTGCTTCCGGAGTAATTAGATAGATCTATATCAATAGTAAAAGGAACAAAATTTTCTGTCATCCAGTCCTGTTGCGCTTCCGCCACAAAAGTATCGATTGTCTGTCCTGAAGGGGTCTTTGCTTTTAGGGTAAAATTAGCCTCAAAATACCAAGGCCCTCTCGCCTTCCCCTCGATAGTAGTAACTCTGTCAATAGTATCTCCATCCGAAATGTTGGTTAGCTTAATTTTGCTATGAGCTGAGCTGGTGTTACTGTTCCCGCTTTTTTGAAGCACTTCTCCCTTCATCTCATCAAACTTACCGTCTGTGATGGCTTTTGTGACTTGTCCTTGATCTACACGAACCTTCATCTCATGTGATGTGATTACTTGAGTGACCATCTTATCGGATCGGTCACCATAACCGCCATGAGAGGACTCAAACTGGAAAGTAAAGAGATAACAATCCTGACAGTCTTCACCGCCTACCTCTTTGCTATCTTTCAGGTTTAGCTTACTACCATCAAAGGTGTACGTAGGGGAGTTATTTTTTATCCACTCCTCTGCTATTTGTTGGGATTTTTCTTTGGTATAGCTTTGATCTTTAGAGGTTTTACCGTCATCGGCTTTACTACAACCTGCCCCCAGAAGTGTAACAGTAAGCAGTAAAGTGAAAATGGACAACGCAGCTTTCTTCATGATATTCAGTTAAGCTTATAAATCAGGCTTTGATATTAGACTCAAGTAGATTATAACATAATTACCAGTTTGTTATAATGCCATTAAATGAGACCGCTGAAAAACCAGCACATCAAGAGGGGTGTAGAACACCTTCCGAGCTGAAGCCTTGAGCTTGTCTCACCAGCGATGCTCGGAAGGTGTTCGAACCCTTAATATTTCAACAGTGTGTTAATTAAAATACTTCTACCAAAGAACTTAAAACTTTTTGTATCTAAAACATTATTATGAAAATTTTAGCTATAGAGTCTTCTTGTGATGATACAGCAGTAACCTTGCTTGAAGCGGATAAAGAGGGATTCTTATCCTTAAAAGAGAAAACAGCCAGTCAGATTGAAGTACACAAAAAGTATGGGGGTGTAGTTCCTGAGATAGCGGGTAGAAAACACGCAGAAAAAATAGTACCCACTATCGAAGCGGTTATGAACGACTTTG
>JBDGRJ010000066.1:0-27784 GCA_042218115.1 Minisyncoccia bacterium | reverse complement strand
TGGAGTTTAGTTTTTCTACTTTTTCTTCATCTAGATCATATACCAAGACATTGTGACCGCTATCGCCTGCTACTGCCGCTGAAGTTGTGCCGACAAAGCCTGCGCCTATGTAAAGTATGTTCATCTAATTGATTCAAAGCTACATAAGTGCTGTTAGTTTATATTATTTTGACTCTTGTATCAAGGTCATTTAGTAGGTTTAGGTTGGCACTCATTTACCCTTTATTCTATGCTTTTAATTTTTATCTTAAATTATCATAAACCTCCTTCTCATTCCATTGTGCCACAAAAGGAAGCAAAGAATAACTTAAATTAACCCCATAATCATGAAACCATTTAAAATCATATTTAAGCTCTTTTTTTCTTGATTTGGTACGCATCGGATTGCCTGATATGGCATGGCTGCTCGACTTAGATGGACCCTGTTGTAACCTTTCTGATTGCTCCAAATCAAGAAAATCACAGATATAT
Organism: Minisyncoccia bacterium; assembly: GCA_042218115.1. GTDB lineage: Bacteria > Patescibacteriota > Patescibacteriia > Magasanikbacterales > UBA922 > JBDGRJ01. The sequence goes on along the minus strand of JBDGRJ010000066.1, from coordinate 27,313 downwards.
TCTAGACTTTCTGTATTCTTCAAAATTAACTCTTCATAGCCTAATTGAAGAAAATCTATCTCTATTTGCTCTAAAACTCGTTTAAACTTCTTTTGTCTGTGCCACCAACCAAGCTGATACAAAAAGGAATTACCCCATTTACCTCTGTTTTCTCTCCTTTTTCTAAGGGATACTGAAAAACCTCTTACATCTCGGAGCAAATAGATAACCTTTAATTCCAAGGAATCATCTTCTTGGGTTTTATTATATAACTCTCTAAAGTAATCTCTTCTTTTCGATGAGTCTATTAAAATTTTGTTTGGATTATTTTCATAAAAAGAATCTATTATTTTTTTATAACCCTGCCAAGCCCCTAGACTATCATTCTTTCTTTCTTGATACAGAGACTGATGCTGTTTCCAGAACTCACACTCAGGCAATTCTACACCACAAGAGCATATCCTATCACCAAAGCTGAATTCAACCTCATTAAAAGAGGCATAGAACTCACCAATACCTACTATATTTGGGTGGGCGCCTAATAAAATATTTAATATAGTAGAGCCACTATATCCTAAACCATATATGTAAACTAATTGTTTTTTTTGTTGATTAGACATTTAATTTTACTTTTAGTTCTTTATACAGAGAGTATAGATGATACAAAGGAAAGAATAACAAAAAAATGAACCAGCTTTTATGCTTTAAAATTTCTGCTTTGCCCCATTTTTTATAGCTTAAACTAAAAGGAATACTCCCCATAATAGAAACAATATACCTCTTATCCCTGTTACTCAGGTCTTCTTTCCATTTTTCTGAACTGCTTTTATCTACTACTTCACCCTGTTTCTTCCTGTCTTCCGAATACATTGACTTAGATTGAGTAGAGCAACCATTCTCGGTAGGTTCTAGCATGCACACCTCAAAAGATATACCCAAAAAATTAGCTATATCCTTCATTGATTTTTTTGTATCAGAGACAAGTTCTTCGTACTTCATGCAAAAATAATCTTTATCAAAACTTATTTTATTTTTCTTTGCTTTCATTAACAACTTCTTTTGTCCTAAAGCCTCATGCCAAGCGGAAAAGTCATTACCTCTATATCTAGATAACCTCTTTAAAGAAGAGATATTGACCAATGGATCTCTAAGCATGTTTATAAATGTAGCATTATCAAATTCAGAAAATAGTCGTTCTGCCTTTAATTCGTTCTTTGGAGTTTTTTCTACCCAGTACTTTTCTTTACCTGAAGCTGTGGGATTAGCAGAGTAAACAGCCCTTACAGACGATAAAAAATTATGATCCCCAGGACGATGATCCAAAAAATAATTCAGATAATCTAAAAAGGTAATATAATTCTCTTCATTTTTACCCAAGAACCAAAATGCACCAGTAGGTGTGGGTATAACCAAACGTTTTAACCAAAATTCAGCCAGCTCCTCAAAATTGTAACTACTGTATTCTTCATAATTATTCAAATAATGTGAATCTCCCGGCATAGCAAATATTTGGGGATGATCATCCAGAAGCTGAAGCATTAGAGTGGTGCCTGACTTCATATTGCCTCCTATAAATATGGGGTAACCAATTAAAGAATTACTCTTTTTAATTTTTTCTTTATCAATATCCGACCCGCCTATTTTTTTCCACTTAGAGAAAATTGTGTTTACGAAATCACTCAATTTACTATCGAGCTTAGTCCTAACAGCTCCTTGCTCGGGGTACTCTTCTGCTCTTTTCTCTAATAAATTATCTATTTTTGAATATTGCACGTTGCAAATGTGAAAATCTTAACTTAATAAATAATATATGTACTTTTATTTTAAAAATTTTTTTGATATTGTTTTATCAAATACTAACAAAAATTAATTCCAACGACAACTGTATGAAAAAAATAAAATCATACTTACAAGAAATGCGGACAAGGCAATGGATAAAGAACCTGCTAGTATTTGCCCCACTCATCTTTGATCAAAGATTATTTCAAACAAACTTAGTGATAGATAGCTTTTTAGCTTTTATTTCATTTTGTTTAGTAGCTAGCTCTATTTATGTAATAAATGATATCTGTGATGTCGAAGAGGATAGAAAACACCCAAAGAAAAAACACCGACCAATTGCTGCGGGAAAGATATCGGTATTACACGCTAAAGTTTTTTCTTTTTTACTCGCTATAACAGCTTTGACAATAGCCTATTTTGTAGATTTATATTTCTTACTGGTATTAGTTACTTATGTGATTTTCAATATCTTATACTCCCTTAAGTTGAAACATATTCCTATAGTAGATATATTATTAGTAGCTTTGATGTATTTGATGCGAGTATATTCAGGGGCCTTTGCCATTAATGTAGAAGTATCAAACTGGCTATTATTAACTACATTATTCGCCGCATTGTTTATCGTTACCGCCAAAAGAAAGTCAGAGTTTATAAATGGAAAAGGAGCTGAAACAAGATCAGTACTGGAGTACTACGACCCTCGTAGCATGGACCACTTTCTAATAATAGGCGCCACCTCTACCCTGCTTTCTTATGCACTCTACACCTTTACTCATGAAAAAATATTCGTGTGGTCATTAATTTTTGTAGTTTTCGCCATATTCAGATACTCTCTACTCATATTTCACGACGAATATGATGTAGAAGAGCCAGAAATAATCTTTGTCAAAGACAAACAACTATTTACCAGCATAGTTCTTTGGGGTGCTTTTGTTACATCAGTTCTATATTTCTAGCATGAAGCTTGTATTCCACGCTCACACAAAATTATCAGTAGATTGTGAGCTTGAATTAGACCAGATAGCCAATAAATGTAAACAGTTGGGCATAGATGGAGTGTTACTTACCGACCATGATAAGTTATCCCCCTCTAAAACAGTAAATGGCGTCCAATTCTATTCCGGTGAAGAGATAATGACTAAACAGGGTGAGATAATAGGAATGTTCTTAAAAGAAGAAATACAACCAGGGCTAACTGCTAAAAAAACTATAAATAAAATTAAGCAACAGGATGGATTAGTAACAATACCACACCCTTTTGACAGGTTCAGATCATCTGCTTTAGATAAAAAAATAATAGAAAAACACTTAGATAAGATAGATATCATTGAAACTTACAACGCCAGAACCCTGATCAGCAAAGATAATCAAAAAGCAAAAAAGTTCTTTGAGAAGAATAAACAAGAGTATGATTTAGTAGAAATCATAGGAAGTGATGCTCATATTTTGAGGGAATTTGAGAATTCTATTATTGAAATAAAGAAATTTTCTAGTTCTAATGATTTTTTAGGTAATCTAAGAGACGCAAAACTGAAAAAGAGTAAAAACACTATTTTACATAAGATAATCCCACATTTATATACTAAGACTAAAAAATTACTCCAATAATCTTTTTGATGCAATATGTTTTAATTCGTATAAGCCATATCCTGAAATAATAGCTATGAGTGGTAAAACCGGGACCCTAAATCTAGGGGTATCATCCACGTGTGCCCCTAAGAAAACGAAATATAAAATTAATAAAGAAAGTAATAATAATAGCTTATATCTACCCCTTTTATACAAGAAAAAAGAACCAAAAATAAATAGAGCCATACAAATGGATAAATAAAACACTACGCTCCAAGTTAGTAATATCAATCTAAAATCACTTTTACCCATCAAGGTACTAACAACACTAGGATGTGATCTATTCTTCAAAATTACTTTTCCTAACTGAGCTTTACCCGGGTGTAATAAAATTTGTATAGAGTTCATTGTCACAAGTTTAAGATATGTGAGTGGATTTTCTAATAATATTCGAGCAGCTTTATTGCCTCTGATAGAATTCTTTTTCAATTTTGAATCAGTATTTTTTAAATTCAAGTTAGAATTTAACATCTCCATACTTTTTTCAGAAGATATAGACATATTATCTTGCATAACTTTGTGTGCTGTTTGGTAATAAAGATTAGCCCCCTGCATAGTTGAAAAAGTTATGACTCCAGACTTCATATAATTATAAATAAACATAGGGGAAACAATAGATAAGAAAACGAGTATAAAAACTGAATATTTTTTAAAGAAATAATACAAACTACCTTTATAAATTAAAAACAAAGGCAAGGCCAAAGGGAAAACAATGTAAAGTGCAGTAGGTTTCAAATAAACACTCAAACCTAATATTGTCGCTGATAGGGCTACATAGTATTTCTTTCCGTTTAGAAAAAAGTATTCGGTATAAAAATATAGTCCAAATATTAGCAAGGTAGTAAATATTGCTTCCGTCATTACTGTATTGGAATAAAAAATAAACATAGGTGATAAAGTAAGTAGCAAGGACGAAAAAAGAGCTATTCGGTTATTAGATAATTTCTTGACTAATAAATAAAGAAGTAAAACAGTAAAAAAAGAGAATAAAATATTAAAAATAGAGGCAGCAATTATATTTTTACCTTCAAAAAACCAAAAAACAATAGATAACACGATTGGATACCCTGGTGGCCTACTCCAGTAGTTATCTATATAGTATTCCCTGTTCTTAAGTATGTCCAAAGCCAAATTAATATACTCTTTAGAGTCTCCTAACAAGAAATGGGAATAGTCTGACGATAAAGTAATGTAATTATACAGCTTCAAAGAAAACCAACTCCCCTGAAAAAATAAAAAAAAGAACAATAATAATGTTAGATTGCTTTTATTTTCTAAGGTAAATTCTTTGATTTTACTACATATACCCTTCATAAAATTGTTAGACATTTAATAAAAAAAATACTAAAATTAATCTGAACATAAACTAAAATAAATTATAAAAAAATGAGTAAAAAAGTTCTAATAACCGGAGGCGCAGGATTTCTAGGAATTAATTTAATTCGACACCTTCTAGACAGAGATTATGAAATAGTTTCACTGGATAAAGCTGAATTTGATTATCCAGAAAAAGACAAGATAGATATAATACAAGGTGACATCAGGAATGAAAATGATGTACGACGTGCTATGAAAGATGTAGATATGGTTGTACACTGCGCTGCAGCATTGCCATTATACCCAAAAGAAGAAATATTTAGTACAGATATAGAAGGAACAAAGCTGCTTCTAGAAGTCGCTCAAGAAAAAGATATAGACAGGTTCGTACACATCTCCTCTACTGCAGTATACGGCATACCTGATCACCACCCACTCTATGAGGATGATGAAAAAGACGGCGTCGGACCATACGGAGAAGCAAAAGTAAAAGCAGAAGAGGTATGCAAAGAATTTAGAAACCAAGGAATGTGTATACCCATTATTAGACCAAAGTCATTTATAGGACCAGAAAGATTGGGGGTATTCGCATTACTTTATGATTGGGCTAAAGATGGTGCTAGTTTTCCAATGATAGGTAGTGGAGATAATAAGTATCAACTACTCGATGTAGAAGATTTATGTCAGGCTATTTATTTGACTTTAACTAAAGAAAAAGGGATAGCAAACGATACATACAACATAGGAGCAAAGGAGTTTACTACTATGAAAGAGGATTTTCAGGCTGTTTTAGATGAAGCAGGTCACGAAAAAAGAATAATAGGACTCCCAGCTGCACCAGCAATATGGATATTAAGGGTGCTAGAGGTATTAAACCTTTCTCCTCTTTACAAATGGGTTTACGAGACTGCAGCAAGAGATTCTTATGTGGCTATAGAAAAAGCAGAAGAAAAACTTGGATTTGAGCCTAAGTATTCTAACAAAGATGCTTTGATTAGAAATTATAACTGGTACCTAGATAATCTAGATCAATTTCAAGGAAAGTCAGGTAAATCCCACAAATCACCTTGGAAGCAAGGTGCTCTAAAGATTGGAAAATACATCTTTAAGTTATTTTAGCTAGCCTTTGTAAAATCCTTCAATAACCCTATAAATTGGCCTGGATATAGTTTCTCCCATGTAAGTTAGATTTTTATTATTGTCAGAGGGGTTGAAAAACAAAATAGAACAAATACAAATAATTACAACTGCAATGTTGGAGTATTTCTTAAAATAAGATCTTAAGTCAATTCTTGTTTCAGGGTAATTTAATGCAAACAAGAAATAAAGAATGTAAGTATTGAGTATTGAATAACTAATCCACCTCCAAATATCAGTTCCTAAAAAAAATAAAAGCAATGGAGAAAGCGCCGGAATAGATAACACTATTATAGTAAATAATCTTTTCCTTGCATCGAGACCCATTCCAATCATTCGGTGATACATGAGTGACAAAGGTATATAATTCCAAATAAACACCAAAAGTAGTGTAATTGGGATTTGTATGAAACTACTAAAATTAGCCCTATGCTCTACCACATGATTAATATTTTCTGAGAAAGATCTAAACAAAACTAATACCGAACTATTGCTAATTTCAAATGTAGCACGGGATTCTAATAGTTTTACAAATTCACCCACATCTTTAGATTCAACACCACCAAAAAATACTGGGATACAGAAAGTTATCAGTATAAAAAATCCAACGAATATTATTTTTAATCTATTATCTAAAAAATATTGCTTCAAAATATGAAAATCCCAGAAGTCTTTATTTTGAATAAATAGACTCACCAATAGAAGCGGGAAGAAAATTAGAATAAAGGCCTCATGAACGAAAAATAAAATTGGAGACAAGATTAGTAATATATAATTGAGCTTCTCTGAAGAGTAATTATGGCTCAAAAGCACGAAAATTAATACTACCACTAAGTTGATAATATTGAACCTACCACTATCAGAAAAAATATGACGCACTGTAAAAGGTGAAAGAAGAAACAAAGTGAACAAAAGTGTTACAACACAAGAAAAATCATTTTTATATAAAGCTCTAAAAACTATAAAAAGTAGAAAAGAAGAAACAACTACGGAAAAAGATATTCCTATAAACTTAATCTGATAAATACTCAAGGGGAGATCTACTAAAAAATACAGTATTGTGCCCGGCAGACTTCTTTTAACAAAACCTAATTCTTGGTTAGATACAAATAACCAGTGAGGGGCATTCCAGTTCCATACTCCAATAATGGAGGAAATATTAAAATATAAGTAAACGCCAATAAAAAAAGTTAAAAGAAACGCAAAGTGTTTTTTCAGGTTAATAGAATGTAAAAAATTAAAAGAAAACATAGATAAAATGATCAGAAGGATTAAAAAATTAGCCGAAAAATAGAAATAATTTCAGTAACATGTTTTTATTATCTAACCGTGGGAGGTTTAGTAACATTTATTTTTATCTAAAACGATATTTTACATAATCGGCCATATTATATATAATTCCTAGAAAGTAATCAATATTAGATGAATAGGCTAAAAACAGGCATATTAATAACTACAATAAGCTGTATAGTTGTCATAATCTCATTAGAATTTTATTGGGCCTTAGAGGCCTTTTTCTGGTCAAAAGGTGAGGTACTAATGAACAGGTTCCCTTCTGATATCCACTTCTATCTGAATTATGCTAAAAACATGGCTCAAGGTAGATTTTATAGCTGGAATGGTATTAGTCCCTCAAATGGATTTCACCCATTATGGGCTCTTGTATTAACCCCCCTTTTTTGGTTGAGCTCTAATGTTATAACTATTTATAAAGCAACAGTATTTATTCAAGTTGTACTATTTGTTTTATTGTGCACTACAGTCTTTATTTTCGTATACAAACGAAAAAATAAAAACTTTGCCCTGTTGTCATTACTTCTTTTGACTTTTTGGACCCCCTACTTATATGATGGTATGGAAACTGCATTAGCTAGTCTTTTACTCATCGTTTTTGTTGGACTAATTTTTTCCTTCCTTGACAAAGAAAATGTTAAGAGAATAGAGTACTTAACTTTAGGTTTGGTTACTACAGCCATGTTTTTATCAAGGCTAGATCTTGTTTTAATTACAGGTCCGGTAATATTATACTTCTCTATTAAAAAATTCATAATACAGAAGAAATATAAATTAAAATTTAAGAAAGCACTGTTTTTCTTTTTTCCTCCCTGCATTATCATGGGGGCCTATTTAATAATAAACAAGTTTTATGTAGGGCACTTTATGCCACTAAGCGGTGCTGTTAAATCTACTTTTCCCGCCTTGGGACCCCACATAAGTCACAGCTTAGACAAATCTGCACTAGGAGTAAAGGCTCTGATACTAACAATGATTCTTTTATCTGGATGGTTTATTATTTTAAAATTAAAGAAAAAAAATAAAAATTACTTTCCACTCGTCTTCTTTACACTACTAGCTTGCGGAGCTTTACTACACCTAAGCTACCACGTGCTATTTACTTATGCTACTGAAATTGGCTCTTGGTACTTTGTCTATGATATCTTCCTTTTTATATTAACTATAGTATTTCTGTTAGATTTTTCTATAAAAGAAGCTATAAAACAGAGCAAAAACTTGGAACTAGAACTTAACTTTAATAACCTCAGGAAGAAAACGATTCTTGTCCTCAGTAGTCTAGGAGCCCTCCTAATTATTTTATTTATTTCAGGAGAGATATACTTAACTGTATCAGACAAGATTAAGAAAGTTCAAGAATCAACCATACCTGATGCCAGGACAAGCATAGTAAAAGAAGCAGTATCAAAGTGGAAAAAGAACGAACCCAATAATTATAAGATTTTTGATGGCACTGATGGACAGTTTGCCTACTTTTCAGGTATACCTACCTACCATGCTAAAGGCATGGCAAATACACCGGATTTCGTGAAGGTTAGACAAAAATTAATAGAAACCACTAGAGATCAAGACCACAATAAAGCAGAAATAATTTTAGAGAAATATTTTGAAAGAAAAGATATGACTCATATAGTTGGCTATAAAAGATGGAATAAGCAGGATTTCCCTAGCAAATGCCTTAAAAAACATAAGTTTATTTTTAAAAAGTTCAACAAAAAAAGTGGTAAGCCTCAATTAGTCTATATTATGACCAAAAAACAATGGTTGAAAATGTTTGATTCATGTAATATAAATGAATTTGGTTTGGTTTGGGATAATTCTCTAAAAAAATGGTAATTAAAACAAATGAGTAAAAAAAAGAAAAAACCAAACTTTCTAATACCAGACGCCTCCAGATCAGGAACTACAACCTTGCATTTTTATCTAAAGCAGCACCCCGATATATTCATGCCTAAAAAGAAAGAGTTGCGTTTTTTTGATAGAAATGAAAATTACAAAAAAGGTATTAGTTATTATAAAAACAAATTTAAAAAACATGATAAAGAAAAAGCAATCGGAGAATCCTCTCCTCCTTATTTTTACAAAGGAATTAGTTTTGATAAAAATAGAAACTACAGATGGAATATCCAAGATGATCCGCCACAGAGGATTCATGATAAACTACCTAATGTCAAGCTCATTTTTACATTAAGGAACCCAATAACAAGAAGCTATTCGCAGTATTGGAAAAATCTCAGGCAAGGTAGAGAGAAAAAATACTCTTTTAAAAAAGCAATAAAAGAAGAGTACACCGGGAACAGATCTCCAGAAAACTCTCCAATGTGCTGGATTTATAAAAATAGTTACGCCACACATCTTAAAAAGTGGTATTCTATATTTGAAGAAGAACAAGTTAAAATTATTATTTTCGAAAAATGGATTAATAATACTAAGAGTACTCTTAAAGAGATTTGCAATTTTTTAGAGGTGGATTCAGAGTTTGAATTTAATGAAATTGATAAGAAAAAAAATAAAGCTAAAACTCCAAGAAGCATAAAAATTAATGACTGGTATCATGAATACTTCAAAAACTCTTTTTTAGGAAGAATTATTAAAAAAATCAACTTAAGACCGGGGTACCCTAAGATGAACAAAAAAACCAAGTCATATGCAACTAAAATTTTTAAACCAAAGATAAAAAAACTAGAAGAGATAATAGATAAGGATTTAAGTTCTTGGATTAATAATACAAAACATGAAACTACCTAATTTCTTTTGGATAGGACCACAAAAATCGGCTTCCACCTGGGCTTACTTCTGTTTTAAAGAGCATCCAGATATATATGTGCATAAAAAAGAAAAACTTTCAGATATTGGAGGTGATTCATTGCACTATTTTGACATGTATTACCATAAAGGCGAAGAGTGGTATCAACAATTCTTTGAAGACTACTCCAATGAAAAAGCTATAGGTGATACTACCTCCTCTTATATTAGATCGCAAAAAGCTGCGCAAAGAATAGCTAAAGAAGCCCCTAAAGCAAAAATAATAACTTGTCTGCGCAACCCTGTTGATAGAGCTTATTCTCACTATTGGCATGAAAAAAGTAAGGGGAAAATAAATTTTGAATTCTCTGAAGTTTTTGAGAACTATGACCTATTTCAAAATTGGATAGAGCCAGGTTTTTATTACAGCAATTTACAAAACTATTTTGATAATTTTGATCGAGAAAATATTCTAATAATGTTTTTAGAAGATCTTAAGCAAGATGATCACAAATTTATAAAAGAAGTTTATAAATTTCTAGAAGTTGATCATAGCTTCAAACCCTCCGTATTAACAGACAAAGTCAACACTGCTAGTAATGAGAGAGACTGGAAACATGACCTTATAAAACAAAGTATTGGTAGCCTAGAAAAGATGGGTTTAAAAAAATACTTTACACAATCATCAAATCCTGTAATTAACAGTTTAAAAAATATAAAAAATAAACTTATAAACAAGAAAGAATACAAAGAAGGAATCGGCCCTGAAGTTAGAAGTAGACTTAAAGAGTTGTATAAAGAAGAAACAAAAAAGCTAGAACAAATTGTAAAAAAAGATCTTAGTCATTGGTATAATTAATGTAAAAAATGAAAAAAAATATAAAAAAAATTTTTAAAAAGATTTACAAAATATCTTACAAACTTATCAATAATCCGAATATAGAATGGGTATTCTACTTAAGATATATATTTCATAAAAAACTGGATATAAAAATTAATGATTTTAAAATTAGATTCTCAACTAAAGATATAATTGCAAAAAAATGGTTTTTTCCACGTTATCTTAATGGAGAACCGCACGAACCCCCTGTAACACAACAATTAATAAAAGAATTTGAGAGTGATAGTATTTTTTTTGATATTGGGGCTAACATAGGTTTTTTTACTATATTAGCTCAGAAAAAATGCAATAAAGGATCTGTACACGCATTTGAAATTGATCCAGAGCTGGTAAAAATAATAAATAATAATACTAAGTTAAATCAAGGAGCTGAAGTTTTCATAAATTGCAGTGCTATTACAAAAAAAACACAAGATATTATAAGTTTCAATCCACAAAAAGACAACAATAAGTCAACAAACTCAATTTACGATATCAATTGATAATTACTGCTCTTTAACAGGATTTTACCCAGAAATAATAAAGATTGATGTAGAGGGAGCAGAATTAGATGTGCTAAAAGGCAGCAAAGAAGTTTTAAATAAAAACAAATTAAACACTATCTTTTTAGAACTACACCCAATGTTCTTTAAAGAATCTAAGAAAGAAACTATTTTAAAACAAATAAATGAACTGCTAAATAGTTTTCAATTCTATAAATTCTCACATCACAGAAACAAAAATAAGAATAGTCTAGAAAAAATCAACAGTCTCACTGAAATCAAAAAAAATAGAATGATTTTATGCAAAAGATAAAAAAATATTTTAAATTTTTATACAATAATTTTTTTATCTCTCCAAACGTAGCAGTAATTATGTATCACAGGATATTTAATGCCAGAGGAGAGTTATTGGGCCCGAATGAGTACACTGTAAATCCAAATACTTTTGAACAGCATCTAAATTTTTTTCAAAATAATTACAATATAATTAGCTCCGAAGAATTATATAATGGAATAAAAGAAAAAAACAAAACACTCAATAAATCAATCGTTATAACCTTTGATGACGGGTTTAAAGATACGTACACGAAAGCATTACCTATTTTAGAAAAATACGAAATACCCGCTACTGTATTTGTGTCTGTTAATCTTATAGAAGAAGATAATCCAATAGAGTTTGAGCTAACCGAAATAATAAAATCTAACAGCAGACTAAAAATAAACTATGCAAATATTGAAAAAAATTACGAATTAAAAGATATAAACTCAAAAAGAAAGTGCTATCAAGATTTAAAAGGTATAGTAAAACACAAAAAACCAAAGTTTAGAAAGAAATTCCTACAATCACTGAGAAAGCAGAATGATATAAACTTAAAAAACAAAGATAATCTAATAATGGACTGGAACAAATGTAAAGAGCTATCAAAGCACCCTCTAATAACAATAGGATCCCATGGTATGCATCATGTACCCCTTACAGTTTTTCAATCTAAATCTAATCAACTTAAAGAGATAAAAAAATCTAAGACAGAACTAGAAAACAAACTTAACTGTCAAATAAACTTATTTTCTTACCCTTATGGCAGCTTTAACAATGAAATTATTGATGCATGCAAAAAATCTAAATACAAAATGGCCTTCTCTACCCAACCAAGACTCATCCATAAAGAAAAAAGTAAAGGATTATTTACTTTACCTCGTCTAGAAGCCCCCACCACATCTTTACAAGAAACAAATAAAGTAAAAGTCAAATTAGACAAACTAAAATAAAAATATAATTAATTTAAACATGGATAAGGGGAGTATTAAAAATAAAGACCTAGTTTCTGCAATAATTCCTACTTATAACTGTGCCCCCTGGATTCAAGAAGCTATCGAGAGTATCTTAAATCAAACCTACAAAAATATAGAAATCATAATTATTGACGATGGATCTACTGATAATACTAAAGAAGTTTTGGAGCCATATATAAAGAAAAATAAAATTAAATACTTCTATCAAGAAAACCAAGGGTCTGCAAAAGCTAGAAACAAGGGGGTTAAAAAGGCCCAAGGCGAATATATAGCTTTTTTAGATGCAGATGATATATGGCTACCTAAAAAAACTGAAAAACAAATTAAATCAATTAAAAAACACCCCAAAATAAAACTGGTAATATCTAACTCATATTTAACCAATGAAGAAGGAAGGGTTATTAATAAATACACTAATTTTATACCAGAAGACACTAAGGATATTATCAAGGACTTTTTTCTTCGTAAAATAGGAAAAAATACCCCTACAATTTTTGCTGAACGCAAAGCTGTTTTATCTATTGGCGGATTTGACGGATCTCTACCACAAAGAGAGGATCATTTCTTCCTGATGAAAATGAGTCAAAAATATAAAATTAAACATCTAAAAGAACCCCTGGTGAAAATAAGAGACAGAGAAAACAGCACAGGTCAACTACCCCTCGGAGATCCATCCAAAATTTTAGACGAGTTTATGCCTTTTATAAATAAATCAATAAAAGAATTTTCTTTTTTAAAAAAATACAGAGATAAAGAAGAGGCTAAGCTATACCATTCAATCGCTAACAGATACTATAACCATAAAAAAAGAGTAAAAACCATGCAATACTCTATAAAATCAATAAAAAAATCTTTCCCAGGGGTGCCAAAAAAATTAATTTTTATATTATTAGCCAGTTTTCTACCTGTACCTATTTTTATATCCAAAAAAATTAAAAATTATATTGAAGATTTAGAATTATTTAAGTAACTTAGAATATACCTTACTAAATAGATAGTTAAAATACTGTCTATCTACTATTTTGAAGTAATAAACTATTAGAAAATATACTGCAGCACCCATACCAGATGTAAGAACTATCGATAAATAAATATTCAAATTAATATTACTTATCAGCAACAGCTTTGTCGAATAAGCAATAGCCCCCATTACCAGACTAGCTGTAAGTATTTTGCCAAATTCGAGCCAAGGAAAATTTATTTTTACAAGTTTCTTGTTGATTAAAATATAATTTATAAAACCTATCAAAAAATTAGTAACAAAAGTAGAAACTGCAGCACCATAAACGCCCAAAATCGGGATTAGAGCAATATTTAGAATAATATTTACAATAGAAATTAAACTTATAATAGTCAACATTCTAGCCTCATCCATTGCTTTCAAAATTGCATTTGTGGAGTGTATCCAAGCAACAGAAATTTTAAAGATAAACAATAACAGAATTAAATCAGCTGCTTCTGAGAAAGATTCTCCGTATAAAACCATTATTAACTCCTCAGCTAAAACAAACCCCCCTATTGACAAAGGCAACCAAAGAATATACCCCAACTTAATCTTGTTCTGAAAATACTTATTCAGTACCTCCTTCCCGTGCTTCTCATAAGCTTGGGTCATTGCACTATTATACATCGTACCAATTGCGGATTGAGGTAAAGAAAAGGTTTTAATTTTTTTTACAAACTTAGAGGCTAGCTTGTAAATACCGACTGCCCCTGTGCCTTTAAAATAAGAAAGAAAATAATAATCACTCTGATCAGCCATTATATACCCCGTAAATCTATGCAAAAAAGACCAAAAGCTGTAATTATAAAACCTCTTTTTAAAGTCGATATACTTATCCTTTAAATCCTGTGTCAAATTATAAGAAACTTCTCTAAATATTATATAAACTTTACTAAAATAAAATAAAAAAAGCACTAATTTAATAAATAAAATAGCAAACAACGCAGTAGTGAGAGTTAAATAGCCGAAAAAGAAAAGTAACGATATTAAAAACAGCCTAATGAGATCTTTTGAAACCTGAACTATATTTATATATTTTTGTTTAAATTTCACTTGTAAACAATTTTCCAAAATATTTATAAAAGAGTGCAATAACAAATAAACTGGGATAAAATATACCAAAAAGCTATAAAATTCTAAATTTAATAAATCAAATAAGGGGCTTATAAAAAAATACAATAAAAAAAGAACTGCTAATATTAAAAAGAATCTTATCTTTGCTATATGTAATATGAATCTTTTAAAAATACCAGGATTACCAATAGCTTCTAGTTCTGAAAAATATCTTTTTGAGCCCTTATCCATTCCTATCTTAATAAATACTGTAAAAGTACCTAAAACAGCTATAATAAGTGAATATTCACCTAACTTCTCTGGCCCTAAAGCTCGGGGCACTAATATAGCCGGAACTATAGTTAAAACCTTTATAACAGACTGACCGGACGACTCAAAAAACAACCCTTTTAGAATCTTTTTTTTCATAGTCTAGTCTTTGTTGTTAAGATAATTTCTTATCCTGTGCGGCAAAGATAAAATGAAATTATAGATCAGCCTCACTTTTATCATATAAATATCATAATTAGATAACCTTTTTGGTTTATACTTACCAGATTGTTGTTTCTTGTAAATTTCTTCCATAAAAGAGAGGTACTTCTCAGCTTTACTCTCAATAGAAAAGTCAGGGATATTATTTTGGTACTTTTTATAGTTATTTGCAATTCTTTTAATTGCATCAATTACATCTTCTTTGCCTTCAAAGGCTTCTCCTCCTTGGCCAATAAGTTCAGGGTGGCCTCCATCATTTAAAACTGCCGCAGGTAAACCACAAGATAGTGCCTCTATCAGTGCATTTGAACAAGGATCATTTTCACTTGCGGTTATGAATATGTCATGTTTTTTTAGTTGTTCAGCTATTTCTTCACTGGGCAAAGGATCAATTTTATTTATGTTTTCAAACTCAACTGGTGAATTTCCAATAAAAGTCATATCAAATTCTTCAAAATCTAGATTTTCATCCAAGTATTTATATACACCAAAACCCTTACTCCAGTTATCAGACCAACTGGTTGCGATAATCCTTGGCCTATCTTCATGAAAATCACTCTTATTTTCTCTATTAAATATATCAGCATCCGGAGAGTTATTTATAGTAGTCTCAAAATTATCAGTCGGCATACCTAACTTAATATTATTTTCCTTACACCAGTCAGTCTGATAAACAGTTCCATCAGCTATTGAATCATTTACCCTAAAAATAAGATTGTCTGTTCTCATGTGATTTCCTCTGATTTTATATACCGGTCCGTCTACACGATGTATGAAAATTTTATCTTGATTTACTTTCTTTAGGTTTACTACCTTTTCGATCTCATGATGGGAGTTAAACAATATAACATCAGCTTCATTAATATCCGATGTATACACGTCTTTTTTCTTAAATTGCTTACGTAAAGCTTTTAAAAACTGATTAGCTCCACCCCATGGCCCATCTCTAAAATTATACTTTATATGTACTTTCATGATATTTATTGTTTTAGGTTTTGAATTATAGAATTATACCTTTCCTTCATTTTATTATCATCTATTAATTTTTTTACGTGTTTTCTATTATAGTCTAAATACTCATTTATTTCAGCATTGCTTTCAATTATATTTTTTATAAAACTAACCGCCTCTTCAGGATTATCACTAGAATAAATCAGTTCATTATGAAAGACCTCACTACTCATACCTACGTCAGTACTCATAGTCAAAGCCCCACATAAACTAGACTCCAGAACAGATTTTGGCCCAGTCTCACTTTCAGAAGTAATTAAATAAAGGTCAATTATATTATACAAACGTGCCAAATCCTCTGAAGACAGGTTATTTTCAGTCTCAAAATCATCTTGGTTTTTTCTTATATAAGACTCATTGCCAACGAAAGTATAGCTTAAACCCAGCTTCTCTGCTTTATTGATTATGTAATGTCTCCGAGGGCCTGCCAAAATTAACTCTACCCTATCACTAGGAAGTTGTCTTACAATTTCCAAAAGTAAATCTGGATTTTTTTGCCACTTAGGCTGAGAAAGGTCTTCCCCTAAAGAGTCTCTCTGAAAAGACCCAATTAAAAACTTATCTTTCAATTTATCATAATCCAAATCAAAATAATCACAAACACTTTCTCTGTTGTATTTTGAATTTTCAGTAAAAACTTGCCTGTCTACATAGAACGGAATATACACAGACTCCACCCCCTTTTTATCGAGAAAGTCTTTTATATATTTATTGGGGTATACCCAGATATCAACCAAACCACTAAGTCTGTCAAATCTGTCCTCGTACAAATCTATTTGATTAGTAATAACAGCTGATACTTTTAAGTTAGTCAAATATTTTAACAAATAAAGTAGATAATAGACCTTGGCATTAATAAGAAAGTTATACCAAACACAATGAACTATATCAGCAAATAAGATTTCATACTTATTTTCAAGCAGCTTAACTCCGTCTATCCGGTTCAAGAAGTTCTTAGCATGAATTCTGTCCTTATCAATAGACCACCCCTTGTTGTCTTTCCCCAATAAAAATACACCTAAGTTATTAGAAAACATATTTTAACCTAACTGATTATATATTTCCGTCTCAATTTCTACTATCCTATCCAAACTAAAGTTATCTATAATAAATTCACGAGCATTTTTTCCTAGCCTATTCCTCAGGTCATCATTATTTAATAATCTTTCAATTGCTCCTCTTATACTCTCGGAGTCAGTCTCACATAAAAGTCCATTTTCTTCATGGTGAACTATCTCTTTAGTTCCATCTACATCAGTACCAATACAAGCTAAACCACAACTCATTGCCTCTAAAATCACTTTCGGATTACCTTCATAATGAGAAGGTAGTATAAATATAGAATGATTATTCAAAAACTTCGGCACCTCATCATTTGGAATATTATCTTTAAACTCCACCGTTGCCTGATCTAAGTTACTTGCTTTTTTCTTTAGCTTAGATTCTAGCGGCCCGCTTCCTAAAATATCAAGCTTTACATCGAGTCCGTCAATAGCATCTAAAAGTGACAATAGGTTTTTCTGCTCTTTAAACTTTCCAACAAAGCATAATTTATTTTTATCAGGATCCTCGGGCCCCACTTCATCAGTAAATAAATTGGTATCGATATAGTTAGGTAAAACCTGGATGATATCTCCGTCAAGACTAAATTGATCTATTATAAAGTCTTTAGCCTGATGTGAGCTTATCATAATCCTGTCTGCATTTTTATAAACAAACCACTCCAGCCATTTTACCAAAAACAAACGAAGCTTGCTTACCTCCCTCTTTTGAGAAAACAGGTACCACTCATAACCACAACGAACTACCAAGGGTTTCCAATATAACCATTTTGCTATTACCGCAGCCCAGCCTCCTCTCATTTGATTGGTTTTTAAAATATTTACTCCCAAAAATTTACGCCAATATAGGATCGGCATCAGTAGAGTATAAACTCGATTGGAAAGGTTGTATTTATTAGGGAATACCTTTATTCCATCCGGCAGGTCACCCTCATACTCTTCTTTATCATTTTGACCATAAGTAAAAAAATATACCTCATCAAAATGACCTTCTTCAATAAGTTTACGGTAAGGTTTGATTTCACGATCTAAATTACCAACACGATCCCATCGTGCAAGAGAAACCCCCGAAGTAAAAAACAGAGCCAATTTTTTGCTCATAAAATCTCTTTACATTTATTTTTTTTTAGGATAACATTTAATATGTATTTATTCAAGAAAGTATGTTTAATAAAGGAAAGAAAATAGAATTAAACTTCGTGGGGATCGGAGCGCCTAGATGTGGAACTACTTGGCTGTATAAAAGCTTACAGGAGCATCCAGAAATTTGTATGTGTGAGATAAAAGATATAAACTTTTTTAGAGATGCCGATAAAGACTGGAGAGATCTAAACAAATACTCTAAGTACTTTGAATGTAAAGATAACCAAATAACCGGTGAGTTTAGTGCTGGCTATTTCTCTGACGAGGAAAGCAGAAAAAGATTAAAGAAACTATTTCCAAACATCAAAATAATCTTATCTATACGCGAACCTGTCACCTGGGCTGTATCTGCTTATCTAAACAATATAAAACACAAAGATAAAGTGGAAAATATTGATAAGAAAATCCAGAAAAAATATGATCAACCAGTTAATTACTACAGTAAAAATCTAGAACAATGGATCGAGTTTTTTTCTGAAGAGCAGATCCATATTATAGTCTTTGAGAAAATAAAATCAGAGCCCAAACAAGTCCTAAAAAACCTGTACAACTTCTTGGGGGTAAATAGTGATTTTACACCTTAAATATTAAGAGAGAAAATTAACAAAAGTCATAAATTTAAATTTCCAAAGATACAAAAACAACTCAAGAAAAACTACAGCAGAATGAAACAAAATAAATACTTATTCAAAATATTAAAAACAACGGGTTTAAAATTACTTGGGGAAAAGATTGCAAAGCTGAATCAAAAGAAACGAGAATATAAAGTTAGCCCGGAGACAGAAAAACACTTACAAGAAATTTTTAAAGAGGATGCAAAAAAATTACAGGAACTAATTAGTAAGGATTTAACAAAACACTGGACTATATATGAGCAAGAATAAACCATTAGTCAGCATAATCATACCGACCTACAATAGAGCAAATTTTTTACCAACAACTATCAAAAGTGCTATCAACCAAACATACGACAATACTGAAATTATTGTAGTAGATGACGGCTCCACTGATCACACCCAAGAGGTGGTAGAAAAAATTCAAGAAAAGCACCCTAAAATACAGTACTACTGGCAAGAAAATTCAGGTGGTGCTGCCAAACCTAAAAATAAAGGGATAAAGAAGTCTAAAGGAAAGTATATAGCTATTTTGGATTCAGATGACGAATATTTACCTACAAAAGTGGAAAAGCAAGTTGAGGCATTCAAACATAAAGATATTGAAGATCTTATGGCCGTCGGATGTGGAGCAAAAGAGGTTTACATAGAAAAAGATGAACAAAGAGAATTCATCGTACCTAACTACTCAAACCCACTTAAGGAATTATTGAAACATGATTACATGGGTAGCGGCAGTGCCATGATGTATAAGAGAAGTCTATTTGATAAGGTAGGTTTTTTTGATGAAAAACTCAAAAGTGGCCAGGATGCTGAAATGAGACTAAGAATAGCTACCAATGGTTACAAATTTTACTTTATCCAACAAGCTCTTATAAAATATAAAATCCATAAAGGTAATATCAGTCAAAGCATATCAGCCGCAAATAAAACAGAAGATGTCCAATACATTTTTAACAAATATAGAGAATATTATCTAGAAAACCCAAAAATTTTAAGTATCAAGCTCAGATACGATGGCACCAGAAATATGTATCTAAATAATAAATCTAAAGCTAGAAAAAAGTTTCTAAAGTCTATAAAATTTAACCCCTTAAATATAAGAAGTTATTTATACCTGTTAGTTTCATTTCTAGGTTGCAAAGCTTACAAAAAAATTAATGAACTTCGCCATAAGGTAAAAAAGTATTTTTAATCCTTATCTACCCTACTTATTGTATAAAGGTGCTTTCCACTATCTGTAGGATTAATCCTGTCTTTTTCTTCTACTATTAATTCACAATCTTTTCCCATAACACCCTTTACTTTTCTTCTAATAGATTTTTCCTCTTTTTTCGACAGAGACTGCTTGGGTTGAACCTTCAATATTATCTTATCAACTTGCTTTTGTACAAATTGAAACCTTTCTACCCCATTTTTGTAGTACATTAAGTGAGTAAAATATTCACCATCAATCCTCTCCCCCTCTTTATTAATAAACATATTCACCTCTCTGCCTTTCAGCCTCTCAATCTGCTCCAATTCACGCCCACACTCACAATCTGAGCTAACTTTTTTGGTGGCCTTATCACCTATCTTATATCTTATAAGAGGCATAATCTTATTATGTAAGTTGGTGACTAATACATCTCCAAACTTATCAGAAGTATCATTTTTCTTAATTTCTACTAAATTAAAAAATTGATTAATGTGCAACGATCTACTACTACAACAACTACAAGCTATATCCCCCACTTCTCTGGAGCCGTATCTATTATAAACCGAAGTTTTAAAGATCTCTTCTAGCATATCCTCAACATCAGAATATAGCATCCCGGCTGAAGTTATTAATCCATTTGGAGAAAAGACTTCTTTATCTTTTTCTCTTATATAATTTGCCATTTCAAATATAGACTGCACATAAGCTTCTATAACCTCTGGCCTTTCTTCATTAATAATCTGTAAATAATTTTCCATATCAGAATCAGACATCTTAAAAGTGTCCAAAACCTTAGTGTTCACTAGATGTCTTACTAAAAAACCCCTCAAACCCTGCCCCCCCTTTTCTACATCTCTTTTAGAGCCCCACAGCTTTATTATTTTATCCTCCGGTTTTGCACCAGCCCAGTCGTAGAACAGAAGCTTGCCCGCAGCGTTCCAGTCTCTGTATGTGCTATCTTGAAGAAAGACTACAGGTCGACCTGTAGAGCCCCCTGAGGTATTTTTGTAATATTTTTCATCAAAGTTATTAGATTTTAATTCATCAAAACTATCTCTAAGGTCTTGTTTTGTTAATACAGGGATTTTTTTTAAGTCTTGAAAGATAGTATTTTTAGAGTAATCAATATTTCTATCTTCAATAATATTTCTATAATATGAGTTATTCTCATAAGCAAAATCGATTAACCTAAATAACTTCTTTCTTTGAAACTCCTCTATGCTTTTTTGATTCCACCATTGATAATCCTTCAGTTTTTCAAAATACTGTAATCTATTAGACCCTCTTATATAGGGAAAAATAAGTTTATTTACAAAATTTCTAATAAATATTTTTTTAAAATTATTCATAATTAATTTGTTTTTAAAGCAAAAAAGCTTATAATACTAGAAAAGAATAAATAACTTGCAAATAAATGAAGGTTTGTTTTCTAATAACAGGACTAAACACTGGCGGAGCTGAGATGGTAATATATCGTTTACTTAAAGAATACAAAACAGACAAAGAAAAAGATAGTTTTGACTTTACAGTAATTTCCATAGTTCCTCCCGAAGATATCGGTGATAAGATAAAAAATCTAGACATAGAAGTCAAAAGTTTAGAAGCAAAATCAAAATTAAATCCCCTAATAGCCTGGAGGCTATACACCCTACTTAAAGAAGAAAAACCAGATATACTACATACCTTCCTATTCCACGCCAATGTATTAGGCAGGATCATAGGCAAGCTAGCCGGGGTTCCTAAGATTATCTCAGCTATCAGAAATGAATATTTCGGAAGTAAAATGAGAGAGAAATTGGTTAAGCTTACCAAATCCCTATGTGATTATACTACAGTAGTATCACAATATACTGCAGACAAGATGGCAGAAAGAGGTGTAATTGCAGAAGATAGCTACAAGGTAATAACAAATGGGGTAAATATAAAAGAGCTAAAAGAAGAGGACAAAAAAGAAAAAGTAGAGATAAGGAAAGCACTAAATCTAGACGATAAATACCCAATTATCATAGGAGTGGGAAGCTTGACTGAACAAAAGGGCTTTTCTTATCTTATCAAGGCCGTTAAAACTTTATCAGAAAAATATGAGAGGATATTTTTAATGATTCTCGGATCAGGCCCTAAAGAAACAGAGCTTAATAAGCTCATAAATGAATTGAGCCTAAAAGATCAAGTGAACTTAGTAGGTGAAAAAGACAATGTAAAAGATTATCTACAATTAGCTGATATTTTTGTGCTGTCCTCACTGTGGGAGGGGATGCCAAATGTCTTACTAGAAGCACAAGCTGTGGGGTTGCCCTCTGTAGCTACTCAAGTAAGTGGAGTATCAGAAATTATTGATGATGGCAAAAATGGAACTATGGTAGAACCAAAAAGAAAGGAGGCCTTAGTAGATGGAATAGAGAAAACTCTGGATCAGACAGATAAACAAAAAGAACAAATGAGAAGAACTGCTAAAGAAAAAATCAAGCAGGAATTTTCTATCGAGTCTATGACTAAAAAATATATTAATCTTTATAAAAAGCTAATGGACTAGTTATGAAAATATTATTCACTATTACAAAATCCACAATTGGAGGGGCGCAGACACATATTTCGCAGCTTACCTCTTCTCTGCTCGAAGATGGCCACAAGGTCGGAGTCATAAGCCAACCCGGAGGGTGGCTAGAAGAAGACATAAAAGAAAAAGGGGCACAATTTTTTCCCAATAAATACCTAAGAAATTCATATAACCCCATTACTCTACTTAATGCCATCGAAACTACCCAAGAGGCAATAAACAACTTCAGCCCTGATTTGTTCTCTACTCATAGCTCTTTTGCTGGTTTTGTGGGTAGATTAGCTGCTAAAAAATATGACTTCCCCACTGTCTTTACTGCACACGGTTGGGGGTTTAGCACAGGTACACCAGTTTTACAAAAAATAATAGTAAAAAACGCAGAAAAATTAGCAGCTAAATATACAGATAAGATAATCTGTGTCTCCAATTATGATAAAAAATTGGCTAAAGAGAATAATATAGCTAATCCGAGCAAGCTTACAACCATACATAACGGAACTGAGATACCAGAAATTGAGTATGATCAGTTCCCTATTCAGCCAGATGAAAAAATCAAGATTGTATTTGTAGGTCGATTATCAACCCAAAAAGCGCCGCTGCTACTAGTAAAAGCACTGGACCACCTGCCACAAGACTTAAAACAAAAGGTTGACTTAACTTTAATCGGAGGAGGAGAAAAATCAACTCAAATTAAAAACTATCTTTCAGGCAGTGACCTAAGTGGACAAGTAGAATTGACAGGAGATATTTCCCGAGATCAAGTATTTGAATATCTCAAACAATCCCACATTTTCACACTAATCACCAACTGGGAAGGATTTCCCAGATCAATACTAGAAGCAATGAGCTGTGGTCTGCCCGTAATCGCAACTAATGTGGCCGGTATACCCGAATCAGTCACTAGTCAGTGCGGCATTCTGGTAGAAAAAGATAACCTCAAAGATGTAACCAATGCCTTTAAGAAGATGCTCTCAAACCCAGAAGAGATAGAAAAGAAAGGTAAAAACGCCAGAGAAAGATGCAAAAATAAATTCTCCATAAAAAACACCATAGAGGGCACTAAAGAGGTGTACCGAGAACTTTTGAGTTAATCTCAAATTTTTTCTACAAGAAAGCTACAACAGCTAAAAGTAAAAGTCATCTATCTAATTGCTTGACTCTTGAGCCTGTTGCTTAATCTGCTTTTTTAGTCCTTTTAGTTGAACTTTTCTGGGGCTGCCGGTTCTCATCGTATCGGTAGCGCTTATCTTCGCCGGATCCAGCCCGGATCTCTTTAGTATCTTCTCTCCTCTACCGGAAAACTCAACCCCGTGCTTTTTGGCTTTTATAACAGTATTCCTGGCTTTGTTAGGCTGGTTGTGCTGTTCGTAAAATACTGCCAATCTCCACCAAGACTTTGCTATAGTCTTATCTGAGTTTTTTGCCGATACTAGAAGCTCCTTGGCTTCTTCTTTTTTATTTAACCTAATCTTGAGGCTAGCAAGCATAAACTTTAGCTGCTGTCTGTCCGGGGAGTATTTCAAGGCTGTCTCCATAGCCTGTTCAGCTTCTGCAAAATATTTTGGTTCTTGTTCTATCCGCGCCTTCAAATTAGCTAGTCTGTATTTTTTCATATACAGCCTAATATCTCTCGGGTGCAGTTTTATCACCTCTTCTACATCTTTGTAGGCCTGGTCTACCAGCGGCTTGATCTGTGCTTTTTTCTTGGCTTTCATGTACTTCGGCCCTACTTCTATAATAGCTTGGGCCAGATCCGTAGTAACCACATCCCGGTGGGGTGTGGGCATACTCATCGTTTTATTGTAGCTGCTGACTCCGTTCTTTCCGGTCTTAATGTCTCTTATAGTATCCAAACTGGACATATTAGCTTGTGCGGGGTTGATATTAGTAGTATACCCAAAAACCAGAACAAACGCCGCTGTAGCCGCCGCTAAGCCGTAAGAGACTGTTCCTGAGGAATTGGCTGAAGCTGTGTCTCTTCTGTTTCTAGTTACTCTTTGATTAATATATGCCAACATTAACATGAAGTACAGATAAGACGTGGGATCTTCAAATACCAATAAGTTATGAACAAAGTGAGTCACTAAAAATCCACTGGAAAGTACAAATTCATGGGCATTAATATCACCTCGTTTGTACCCCTTTAATAGCGCCACAAAGGTAAATATAAATAGAGCTAGATAAGTCACAAGCCCAAAGGCCCCTCTGGTGGATATCGTCTCCATCAATATATTGTGCGCATTATCGAACCAGGTCTCACCATAGCCGTGACTTAAAATATGCGGGTCATAGTACTGGTTAAAGGCATAATAGTAATTTCTCGGACCCCAGCCAAAGACCGGTCGATCTTTCCAAGATTCAAAAGCTATATTCCAGGCAATCAATCTAGTCTCCAAGGTTCCTTTTTCCAGGTTTATATTTACAGCTGAGCCAACTATGGGAATGTTTTTGACAAAATTGGTCTTACGAAAATAAACCAGTGATCCAACTACAATTAACCCAACTACTGTACTATAGACCGCAAACTTTTTAACCCACTCTTTATCATCATAAGTCCAGGCATACATATAAACAGCGATCACAATACCAGCCAACAGGCCTAAGAGCGGACCCCTCTGTCCGGCAGCATAAATTCCGAACAACCCGGAAAAGGCTGTGAAAAGATAGAAGTAATTCCAGTATTTACTCACATTTTTATCCTTGGTATACATCAACAAACCCAAAAACACCATAAAGCCGCCGTAACCACCTACATATATAGGGTTGCCTAAAGTAGAGTGGACACTACTTCCTCCCTGGTTCAATACTAACTGAGGGTCTACAAACTTCTGTAAAAAAGCTATAAACATCACAATAAAACCTCCAAACAAGAAGGTGCGCAAGGTCCACCTCCACTCATTCCACTTGGTAACCACGGAAGAAACAATATAATAAAATAACCCATAGTGGAGCACACTAAACAGCCCCAACATACGCTCATGGTTATCCCAGAAACTACGATATGGGTCTACTCCGCTAAAGGTAGAGATTACAAAGCTAAGTAAAAATAAAAACACACCTACATGCACCCAGCTAACCTTTGGCTTGTATCGCTCCCAATCACTAGCTAAAAGGAGTAGATATGAACCCAACATCAAAGCCACCAAAAACCTAAATGCCACTACCTTAGGCACAATGAAAGGAAAGATAAAACTCTCTGAAGCTACTATCAAAGGCATAAAGAAAGTCAAAGCGATCATCAGTTGGGCGAAGCGTTTGAAGTAGTTTGATTTCAGCATTATATTCTGATTAGATTAATTTTTTTGGTTTGAGTCATTTAGTGTACGTTCGTTATACATCTCCAAGTACGGCCGATAATCATGATATTCATTGACGGCCTTCAAAAGAAAATCGAGACGCTTGCCTTTATCCTTTTCTAAGATCAGCTCAGAGTTAATATACATCTCAAATTTCATCAAAGGCGCAGCCCTATTTAAAATAACTACATCCACATCACGCCGCAGTTTTTCAGACAAGAGATTGGTAAGCCTGAGCTTTTCATCAAACTTATCCTCTAGCTGATCATCTCTAAGATACACCCCGACATCTACATCACTGCTTTCTATATCATCACCGCGGACAAGAGAACCAAACAAAAAAGCAAACAAAGTCTTCTCATCTTGCTCTAACACCTCTTTTAATTTTTGCTTTATCTGCTCCTTGTCCATAGAGCCACTTAAAGTATACAGAATTAAGCTAGTATGTAAAGATAATTTATCATAAAAAAAAGAAAAAACAAATAAACCCAAATTTTCTTTTTACAAAAAACTTGATTTTTGAACAAAAGTATGTAAAATTAGGATTAACGCGAGAGTTAGCCCCTTTGGGGCTCGCCCTTTTTGGGCGGCAATCCGCTCTTTCATGCATGGAGGACAATCATGCTGCGTTCATTGAAAATCATGCTGTTGTGCATCCCCTGTTTTTTGGGGGGATGCATCTTTTGGATGGAGACCCCCACGTACTCAGGTGGCTCCACAACGGATACAATGGACATCGGCACGAATGCTGAGGCGGACGTCACCATGGATGCCGACGCTGGAGTCACCGATTCCGGTTTGGATACCGGAGCCGACACAGGAATGGACACCGGCATGGACGCTGACGCCGAGATGGACATCAGCACGAATGCTGAGGCGGACGTCACCATGGATGCCGACGCTGGAGTCACCGATTCCGGTTTGGATACCGGACCGACCTGCAAAGACAGGATGAAGGACGGCAAGGAGACCAGCATCGACTGCGGTGGTCCGTCCTGTCCGGCGTGTCCACCGGGCAGAAAGTGCAATTTGTTCCGGGACTGCAAATCGGAGATCTGTATGAATGGAAGGTGTCAACCGCCAAGCTGCTCGGACGGAGTGCAGAACGGCTCCGAGTCCGACAAGGACTGCGGTGGTCCGTCCTGTCCGGCGTGTCCGGACGGGAAGTCCTGCAACGCCGATGGCGACTGCACGTCCGGGGTCTGCCAGGGTAACACCTGTCAGGCGCCGACCTGCAGTGACGGCGTGAAGAACGGGATGGAGACCGATGTCGACTGCGGTGGTCCGTCCTGTCCGGCGTGTCCGGACGGGAAGTCCTGCAACGCCG
>JBDGRJ010000065.1:0-3924 GCA_042218115.1 Minisyncoccia bacterium | reverse complement strand
AACCATAACCAGGTGTTTTATACCCGGGCGTATTTTGTGACTGTGAGGTAGTGGCATTTATGATCCTCTCAACGGTCTCACAAGTCCCGCTTGAAGATTGGCCACAAAAAACATTAGCAGCACCGATTCCGCCTGCTACCAATGCTACACCGGCTACAATAATGGAGACCGTGGTCTTGGTCTTAGTTTGAGTTTCCATAGTAGATTAATTAATTAACATTTTATAAATAACTATATTTTCAATATTATCTTTAATTTTCTTTATGTTATCAGCTGTAGTAAACAATGACAAACCATTTTCTTCATGTTTACTTATATATTTTGACTCATAGTCATGCAAAACAAGATAAACATTTTCTACCCCCGCAAACTTACCAGCTTTTATTAGCTTTTCTTTGCTGGGATTTTTCATAAATCTCCTGAAATAAGAATAAAACTTTTTGCCAGTCGGTATGGGGTACCAGAGTAATCTTTCTCCGGTCTTAGTCGTGATATAATTTTTAAAACCCAGATTCTCTATAGCAGCGGCTGCAGTCATTTGATTAGACAATACTACATGAGGCCTACCTCCCGCCATTCTATCTATTTTTTTAACAACCCGAACATCCGAGCTGCTAACTGCTGGACTAACATGGGGGCTTTTCGGGTCTTCAGGGGCATAACTCAAATACCAAGAAAAAAGCAAAAACAAAGATACTGCAGAGAAGAAGGACATTTCTTTAAAATTTGTATTAACATAATTTTTGTGAAATCGTAATACAGCCAAGATAAATAAAGGTAAAGCCAACAGATACAAAGCAGAAATAACCCTCAAAGGAAACTCTGACCTCTCATAAGAAATGACTCCTGGTATTCTCATAAGGCTACTAAATAACAGCAACATAAGTACAATTCCAACAGCTACCACCAAATAAGGTTCTTTCTTCTTTGACCAAATATTTTTTCGTTTGCCGATAAAATAAAAGCCTAAAATAGAAAATATCACCAGACCGATTAATTTATACCACCAAACTAGATTCCAAAATATAGGGGTCTCGTAAAACGGGGCTAAGGTAGGGTTGGTAAATAAAGAAAAAAAGTGCTTTATCTGCCAAACAAAGTCATACTTTGTTAATAAATAAACACCATGATTAAAGTTGTAGTAATAAAACAATACCGGAAGAGAAAAAATTACAAACAGTATAATGACAGATCGTCTAATTCTCTTATTTTCTATTAGATTAAGATCATAAACTATCCCGGCAACCACTAAAAGAACCGCAATCACACCTA
The DNA here is from genome assembly GCA_042218115.1 of Minisyncoccia bacterium. GTDB lineage: Bacteria > Patescibacteriota > Patescibacteriia > Magasanikbacterales > UBA922 > JBDGRJ01. The sequence continues at coordinate 2,652 of JBDGRJ010000065.1, read as the reverse complement.
ACAACGGATGAGTTAAAAGAGAAAAAATAGATAAAGCCAAAAGTATTAGGTGAGTGTATAAATTCTTCTTATTCAGCAGCGGTAAAATTAAAACTACGCAAAAAAGAATAAAGTACGACAAGTTATTTGGAACTGTATGTGTCAGGTGAGAATAAGGAAAAAGCAACAGTAAAACCGACCCTATACTTGCATACACCTTATTCATCCCCCAACCATCACGAAAAGATAGATAACCCAGAGCAGGCAAAACTAAAGCTGATGATAAGGGCACTAACAACTTATCAATCCACTCTATAGAAACACTAGTGAGGTGCTTTAGCAGCACTACTAAAGTATATTGACCGGAGTATAAAACTCTCTGTGGCTTGACTATATGCTCTGAAAACAATGCTTTTTCAGCAGCTCTGTGTATAAAAGGATCAAAGCCAAAACCTACCTTATAAACTATCACCGCCACTAACAAAGAAACCAGATAGTATAAAATCGACAAACATAAAGAGAGATTTGTCCAGCTATTTTTTAATAAATAAAGCAAAGAAAAGCTGGAAGAAAAATACAAAGCAAAAAATATAAACTTAGGAAGCAGCCAAGGAGAAACTATTCCAGCTTCCGTTCTCAGCTGAAAAAATAAGAATAATAAAAAAAGATTAGATACAATAAATGCTACCAGTAAAATATAAAACCAAACTGGCTTCGCTTTGTACTGAAAAGAGTCAAGTGAGAATTCCAAAGATTGTTCGTATGAAGCTGCAATTGCTAAGAAGGTGATCAAAATCACTAATAAAGTTACCTGTAGCCCTCCAAAAGCAGAAAATAAGAAATAAAATAATACAGAAAATACTCCCAAACAAGAAAATAAAGCTAAAAACCCAAGGATAAAATTTTTTAATATACTCTGGCTAGAGAAAACCAAACCAAAAGAGAAAGAGATCGTAATAGCCCAAAATAAAAAAAGAGGTATAGAAATAAAACTAAAAGAAAATAATAGCTTTAAAACTAACAAACTACCCGACAATAAAGATAGTAGCGCTAGAAAGTTTTTTCTTTTTAAAATACTCACTGATACACCTCTCATCATACCTTCTTTAGTCTGTTATACACACCCTCTTGTCGAACACAAAAGTACTTAGTCAATATCATATAAAATTAACCGTTTTCTTGTGATTGCTCACCCTCTGACTTTACCGGATGCCAGTGGTCTACTACTTCTTGAATATCGTCTACTGCAACCTCGGCAGCGTTTTGTCTTTCTCTGTCATCTTCATCTTGGTTTTTATCTTTAGCTGCTGCATGCACTATACCTCCCGCTAGATGATGTTCTCTCTCAGCATCTATAGATACTTTAGTAGCAGCCTCATCGATTAAATCGATAGCACTGTCGGGTAGGTTTCTGATCTCGATCTCTTCGTGAGCAAGCTTAACAGCTTTTTTAGCTGCATCATCAGTGATATCCACGCCATGAAAATTCTCATATTCCTCCTTTATCCCCAAAAGAATTTCACGTGCCTGCTTCTCGTCAGGCTCCTCCACTAAAATTGGTTGAAATCTACGATCTAGAGGCTCATTTGGTTTTATGAATTCTTGGTATTCCTTCCAGGTAGTAGCTCCGATAAGCTGCATATTTGTACCTGCCAATTGTGGTTTTAATACATCAGTAATAGAAAGAGCTCCTTCCGAGGTGCCCATCTTCTCTATTAAATGAATCTCATCAATAAACATAATTATCTTACTTTCCGGGTCCCGGATTGTATCCATAAGCTTTTGCAGCCTTGACTCAAACTCACCTCGGTACTTTGTGCCCGAAAGAAGGGTATATAACTCTATCTCCAACACTACCGCATCCTGCAGGTCTTCAGGCACCTCTTCGTTTACTATTTTCTTAGCTAATCCATGTACGATAGCAGACTTTCCTACTCCAGCTTCCCCCAAGAGTAAGGGGTTATTTTTTGTCTTACGCATCAAAATTCTGATCATACGCTTTAACTCCTCTTGTCTACCACGAAAAGCCTCCAGCTCTCCATCTCGAGCTAGCTGAGTCACGTTTTCAGAGTATTCATTCACTCCATCTGACCCACTTTTGAGCTTACCGCTTTCTTTTAGGTAATAATATACGGCAGTTATAAAGACTAAAACCGCAACTACAATTAAGATTGAAGGGCTCATTATAAGTTTATTATTTTTTTAAATTATACCACAAAGTTAAAAATAAAAAAGCAGCGTATTCTTAGCCCACTGCTATGGCATATACCCCCTTCTACTCGTCGGCGTGGTAGTGAATATCCCCATGCACATGGATATCACCACCACTGTTATCATCATCGTTGTTTTCGTCGGTGTTCGTGACTGCCCCCCAGATCCAACCCAAGAGCCGAAATGGAAGGGTTGCCACCCACTTCATTAACTCGACAATCGTTGTAACGATCCAGCCAATCACCTTACTAGGGGTGATGACTTTCTTCGTGGCCGGAATCATCAGATTGATCACCATAATCGAAATCAGCAACAGGGCAAAGACCGTCACCATGTTGCTGAATAGGATACCTATACCCTCCATTGTTTCACCTCTTACATCGAGTAAGTTGGCTACTCTCAGTTCCTTAGATAGAAAGAACATTTGAATAGCCAATTAATATCACCTAAATATGCCATAGA
>JBDGRJ010000064.1:1167-5001 GCA_042218115.1 Minisyncoccia bacterium | reverse complement strand
AACGGAATTGTTTTGTCCGGTTTTTTGGAGGTTAGACCATGAGAAGCAAAAATCCCGATAGGGAAAAAGCCAAGAGTTTGTTGAATGCTTCCTCCAGGGATATGGAGTTTACTTTAAACCTTGACTTAAGCGAAAGCTCCGCCTCGACTATTGTCAGGAATGTTTATGAATGTTTTCGGAAGGTTGGGGATTCGCTCCTAATTCTAGAGGGTTTTGAATCAAAAGATCATTTGGAGCCAATTAATGCTTTGATGGAGTTGAATGTTGAAACTGAAAGGCCCTTGGGAGTCATAGATAACTTAAGAAAAATAAGGCATAGTATTAATTATAGAGGGTATGTTCCTAGTGTCTTCGAAGCTAGAGAAGCAATAGATATTGCAAGAAAAGTTTATTTCCCTCTTGTTGAAAATATAAAGAAAAGATTAGAAAGCAATAAACCTTAAATATGTCAATAGCAGGTAAATTTCTATGGGATATGAAGGATATAAGAAATCTGCTCAAGAGTTATTGGATAAAGCGGAAATAAAAATTAATGGGAGTAATCCCTGGGATATAAAGGTTCATAATAAGAATTTTTATAAGAGAGTTTTGGCTGGTGGTTCGTTAGCTTTAGGTGAGTCATATATGGACGGTTGGTGGGATTGTGAAAGGTTAGACCAATTTTTTGAGAAACTTCTTAGTGCCAATTTAGATAAAGAAGTATGGGGTGTTAAAATGATTTGGCATGTTTTTAAGTCTAAGGTTTTCAATCTACAGAAGCTTTCCAGGGCTTATGAAGTTGGAGAGAAGCATTATGATTTAGGTAATGATTTGTTTGAGTTGATGCTTGATGACAGAATGGTTTATAGTTGTGGTTATTGGAAAAATACTGAAGATTTGAACAAAGCTCAAGAGCAAAAACTAGATCTTATTTGTAGAAAATTGAAACTGAAGAAAGGGATGAGGGTTTTAGATATTGGTTGCGGATGGGGAAGCTTTGCCAAGTATGCAGCAAAGAATTATGGTGTTGAAGTGGTTGGTATAACTATCTCAAAAGAACAAGCTAAATCAATAAGGGAGAATTGTAAAGATTTGCCCGTCGAAGTTAGGTTACAAGATTATAGGGAAATTGACGAAAAGTTTGACAGAGTTTTGTCTATTGGAATGTTTGAGCATGTTGGCTATAAAAATTATCGGTCGTACATGGAAGCAGTAGACAGGTGTTTGAAGGATGACGGTTTGACTTTAATCCATACTATAGGAAAGCATGACAAAGAGGGAGGAACAGATCCTTGGATTGAAAAGTATATTTTCCCTAATGGAGTTATACCTTATGCGGGTAAGATATTAGAAAGTGCCGAAGATCATTTTGTTTTGGAAGATTGGCACAATTTTGGTTTGTATTATGATTATACTTTGATGGCTTGGCACAAAAACTTTATCGATAATTGGGACAAGATAAAGGACAAGTATGGTGACAGATTCTATAGAATGTGGGTTTATTATTTGTTGAGTTGTGCCGGCGCCTTTAGGTCAAGAAAGCTTCAGTTGTGGCAAGTTGTTTTTTCTAAAGAAGAATTTAGGGAAGTTTATGGAGGTGTTCGATAAGAGCTAGAGAAAAGTTTTAAAGGTTGGCTTTTCTTTTACTATTATGTTAGAAAGAGTAAAGAATATTCCACGAACTCGTGATTTGGAAGGAAGGAGAGTTATAGTTGTGGGATGCGGATATAGGCCGGTTAAGAAAGTTTTCACTGATATTGTGAATGGATATCCTAGCCATGATTCTATAATGGTTGATGGTCAAGAAGTTAAATTAAACATCGGTTCTGCGGTTGCGGCCGTATTATTGAGAGCAGGAGCTATAGTTCACATGGTTTCTACATCAGAGGATAAACTAGAAAATATAAATCAAAGTTTTGTTTCCTTAGTCGGAGACGGAGGCAAAATTGAATATTCTGCAGTAGACTTGATGGACAAGGAAGCTGTAAGTAATTTCGTAGATAATCTCCCTCAGGATAAACCTATTGACTGGGTTCAGTCTGTAGGTCTTGGAGCAGGAAGTTATAAGTTAAAGAATGACAACCCTTATTTGCCGATTAAAAATGTTGACCCGGAATTGATTGAATCCGAAACAAATACAATCACTAGGTCTACTCATCTTCTTATGCATGCCCTTTTACCCATTCTAGAAAAACAAAACGAGTCTCGTATAGCAATCGTTACTTCAATGAGCGCAATTAGAGGATATTCTTTTGGTGCGGCACACACGACTGCTAAGGGGGCTTTAGACAGATATGCAAATTCAGTTATGTTGGGGTTATATCGACACAACATATTTGTTAGTACGTTGAGGCCTGGGGCTATAGATACTGGGATGTATGACAATAAAAAAGTGCAAGATTCGATTAAGATGATTTCTGATGAGTATGGTGGAAGGTGGAGAGATGAGCAAATTACCTTGGGGCCTCCTACAACAGTTGGAGAGGCTGCAAAATTTTTCCTTACATCTCCTGCACATGTTAGTGCTATAGAAATTGTATCCAAAGGCCAATTTCCTAATGAAGGATCTTAATTAAAATACAAAACACTTTTAAACAAATTCATCCGAGTTTAATTTACAATGCACAAGGAACAGCTAGTCAGAAGTTTGAAGAATCAAAGTTTTTCTGATAAGATAGTCGAATCTTTTGATAGGGTTGATCGTAAAGATTTCGTTCCCGATGAGCAAAAGCCTAAAAGTTACGAAGATACTGCTTTGCCTATAGGCCATGGGCAGACAATTTCTCAGCCTTACACTATTGCTTTTATGTTAAATTTGCTAGGTCCTCAAGACGGTCAGAATATTTTGGAAGTTGGTTCGGGAAGTGGTTATGTTTTGGCTTTGATGGACGAAATGACTGAAAATGCTTCCTTGTATGGTGTCGAGATTGTTAGCGAGCTTGCAGCGAGGTCTAAGAAGGATTTGGAAGACATAGATAATGTTGAAGTTTTTGCTGGTCAAGGCCGTAAAGGTTTGAAGGATAAAGGGCCTTTTGATAGGATTTTGGTTAGTGCTTCTGCCGAGAAGACACCTCAAGAATTGATTAATCAGTTGAAAATGAACGGTATTTTGGTTGCTCCTGTTGGGAATTCTATAGTAAGAGTTCAGAAAACACCTAGCGAGAATAAGATGGATGAGTATTCAGGTTTTAGCTTTGTGCCTTTAGTTGGTGAAGAGTGACCTTATTCCTGGAATTTGCCTTTTGTTGAAATTTCTGAGATGCTTTTTCTTCCGCTAGGTACATCTTTGTCTTGAATTGCTTCAGGTAGGTTTTCTTTGGGTCCAGGTTTTCCTACAGCAATCATAGCTTCCACTTCGTATTCTTCGGGAAGACTGAGTAATTCGTGTGCTTTTTCGTAATCAAAGGCTTGCATTGCGTGAACTACTAAATCGTTTTCGGAACCTTGAAGTGCGAAGTTCTCCCATGCCGAACCAGTATCGAAAGAGTGTGTTTTTGAGAAACTTCCGTCATCGAAAGTTTTCTTTGAAACAAGGACGATTAAAGCTCCTGCATTTTTGGCCCAACTTTGATTAAATTCTACTAGTAAGTTTAAGAACTCTTGCCAGTTTTCATCATCTTTTAGAGAATAGAAAAATCGCCACGGTTGGTTGTTGTAAGAAGATGGAGCCCATTTTGCCGCTTCTATAAGGGGCATTAGTTCCTCCTCATTTAGAGCTTCGCCTGACATTGCTCTAGGAGACCACCTGTTTAAGAAGACCTCATTGATTTTGTATTCGGGTTTTCGTTCGTTTTCCATTTTTTTAACTAGGTTTTTGGGTTTATAATTGTTTTCTATTCCAGAGGAATTCTGGCT
>JBDGRJ010000064.1:0-1067 GCA_042218115.1 Minisyncoccia bacterium | reverse complement strand
CATCCCTCAGTAATAGGTTCTCTTTTGTTGTAATTTTGCTATTCCAGAGGAATTCTGGCTCATCCCTCAGTAATAGGTTCTCTTTTGTTGTAATTTTGCTATTCCAGAGGAATTCGTCCTTCCTGCCATTCTTTTATTATAAATTTGGCAGTTCTTTCTTCGTCAGGTTGTCCGCCAGGCTTCATGAAACCTTTTGATTTTGCGACTTGTTCTATCAGTTCTTCTGTGTCGCCTTCGGCTTCGACATTGTAGTGGCTTTCCAGTTCGTATGAATAGTCTCTCATAAGTTTTGTTAGAACCATTTCTGCGTTTTTGATTTGAGAATAAGATCTGCTTCCTACTTTTGTATGTTGGGCTATTTTTTCTCCTGCAGAGCCTGAGTAAGCAGATTTTGAAATTACTCCCGGAGAATCCATCAGGTAAATTCCATCATTTAGCTTTATTTTTTGATTTCCTTTTGTGTATCCTGCTTCTGCACTTGTTTTTGCTGCCCCTCGACCGCTCAAGGCATTAATTATGGAGCTTTTTCCGGTATTTGGGTATCCAATGGCTCCGACAATGACCCTTTCTTTCCCAATTTTTTTAGCTTCTCTTTTGATTAAATCTCTTAGGGCTTTTATGCCTCTTTCTTCTTTGCAGGAGACTGTTACATATGGTTTCAAGTAGCTGTATTTTTGGATTGTCTCTTTTTTTGTTAAGTCTGCTTTGTTGAAAATATAAATCAGCCTTTTACCTCTTTGCTTTATTCTTTTTTCGAAGTCGGGATTTCGTGTTTCTTTTATGAATTGGGCGTTAAAGATTTCTAGGACTATGTCCGATTTTTGAATTGTTTCTTTAGCTATCGTAGAAAATTCTTTTTTTCCTTCTCTTGGGTCTTTATTGCTTCTGGACCTTCCAATTTTTCTTGACCGAGGGTCGTTTTGTTGTTTGCTCATACGGTTTCTTAGAAATAGCGTTTTAAAAAGTAAACGGGTTTAGTTTTTTAGCGAAATCGGCTTTCATAATTGGAGTATTTAAATCTTCGTTACAATTGTGGTTTAGCGACAAAATTTATTTAAATGCAACCT
>JBDGRJ010000063.1:11725-13432 GCA_042218115.1 Minisyncoccia bacterium | reverse complement strand
GGAAAGAAAGGAAGGCAGAAATTTATTAAAGAGTTTGAACTTGAGAGGTATGAGGATAAATTTTTGGAGATTCTAAAGAATGCATAAAGGCAAAACTATTAATGTTGCTTGTGCATGTGATGATAGCTATGCCCAGCATGCAGGAGTTATGATTTATTCTTTACTGAAAAATTGTTCTGACCCTAAAAAAATTCACATTTTTGTAATAGATAATGGAATAAAAAAGGAAAACAAGAAAAAAATAAAAAAGCTAGTTGAAGACTTTAGTTCAAAGATTTCTTTGGTAAATGCGAATAAAAAGCAGGTTGAAAACATACAAGAGAGGAAATATTACGGCATTTCAACTTACTTTAGATTGCTCCTTCCAAAACAAACTAATTGTGATAAGATATTGTACCTTGATTCCGACTTATTGGTAGAGGGAGACATCTTGAGTTTGAGGAAACTAAGTTTTGAAAAAAATTTTGCTATGGCTGTGCCTGACGATCCTCAAACGCAGGAGGAGCAAAAAGACTTGCTCGGAATGAAAGATGAAAGTATTTATTTTAATGCGGGCGTTCTTTATATAAACTGCAAAAAGTGGAGAGAGGGGAGAACTGGACCCAAGATAATCAAATTTCTGGAAAGTAACCCTGAAAAGATAATATATGCAGACCAAGATGGAATAAACAAAGTACTAGAAAAGAAGATTAAAGGGCTGGATATTTCTTGGAATGTACAACCAGTATTTTATAACGACAAATCTCTAGAAAAAATTTATGGGAAAGAAAAAATTGAAAAAATTAAATTAAAACCAAATATAATCCACTTTTCGTCAAGGTTTAAACCCTGGCACTACAGATGCATTCATCCCAAAAAAAGAAAATATTGGGCATATCTGAGAGAAACCCCTTGGAATGACTATTCATGTCCCGATAAGGGCCTCCTTTTTATGACCCAAAAATTATTTTTGTTTGTTTTGATGAAAATCCCGAAACCATTAAAACATCAAGTAGAAAAAGTGTTAAAAACTGTAAATCTTTCTTCATTGATAAATAAAATCAAATCTTTATCTAGATAAAAATGGAAAAGAAAAAATTAAACATAGGTTGCGGGAACGATATAAAGGAAGAATATGTGAATTTGGATTATTTTTCTGGAAAAGGAATCGATGTTGTCCATGATTTGGAAAAATTCCCTTATCCTTTTGACAACGATCAATTTGAAGAAATCCTTATGGACAACGTTTTAGAGCATTTGTTCAACACTGAAAAAGTAATGGAAGAATTAGTAAGAATCTCTCAAGATGGCGCAACAATAAAAATAATGACTCCTCACTGCAAATCTTCAGTTGCGTGGGGGGATATAACACACAAGACGGCTTTCAGTGCAGACAGCTTTAAACATTACGAGGGATCTGCTTATGCTGAATCAGGATCTAAAGAAAATGAGAGGTTTTTCCTTAATAGAAAAGAAGTAAGAATCTATCTACCAGTAATCTTTAAATTGCTTGGATTTGAAAAATACATTAACCACAATGATTTTAGAAGATACCTTTATGAAAGATATTTTTCGGGCATAGTAATACCTGTAAGTCTCTTTTTTAAACTGGAAGTCAAAAAATGAAATTAAAATCTTATATTCGTTATGGAAAAATTTGACCTGAAGACTTTAGAAACTCACCCTGTGCAGTATAGAGTTCCTTTATTCAAAAAACTCTCGAAAAAC
>JBDGRJ010000063.1:0-11715 GCA_042218115.1 Minisyncoccia bacterium | reverse complement strand
GGTATCTCTAAGTAGCAAAACTCATTAATTTTAGTTGTTTCTCAGACTTACCTTGTTCACGAACATATTTCTTTATTTTCTTGAATCTCTTGAAGATCATTTTAGCAGTTATGCTCTTTATAACTTGCATGATCCTCGAAGGAGAGTTCCTTGGCGCAGCCCAACAACAACATGGAAATGATCTCTTCCGCCCCTATTGATTCAAATCTAAACCAGTACCTATCTCCTATCCCGTTAAGAAGCTCTTTGAAGTATCCTAAAGGGACTTTATCAAGAAGCATATTCTTCCTGTACTTAACTACGAAAACCATATGATACCTTATCCTGTAAGTACAATGGGCTGCATGTTCAATCTCCATAAAAGAAAAACTGGATCATACTTAATAGATTTTACCCAGCCACAGCAGAGCTGTGGGGTATGCGAATTAAATAAATATAAGCAGAGAAGACGGACATGGAACCTGGGACCCTACAGAAAAATATGTTGTAACTGATACCTATCCTGATAAAAAGAGTTATAGAAAACTTATTTTATACGATTCTGTAAAAAACAAAAAGAAAATAATTGGCAAATTTTATTCTAATCCTGATAAAAAATTCCTTACAAAGGAAATAAATGATTTTGGGAATAGTGAATTTAGAGTGGACCTACACCCTCGATGGAATTTCCGAGGAAACAAAATTTGTATAGATTCTGTCCACGAAGGAAAAAGAAATATGTACTCGATAAAATTTAGCCCTTAAACCAATACTTGTACCACTTATAAAACAAGAATAGTCTAATTTTGTAGTTGTTGTGTACCACGTCATCTTTTTTGAATGCATGTTTTAGATAGAAATTTTTCCACTCTTTGCTTAAAACCTCTTTTTCGTGTAGGTTTTCCAAAGCTTCATGTAGTTCTTCTTTATAGCTTTCTTCTTTAATCCATTTGTTTAATGGAGGAGTGAAGCCTTGTTTTTTTCTATTAAGTAGTTTTTTAGGCAGAATATCTTTTACAATTTCTTTGAACAAGATTTTGTCGTTAGAAAAAGAGACTTTTTGACTTGAGGGGATTTTATTTGAGAATTCAATTAATTTATGGTCTAAGAAAGGGCTTCTTACTTCCAGGCCTTGAGACATTGAAGCCCGGTCTACTTTTTGCAAGAAATTGTCCGGTAGAGTGTAAAAGTAAACATCCATTAACCTTACTGCTTCGGGCAGGTTGCCGTTTGACTTTTCAAGGCATTTTTTTAGAATTGATTCCAATTTTTCTTTAACTTCCTTTGGTTTTGGTATCCATCCTCTTGCTTCAGAATAAAATTTTTCTTTTGGCAATAAACTTATCTTTATTCCTTCTTTGACTTTATGTGAAGGAACAATTTTCATTAAAATCTTCCTCGACCATTTTGGGAGTTTTCTTAAAATCTCAATTTGTCTGGCCATAATGTGTCTCGGATATCCTCCAAAAACTTCGTCTCCGCCATCTCCGCTTAAGGAAACAGTTAAACCTTTTCTGGCAAATTTTGATAAAAACAGTGTCGGGAACATTGAAGGGTCTGCAAAAGGTTCGTCGTAATAATAGAAGATTTTCTCCAAAATTTTATGGAAATCTTTCTCTCTGAAGTAGTTGTGATGGTGTTTTGTTTTGTAGTAGTCTTTTGCGATGTTGATGTATTCGGATTCATCGAACCCCCCTTCAAACCCTATCGAGTAAGTGTGCAACGGCTTATTCATTTGTTCTTTCATGTAAGAAACGATTGTTGTGCTGTCCAATCCGCCTGAAAGAAATGCTCCAAGAGGAACATCTGAAACCAGCCTTTTTTTAACAGAATTTTTTATGCGCTCTTTTGCTTCTTCAATTAGTTTTTTCTTGTGTTTTGTTGGTTTGTAATTGGGCCAATCATAGTAATAGTTTTTCTCAATTTTCTTTTTATTCAGGTCAAAGTGTAGATTTTGCCTTGGCTCTAATTTGAAGATATTTTTGTAAATCGAATAGGGTGCTGGAATAAATCCAAGAGAGAAGTAAAAATTTGCTGCTTTCTTTTCGATTTCTGGTTTTGGATTGAATTTCAAAATTCCTTTTATTTCGGAACTGAAAGCAAAATTTTCACCGTCGAAATAATAAAAAAGAGGTTTTTGTCCGGTCCTGTCTCTGCTTAGAAATAGCTTCTTTCTCTTTTTGTCATAAATTGCAAATGCCCACATCCCATTGAATCCGTTTACACAATTTTCTCCATACTCTAGATAAGAGGCCAGTACGACTTCCGTGTCAGTATTGCTATTGAATTTATATCCTTTGTTTTTGAGTTCTTTTCTGATTTCTCTGAAATTGTAGATTTCTCCGTTGTAAATAATTGTTGCCTCATTACCCTTATGAGAGAATTTCATTGGCTGATTTCCTTTTTCCGAAGTATCTATTATAGAAAGTCTCCTATGCCCCAAAGAAACATTATTATCTGTCAAATAGCCTTCTCCGTCTGGACCCCGGTGTTTAAGAGAATCGCTCATTGACTTTGCAAGTTTCTTGTCCTTCCAATTGAATCCGTTTATGCCGCACATACTCTCTTTCAATTCCTCAGGTCTTAAAAAATTATGGAAAATCTACTTGTCCCAGCCAGACAAATCGACTTTCATCCCAAATTCTTTATTTAGAAGAATTTCTAATTCTCCGTTTTTCGGTTGGTAAAAATCTATCAGCCTTTCTCTGGTTCTTTTTTTCATTCTTGTTTTACTGAATAACTTCTTGTCCAGTTTTCTTGTTAGCTTATTTCCGGCATCCAGAACAGAATAAGGAATAAGGTCCTGATAGTGTTTCATTTTTCCTGCAAATTTAGTCAAAAGAAGGGAGTTTCTCGAGGAGTGATAGTCCTTGGAACCGGCTTCCGGAGGAATTTCGTCAATGCTTAGGCCCAAGAAGTCCAAAATCCTCTTCACCTCCCTGTGCTTATTTCTTCTTAGGTTTTCCTGAAAAACAAAAAGGACATTTTTCTTATTGAAATATTTAGCTAGTCTCTTTATATGGACTGCATAATTTCCGGTTGTTAAATATGTACGAGGGGTTCTATCCATTATTAATTTATTTCCTGTTACATTCCTTCTCATGTTCCATTTCCAATAGTCATCATTTTCTGACCCGTAAGGAATTAGGCCCTCTCTTAATTCCTCCATTTCCCAGTTAACTGCGTCTTCAAAACTCAAACTATCCTCTCCGGAAGCCTTATACATCCACCAGTGAGAATATGCCCTGTCTACAGGGTTTCTAAGAGAGACGATTAATTTCGCTTCCGGGACTTTCTCGGCGATTCTTCCTATCGCATACGGAATCGAAACGTTTACGGTATTGGCATCTACTATGACCGGTTCATTGTCATATACCGGCTCAAAATATTTCTTCCAGTAGAATCCCATTCCAAAATTGTATTCGTCCGTAGAAAAGAAAAAAGGTTCCTTTTTTATTGGAAAACAGATTTTTGGATGGGAATAAAGAATGCTGGAAATGGTTGAAGTCGCCGTCTTTTGAAAACCTGCTAAAAAGACAACCTCTTTAATTTTATTTCCTAGCTTATCATAAAAAGTTTTTTCGGGCAAACTTCCGTATTCATTATTGTATGAATATTCGATAGGGTCTCCTATGAGATTTTGGAATTCTTCATTTCTCATAAAAAAAGAGAGACTAAAGAAGTTATAAATCTTATGAAATTTTTTTGATTAGTTTTTTAATAAGATTTCCTTGGAAAAAAGACATAAATCTTTCATAATAAAATTGGGATGGCTTTACATGAAGGTTGTGTTCTAAAGGAAAACTGATTTCAAATCTTTTCAAGCTTTTATTTTCTTTCTTGTAATTGGTTGTGTGAGTCCCTTCTTCAAAGCCTATATTAGTAATTAGATTCTTTTGAGGAATAATTGAGAGCCCTCCTTTTTTTCTGCAGGCAAAATCCCACTGGTAGTCCCAGGTATCAATTTTTCCCTTATAAGTTAGGTTGAGTATTCTTCTCGCATTTAAAGACCAAAAAAGTCCTCTATATCCTAGGTCCTTGAGGCCGCTGAATGACCTATATCTAATCCAATCTCTCATTTCAACATCGTAGCACTTCCATGCCCTCTTCCATGTTGCCCACCCCCAAACATTAAATGTTTTGGAAAATAGGTAGCTTTCTTCAATATCAGACACTCCTTCAACATTGGTTCCAGAAATATGCATGACTTTTTCTTCTTTTTTGTATTTTTCCAACAATTCTTGGCAGAATCTAAAAAAGCTCTGAGACGGGAGAGTATCGTCTTCCAGAATTATTCCTTGTTCTACATTTTCGAAAAACCAATCAATCGCCCCTGAAACGGCGTATTTGCATCCAAGGTTTTTCTTTCGAAAAAATTTTTTCACTTTGCAATCCCAATCAATATTTTTCAAAACGTAATTTCTTACCTCGTCTGTCTTTTTCTTTTCTTCCTTTGTTCTCGGTCCGTCAGCTGCAATGAAAAGTTTTTTTGGTCTGGCTTTTCGAATTTCTTCAAAAACCTTTTTTGTTGTATCTAGCCTGTTGAAAACAAGGAAGAGTACGGGGGCATTCAAAATTAAATTGTCGCTCCTTTTCATTTTCCAAACAAATAGTAATAATTTCTTCTTAAGGCCAACTTTAGTGAATCTAATGCATTAAAAAAATCTGTTTTTGCAGAAGGCCCTGTCTTTTTCAAAATAGGCGAAATTTTTTTTGGATGATCTAGAGGAAACTCAATATTTTTTCTTTGAATTTTGCTTCTAGAATCTTTATTATTTGTACGTGTAGCTCCTTCTCCCCAACCAATATTCGTAACGAGGCTCTTATTTGGAGTTATTACCATTTTTCTCTTTATCTGAGTTATTAAGTTCCATCTACAGTCCCATCCGCCAATTTTAGTAAAAGACAGCAAAAAGGACTGTTTGCTTCGAAGCCTTTCAAGAAAGGTTCTCCCGAACCTAGGATTTTTGAAAGCCCCTTGTAAGTTTTCTAATTTGTTCTTATCGGTTGTATAGTCCTTCCATGCCCTTTTCCAGGTTGCCCATCCCCAAATGAATCCCCCATATGAGAAAAAATAGTCTTTGTCTGTAATTGGTCCTCCCTTATTGAATCCTGATATGTAAGCAATGTTTTCATTTTTTTTGTATTTTTCAAGCAATTCCTGGCAAAACCTAAAGAAGCTTTGACTTGGAAGGCAATCATCTTCTAGGATTATTCCTTGTTCAACATTTTTAAAAAACCAATCGATTGCTCCAGGTATCGCAAAGTCACAACCTAAATTCTCTTCTCTGAAGAGCTTTTTTACCTCGCAATCCCAATCGATATTTTCAGTTATATGATTTCTGATAGAGTCTGTTTTATTTTTTTCTTCTTTTGTTCTTGGTCCATCGGCTGCAATAAAAAGTTGTTTCGGTTTCGCTTTTCTTATTTCCTCAAAAACCTTTTTTGTTGTATCTAGCCTGTTAAAAACAAGGAAGAGTACGGGAACGGAAAGACCATTTATTTTTTCGCCTTTTTTCTGTTTCATCATTTTTCGAGTAACACATTTAAAACGGAATTAACGCATGTTGAGCTTTTTCTTAAAAACAACTGGCAAAGCATTTAGGTACCGTTTTATTGTTTCCTTTTTATTCTTCTGTTTTAGAAAAATTGGCAACTTTTTGAAGTATTTAAAACGTCCATAGATGCCTTTATTTGAATGAGGGAACCCTTCTTCAGGGATTTCCTCGCCTAAAAATCCGCATAACTTCTCCCATCCGTCTCCTTTCTCCCAATTAACTACCAAAAAATCGTCAGGCCTTTTCTTAAAATAATTTTTTACCTCTTTGTTGTGTTCTTTGTATTTGTTCAAATATTTACGCTCATTTCCCTTCGGGTGACCTTTGCCATAAATTTTCTCTCTCAGTTTTGTGCTTTTATATCCGAAGTTGTTTACCATGCTATTTATCCATCTCTTTTCGCTTCTTTCTGTCAGTATAAATTTGCTTCCGGGGTATTTCTTATCAAGAATTTCGTATAAAAATGGCCAAGGATTGTCCTGGAATGCATCGTAATCTTCCACCCTTTCAAGAACTTTTTTGAATTCTCCTTGAAGAAAGTCTTCAACTATGTCTTCTTTATAACCGCAAACGTCATAGCCCAAAATCCTTAAGGCTTTTCCCAGAGAACTAGTGCCGGTCTTTTGTAATCCTATGCCAAAAATTTTTCCCATACATATTCCAAACAAAAAGGGTTTTTATAAAGATTGTGAAATGATCTTTTGAGAGAAGATATTTAAAAAAAGAAAAAGAATGATAATTATGGCAAAAAGAAAGGAACCAAAATTCTTTATAATTGGTCATCCAAGATCTGGGACAACATCACTATATGAAATGCTTAAAAAACACCCAAATGTATTCATGCCCGAAGACAAAGAGCCACATTTTTTCTGTAAAGACGTTAACCAAAAAATAAGCCTCAAAAAGGAATATCTAGAACTGTTTTCTAATGCCAGAGGAGAGAAAGCTATCGGTGAAGCTACTGCAGATTACCTTAGATCCAGTGTATCGGCAAGAGAAATAAAAAAATTTAGTCCAAATGCAAAAATAATTATGATTCTCCGAGAGCCCGTAGAGTTGTTGAGGGCTCTATACCAAAAAAATATAGAAGCCGGTAAGGAAAGTATTTCGAGTATTTCTGAAAAGATTTTTGACCAAGATTATATTGAGATAACAGAATATTCGAAACAGATTAGGAGATACCTGGACAATTTTCCAAAAGAGAACATCAAAATAATAATTTATGACGACTATAAGAACCACAACAAAAAAACGCTAAAAGGGATTTTTGAGTTTTTAGGAGTTGATAAGAATTTTGTCCCTAAAAAAGAAACAATCAATAATTCAAGGTTTAACAGATTTGGAAAATTGAATCTAATCTTGAAAAGTCAGACTTCTGTTAAAATAAGGAAATTTTTAAGAGATTCTTTGCCAAAAACAATTATAAGGCCATTGCAAGAAATTTACCGAAATGCTATTTACAAAAAAGGAAAAATTGAAATTCCTGAAAAAACAAAAAAAGAATTAAAGAAAAAACTTAAACCAGAAGTTGAAAAGATTAATGATTTGTTGCATGAAGAAGGGTTTTTAGATAAAGATAGGGATTTAGTTAAAGAATGGGACTATAGAAAATGAAAACACCAAATTTATTTATTGTGGGACAGCCTAAAGCAGGGACAACTGCACTCCAATATCTTCTTGACCAACACCCGGAAATATTTGTACTTAACCACGGGAGCTATTTTGGAAAAGACAGCCTGAAAAAGATTCAAAAAATAACTAAAAAAGAGTACCTGAATAAATTTTTAGCGGCCAAAGAGAAAAAAGTTATAGGAGATTCCTCGGAACAATGCTTTTATTCCGAATCTGCACCCAGAGAAATAAAAAGTTTTAATCCCGATTCAAAAATAATAATTTTGTTGAGAGAGCCCTTAGAGTGGCTTAGGTCGGCATACCAACAAAAATACAGGAATTTGAAGGAAAACCGGTCAATCCTGGAAGCAATTTATAGTGACGAGTACTTGGAAAAAACAAAATATGCCAAATATATCAAAAACTACCTAAAATACTTTCCAAAAAGAAATATGAAAATAATTCTTTTTGAAGACTTCAAAAAACATAATGAGGAAGTTTTGAAGGAAATATTTCAATTTTTGGGAGTTGACAACGAATTTGTTCCTCCATCAAAAGAAATTTTTGTAAGAAACCCTTATGACAGGCTAGTCTCTGCTTACAGGGATAAAATATGTTCTCCTGGACAGATAGGAGTAATTAATTCGCAAAAAGAACTTTACAGAGATATGCCATTTAAAGAATTTGTAAAAGTTATCTCAAAAATTTCCGACAAAAAAATAGATCGGCATTTCCGTTCTCAGACTTGGTTTCTTACTGACAAAAAAGGAAACTTGATTCCCGACTTTATAGGAAAATTCGAAAACTTCGAAGAAGACTATAAAAAATGCATGGAAAGACTAGGTTTCAAAAAAATTCCGAAACTAGAACATAAGAACAAAAGCAAGAGAAAACCTTCTTATAAAGAATATTATGATGAAGAAACAAAGAGATTTGTTCAATCGAGATATAAAAAAGACCTAGACCTATTCGGATACAGTTTCTAATTCTTTAGCAAATTCATAAATCCTAACGTCGTAAGGATTGTCTTTGTAAATTTTGTTTCTTGTTTCTTCGTCAAGTTCGAAGGATTTTTTTACTTCTTTCTTTTCTTTTGAAGTTTTTTCTCCTTGAGATTTGGCTGTCCTATATTTTTCCCATTTCGTGTCTAGACCCATTGCCCTGAATATTTTTGGGATATTTTTGTCCAGATTGTCTGTTGTTGAAACCGTCCAGCAATTTTCAAGTAGTCTTTTTGCATTTTCAAATTCGCTTTCTTTGTTTCTTTTTCCTTTTCTAAAAAAATCGTAAATTTTCAATACTTTGTATCCAAGGAGCTTTAGTGTTTTTGAATTGCCTACTTTAAATTTTGAAATGAAATTGTTTGTAAACTTTGGGGCTTTTCTTCCAGGAATTCCTTTAAACTTTTTGTTGAGTAGAAAAGTCTGTTCATCCTTTATTTGTAATTTGTACCATTTTTTGAAAGAAGGTTTTTTATTTGAATTCATCCTTGCAATATCGTGATTATATTGAGAAACTCTTCTTTCTGCGGGGTCTCTTATGAAAACTATGTATCCTGGTTCTCTTCCAGGAAATTCCTCGTGAACTCCGTAGTAGTTTTCATGTCCTGATACAACAAAAACATTTCTTTTCTGAATTTCGCTTAATTTTCGGATATTTTTCGAAACGGCGATTTTCTCGTGGCCTAGTTTTTTTTCCAAATTTGCTGTAAAAGAAGTCCCTCCATTTTTGGGCAAATGCAAAAATATGTAAATTGGTTTTTTAGGTTTCATTTTAAGTTTTATGCTTAGATCGATATTTTGGTTTAATGTTTATTGCCTTTTAGTTTTTTAACGAAAACGTTTTTGAAAAGCCTTAGCTCATTCTTTGTTATCCCTTTAATCCAGAAGAGTACAGCAAAGTAGATAATTGCTCCTACCATGATTTGAATTATTCCAAAGTAGGGGTTTATGCTTACAAATTGGTTCGAAAGTATCAGGAAGGCTGCCATTACTCCTGCTGCTAAAAGAGGCCTTGCGATTAATCGTTTTTCTCCCTTTATGCCGGTGAATTTTTTGGACTTTGTTGCAATTGCCAGCATATAGAAACCTCTTGTTGCTACGGTTGCGATTCCAGCTCCCAAAATAGCATACTCTTGCCCAAATTTCAAAAGCCAAAGTATCAGCACAAAATTAAGCACTATGTTAAGAACTAGCGAAACTAAAGTATACCTGAAAAGAATTTTTGGCCTTTCTTTTGCTTCAACTAGACTTGAATAAAGCCCTACAAAAGGCATTATTACTATTGTCAATGCTAACGCGTATAGTGGAATGGCCCCAGTCAAATATTCTTTGCCATAAATTGCGGTTATGAAATGTTTTGAAACAATTACAAGACCTATTGCAGAGGGAATAGCCAAAATGCTAACAAATTTGAAAGACTTTTCAAAACCTCGCTCTAAACGGTTTCCATGTATTTGGGTGAAAATAGGGAGGAACACGCCTCCAAAACCATAGAGTGCTCCGACAGAAGTTGCTAAACTCAAGGCCGCACGATAAAATCCCAAAAATTCTGACTCAACAAATCGCCCAAGGATAAAATTATCTATAGAACCAAATAATTTTAGAGTAATCACGGTAAAGCTCATAAATGCTATATATTTCAAAACCCTTGGCTTATCGAATTCATCTCCGCTTACACGTCCGACAACAAGCTCTCTGTCCAAATAAATGAAAGCTGCTAAAGCTGTTAAGAAGAATGCTATTGCCAAAGAAACAAAAACTGCCTCAACTTGGGATGTTGTTATTAATTGTAAAGCCACTAAAACAAGCCCGATCCTCAAAACTTGCTGAACAAATTGTAGTTTTGTAATCGACCTCCAATCTTTAACTGCAGTTAAGCCTGCTTTGAAAAACTGAAAAGCCGCCCTTCCAAGAATTAACAAAGTTGCGAAAAGTAAAGGATGGTAGACTTCAGGTTTTTGGAAAATTCCTTCGGCAATAAACTTCCCGAAGACAATTATTATTAAAATAACCCCTATTGCCAAAAAGAACCTGAACTTAAGTAAGAATCTAATGTAAGCTCTTGCCTTTGTTTTGTCGTTATGTCCGAGAGCCTCAGAAACATACCGAACAAGTGTTTTGTTGGAGCCCAGGTCTGTTAAAGCAACTGCAAGGCCGACAACGGACAAAACCAAACTATAAATTCCAAAATACTCGGGGGCTAAAATTCTGGCAAGAACTATTGTGAATATCAAACCACCAAGCTTTGTAATCAAAGTCCCGGTTATGTTATAGGCGGAATTTTTTACGACAGTTTTTGACATTGATTTTCCAGACATTTTATACCTCTCTTATAACCGAAACTAAAGAAATAAGCATTTATTAATTTGTTTAAAGAACGATCTTCTCTATTTCTTCCATATTTTCAAAGTCTCTGTCTTTAGTCACCAAAACTCCTTTTATCTCCTTGGTGTGGGATGCAATCATCATATCTGCCAAAGGAAACTCGTATTTTTTCTTTAGCTCGACTAAAATATCTGCTGTATTTTTAGAGGTATGGATTACATCAAATTTTTCAACAAATTCTAGAGGTTCTTTCCTGTTTCTAAATGTTTTATTTCTTAAGCCATACAAAAACTCGAAATAGGAGATAAAGCTTATCTTTGGAGGATCGGGATAAATCCTTCTTAGTTCTGATAATTTATTGATAGTCTCCTTGTTCCCTCTTTCAAGATCCACTAAAATGGATGTATCTAAAACCAGTCTCATTCCCTGAACCCATTGTCTTTTCTAAGTTCTTTGACGGTCTCTCTTAGTATTTCTGCTTCACTCTCTGAGATGATCTCTTTACCGCTCAGGATCTCATCCCAAAAATCATCGGAATCTTTCGAATAATCATTAACCATTTCCTTGAATGCGTCTCCAACATTAAGCCCCCTTTTCGAGGCTATCTCTTTAAATTTGTCCCATGTTTTCTTATCCACTCCTTTAATGGTCTTGACATTCTCCATATAGTAATACAGTAATACTCAATATATAAATTTTTCTATGGGTTCTGTGTGGGCACAAAACTGAAGGTTTATGGAAACGTGCCCACATAGTGTTCAGGTTAGTGTTTTAGGTTTCTTAAGACCTTCCGAGTAAGCAAAAACTCTCTTTTGTACAAGAGACTTCTTTCTTTCATATGAGCAATGTCTAAAAGAGAATGAAAGACCATTCCTGCAAATAAAAACCAAAATCCAATCGATGCAAAGCCTAAAACAAAAATAATCAAGTGAACTTCTAAAGTATGGAAGATAAAAAGCTGAGAGTTTTTCTTTTAAGGCCTGAAAGGCTCTGAAATTTCTTTTTCGGAAATTCGGTGGAAATGATTTAAAGCTTTCTTTAAAGAGAAAGACCTTTTGTTGAAGACATAATTTAAATAATGGTCAAAATCGATAAAGAAAGCACCAAAGAACGCTAAAACAAGATAAACAAAAGGCAATTCAGAAAACAAGAGCCAGACTAAAGCTGCAAACGCGATTCCAAGAAAAAAATGCCATTTAGGAGTCATTTTGACTCGATGTTTTTTATTATATCTACGAATG
>JBDGRJ010000062.1:0-3068 GCA_042218115.1 Minisyncoccia bacterium | reverse complement strand
TGGGGCTGAACCCGGATAATGTAGATCTGCACAAAAGAGATGGCAGGATGTTTTTGAAGTTTACCGATAATAAGTACGATATCATAATAGTGGATGCTTACAGCAATGAGATGTATATACCTTGGACTCTGACCACCAGGGAGTTTTGGAATTTGACTAAAGATAGACTCAAAGAAGGCGGGGTCGTATCTATAAACGTAAACTCTGCTTCGAGAGGCTCTGATCTATTATCTGCGATAAAAAATACCATGGCCTCTGTTTTCTCTGAGGTTCACATCTATCATACCAGCCCCGATGCACCTAATTATATCCTTGTGGCCGGGGAAGATATAAATTTAGATAAACTTAAGGCGCAACGGATAGATGAAAAGCTGAGAAATAAAGCAACAAGTTTGCGCTTACAAGCACGGCGAGTAGAGTATAAACCGGACGAGATGATGTTGACGGATGATCGGGCACCGGTGGAGTTTTTGACCGATAAGATGTTTTTGGATTATGTATTAGAAAATTCATAAAACATTCTATGGGTGATTTAATATTTAAAATTATATCTTTTATCTTGGGTGCATTTGCAATTTGGTTGCTTCTGCCTGTAATTTTTCTGATTTATACACCTTATTTTCTTTATAAATCTTACCAACAGGAGGGTAGTTATATTGAAAATCTGGCGTATAATTATAGAGTCTTGTATAAGAGTTGGAATAAATCTTTCTGGGAAGGAAAGTTCTGGTAGGTAGTGGTAAGTTATTGAGTTGTATATATGTGAAGTAAAGTAATATGCCCATAAGCATAATTCACTATACCGATATAGAAAATATTTATGACGATCCTCCTCATCTTGGTGAGTTTGTAAATGCTGTAGAGGAGCTAAAAGATGATGGCACTTTGGTCGTAGGCACCGGAGATAATGTAGGTCTGGGTGGTATGGCCCTGGTAAATAACGGAAAGCAGTCCATCGACCTGTTTGAGGAGATTGAGACTGACTATGAAACCTTTGGCAATCATGATCTGGATTATGGACTCGACTCTATACTGGAAATAGTAGCAAATACTCCTCAAGCTTGGCTTAATGCTAATATTTACCAAGACGGGGAAATCTTTGGCAGAGAGGCCGGAGTACTTGAGTCAGATATAAAAAGGATAGAAAATAAGAGTGTAGGCTTTTTTGGTTTGACAACCCAAGAGACCAAAGAAATATCTCTCCCTGCTTCGTCTCTAACTTTCAGAGATCCCTTTAAGGTAGCCAAACAAAAAACAAAACAACTCAAAGACAAGGGTGTCGACTATATAGTTGTATTATCTCATTTGGGGGTCAAGGACGATAAGCTAGCAAGAGAGATCGATGTTGATGCTATTTTAGGAGGCCACAGACACAAAAGCAGAGTCGACAATATTAATAACACAATTCTAACAAGGCCGGAGTTTAATGGTGGCGAGGTAGCCAAGATAAATCTAGCAGAGGATACTGCCAGAAGATATACAGTGAGTAATTACTCACCAGACAAGCAAATGACTAAGCTGTATGAGAAGAAAATGAGTAAATCCGATCTAGATAAGGTTCTTACTACTTTAAAGCGCTCTATCTCTAGAGAAAAGGGGCTGACCTATTTCGGTGAGTGCCGGATCGGAAACTGGGTCGTGGATGTCTACAGAAAATTCACCGGAGCAGATTTAGCCCTTAAAAGCAGTGGTGCTATCCGGTGTACCGGTCGGGATCTTCATGGCGAGGTTACATATAGAGATCTGATTAATGTTGTGCCCTTTAATGCTTATGTAAGAGAAGGTGAGGTTTCAGGCAAAGAGCTGTTTCAGGTCTGCCAAGAGGCGGATGGTAGAAAAATAGACCATCTAGATAATAGCCGATGGTATGGCCAGGTAAGCGGGATGAAGCTTGAGCAAACTAAACCAGGAGGAGAGATTGTACCATATATCAATGGAGAGAAAATAGATCTTAATTCAAAGTATACTATCGCAGCTTCAGAATATGAGTTTACTACCGACCATGAGTTCCCCACGCTCAAACAGAAGCACATCACAGAAGAATACGACAAGCTTCAATATGAGATGCTATCTGAGTATGCTAAAGAACATGGTATAGAAGCAGAGCTAGATGGCAGATTAGATCTCGAGCTAAATTAAACTAGGGCTGAAACAATGTCTCGGGTTTGTACTCTACCGAGTCTACCTGAGGGAACTGTTTTGCTGTTTTTCTGATTTGATACCAAAGTATATTTGCCCTACAAGATCCTCCCGAGGTTTCATTGTTCGGATCCTCAAACTCTAGAGTAAGCTGACCATTTTCTAAATTAGCCCCCACCAGTTTAAATCCTTCCAGCGGGTATTCGGTATCGATTCTTTGGCTTTTTTCTTCTTTTGTAAGCTCTCCTTTCAGTAGTAATTTAATAGTATCTTGGATTGGTGTATTGGTAGAATCTATTTTCCTATCTACACCCACTAGACCCTTCGGTGAACAGAGGACATTTCCTTGCTCATCTTGGTCCAGCTTTGGGTTGTAGTAATATAGCTTTACTTGTTTTTTACTGGAGGTAGCTACTTTGTCGGTGCCATTCTTTCGCTTGTCTTGTTGGGGCTTTTCGGCGGACAAATAATAGAGGCCAGCGGCAGCTGCGACTGTTATCAGCACGACTATTATGAGTTTGAGTATGGAATCTTTGGTCATTGGGTGGTTATTAGCTTGAGTACATTCTTATTATATCACATATTTTGTTTCAGATGCTGATCAAAAAACTCTAAGTTTCTTTGCATAAATTGATCCCAGTGCCTGATAAATTCATGTTTGCCGCCTTCGTAGGTGTAAAATTCTATATCTTTGTCAGCTGATCTCATAGCCTTATTTAGCTCCCGAGACCACTCGATAGGCACACTTTCATCTGCCGTGCCATGTTGTAAAATTACAGGATCATCTATATTGTCGATAAAGTTTATCGGCGATACGTTATTCCAAAATTCTGGACTGGTAGATGGAGTGCCGTACTCAGCTAATACTTTCTGAGCTTCACTTGAGGTTTCAGTAGTTTCTTCCCCCTCATCTCTGAGAGTCCAACGGC
>JBDGRJ010000061.1:0-1200 GCA_042218115.1 Minisyncoccia bacterium | reverse complement strand
AAGTGCACCAAAAAGTGCAGAAATTATGTGAAGAATTTCCAATAAAAGAAGAATTTGGCTTTAGTGATGAAAACTAACTCACCCCAACAAACAAAAAAATACGCTCAGGATCTAGCTCAGGATCTAGATAGTGGTGATATAATTTTACTTGAAGGCGAGCTGGGTTCAGGTAAAACCACTTTTGTAAAGGGGGTCTGTGAACACTTCGGAATTAATGAATCTGAAGCCCGTAGCCCCACCTTTACCCTCATGAATACCTATACAACCTTGAAATATCAAGACAAAGCAGAGCAAATCGTGCACATAGACACATACAGAATGGACGAACCGCAAGAGTTGATAGACATAGGGGTGAAAGAACACTTAGATGATGAAAAATCTATTGTGTTAGTAGAGTGGCCGGAAAAAATTAAAGATTTAGTAGAAAAAAGGGATACTAAAAAGATAAAATTTAAACATCTTAAGGATAACAGAAGAAAAATTGAATATAATGCTACTTAAATAAGTCGAAATGACTCCCTGTTCTAACTAGAACTAAATCACCCTCTTCATTAAAAAACCATACCAACAACCAATCATCTTTAACGTGGCATTCCCAACAACCTTCATAGTTACCATATAACTTGTAAGGTTTATATCTGGTTTGATTTAATTTCTCTTCTGACTGTAATTTTTTAATTACCTGCTTTAGTTTTTTCACATCCCAATTCCTACTCTTAATTCTTTCAATATCTTTCTTAACTTGTTAGTTACTTTTATTTTACCCATTAAATATCCAGGTCCTCAAAAAGCTCCTCAGAGGTTTCGAACTGTTCGGTATTGCCTTCTTCCTTTGCCTGTTTGATAGCCTCCTTTGTTTTTTCATTTGGTACTTTAATCTTAAAAGGCAGACCTTTATTAAGTTCTACTTGTTTTAAAAATAGACGTATAGCCTGAGAGGTATTCAGACCTAAATCTTCTAAAATTTCTTCAGTTTTTTCTTTTAGTTCAGGGCTGACCCGTGATTTTACTAATTTTGTTTTAGATTGGTTAGTAGACATGATGATATAATACACTTGTGTCCTAATTGTAACACATATATCCCAACGAGGTCAAGATTAGTCTATAACCGTCCCCTCAAACTCTTCTCCACTAAACACCTTCTCTACTCTCTGCAAATCTGCAGCATCGACAATAGATACCTCCAATCCAAGCTCTTGT
>JBDGRJ010000060.1:0-15448 GCA_042218115.1 Minisyncoccia bacterium | reverse complement strand
GGCTTCCAGTACTGCTTCGGTAGTATGGTTTTCTGAGGGGATCATCTCTAATCCGGAGTTTTGTCTATTCTTTTCTTCATTTATTAAATTATCTATTTTAGGGTCTTCTTGCTTCAGATGAGGTCTATTCATAGATTTTTACTTATTAATTACTGATTAAATTCTATCATTATTTAACTATTAGCACAATTTTTTAGTTTGCATTGCGGTAAAATTTTAGCTACATTATATTTAAGTAATTTGTAAATAAAATTTATGTTTTCTGGGTTAAAATCTTTTTTTAGATCGGGAAGTTTTACTAAGTTTATTCTTTTTCTTTTTGCTGTAGCTTTATTTTTACCTAGTGCAGTCGAGGCGGAAACTGCTATATTTACTAATGATGCCGGCGGTCATTACTGGGATGCCGCAGGAAATTGGAGCACTGGAGAGGTGCCGGACTCAAATACTGATGTAGTTTTTGATGGCAGTGAATATTCAGGAATAGTATATATTACTAGCGGCTCTCAGGCTAGGTCTATTACGATGAAGGGGGATTTTGAGGGAACCGTTGTAATGAATGATAGCTTGAAAGTGGGGGTTTTAGAAATGAAAAATGGTACTTTTGAGGTAGGTAGTAACCCGATTTTGATTACTGAAGGTTTGGCTTTAGAGGGTGCTGATGCAGTCTATAAGGCCGGTTCGAGAAGTAATACAATTGGAGCTATTAGAGCTGAGAAAGGTAAGTTTAAACATCAAAATGCTTTAGTTGAAGTTAAAAACGGAGAGGTTAAATTTTTGGACGGTACTTATGATCACGGAAAAGAAAAGTTGGTGCTACAAGGCGGTGATGATTTGAACATTCAGGATCCACTTTATGAACTTTTTATAAATCATCAAAGCATCTCGGTTTTAAATAGTAGATTAAAGGTCAAAAAGGAGTTGGTCATAAAATCTGGCACTCTTAAGGGTAACAACCAAAAGATGATAATAGATGGTAATACTAAGTTAATCGGACCACAAGCTAAGTATATAGCGGGAGGGGCTACCCAATTGTTTAAGGATGTCAATATATCTGCAGGTAAGTTTGTTCAGGGCGCCTCTTCTATATCTGCTAGCTCAGGTGATTGGAAGCAGACCGGAGGGGAGTTCGTAGGCTCTGATATAGGTAATATGATATCGGTTAATAGTTTTACCTTAAAAAGTGATGCTAAATTTACTGCACCGAAAGACGGTGCTCTCGGCGTAGCTGGTGACTGGTACGTGGAAAAAAGTGATAATTTCAATCCAAACAAGGGTATCGTTTTATTTGAATATTCTGGGGCTAAAACAATAAAAAAAGCAGCTAATCCATTCTATGATTTGGAAATAGACCTAAATAACAAACTTGTCTTGAAGGACGGTATAGTAGTTAAGAATGACTTGATCTTTGGGTCCGGTTCAAGCTTGGACCCTAAAAATAACGAAATAAAGATAGAGGGGGATTGGAACCCTGATAATAATTCTTATTCATTGGTGCAGAAAGCTGATTTTTTTGAGGTGGAGTTTGGTGGGGGGCCTTCTGAATTTTACCCAAGTGGAGAGACTTTTGATGATATCAAAGTAGATACTAGACTAGATTTAAAAGGCAACCTTAAGACCTTGGGATCAATAGATGTTCAAAAAGGCCAAGTTTTGGATGCAAATAATTATCAGATTGACTCCCCTATCGTTTTTTTTAGAGGCTCGTCACAAATACAAAATAATACAAAGTTGGTATCAGACGCCACCATAAACCAGACGTCAAAAGTCGATCTCGCTGAGTTAGTTGTGTCTAATGTCATTGATATTGGGGGGGCTTTTAATTCTGTAGAAAAAATAGATTTTAAGTATGATACCATAATAAATTCCTCAGGAAATATAGGACATAAACTAATAATAGATAAGAACACGACTCTTACAACAGAAGATAGTAATAAACATGATCTGAACCAGCTTCAATTCGATGGTTCTACTGCAACTGAACCTAGTAATGTCAAGAGCATAGCAGGCAAAGCTAGATTTACTTTACCAGCTGTAGGTTTCGATGCTAATCAAACAGTAGAGGTTGATGTTAGGGTGGGTAAAAAATACAATAATGAAACAAAGGATATTTTTGTAAAAAAGTACAACCAGGGATGGGTTGACTCAGGTAAGGATTGTACTATTTCTAACAGTGTTTGTAATTTTGAAACCAAAACCTTATCCGAGTTTGTAGTGGGCAAGAAGAAGGATAAGCAGCAACAGCAAACTACTCCTTCTATAGTCGGCAGTCATGGCTTGGTTATCAATGGAGGCGATCAAAGCACTAACAACAGAGATGTAACTTTAAAGTTTTCTGTGAAAAATGTGGATAAGGTTGCGGTTTCAGAAAGTAAAAACTTCAGTAATTTCAGCACTATTCCCCAAGATGATAAGATGTCGTATCAGCTTTCTTCCGGCGAAGGACAGAAAACAGTTTATGCTAAATTCAAGGATAGCCAAGGAAATTCTCTAACTGCTTCTGATTCGATACAACTAGAACTGAAAGATCAGCAGCAAACTAAACAAAAAACTAAGCAAGATGATAAGGGTCAACAAACAAAACAAGATCAGGATAATCAACAGAACCAAAAACAACAAGATAGTCAGCAACAGGACCAAAAACAACAAGATAGTCAGCAACAGGACCAAGATTATTGCTTAGTTGTAGACTCGAGTATTAAGTTGAATTTTGATGATAAGTCTCAAGCAGAACAGAGAAAACAATCCTTGTCCAATCAGGGTAGAAGCGTATCATTAAAATCTACTAACTGTGATAATGTCGTCATCTCAAAGTCTGATTCGGAAGACGACCAAGATAAAGTAGTAAAGATAATTAAAAAAGGAGAATCAGGAGCAAAGGAAGGGAGCAAAGATGGAAACAGGAGCCAATCATCATCGGTACCCGGTATGAGCAGATCAAAGTTACAGCAGAGTTGTGCTATGAGATACAATCCGGTGTGTGGGGTCAATGGGGTTTCATATATAAATAGGTGTGCAGCCCGGCAAGCAAATGTGCGCATAGAGTACAGTGGAAAATGTAGCCCTGAAGCGAGAAGTAGCTGTCCTCTAGAGAAGAATAAAGCTTACAGCGCTTACAATGACAACTCTGTCTTCTATGTTACAAACAAGTGTAAGAAGCGACCGTTTAAGAGGTCTGATGTCTATTTCTCCTACTTTGAGGGTTGGCAAAACGTAGAGCCGGTCCCTGCACGTAAGATAAATGCTATCCCCTATAGCAAGCTTGGCTTTATGCCTTGGGGTCCTAGAAAAAAAGTTCTTGCAGGCTCATTATTTAAGACCGTGGATAGCCCTAAGGTTTATATAAAACTTGGCAATGGTAAGAAATGCTGGATTAAAAATGAGAGAGTGTTTAAAGAATTAAATTACAATTTCAATCAGATCATAGATATTGATGAGAGTTACCTAAGTACAGTACCTAGTTGTAATTCTCCGATCTCCAATACTAAGACTCACCCTAACTATACCTTGATTAAACCTAGAAACTCAAATACAGTCTATCTGGTCGTCCCTCATCCCAGCAAAAACAAGATGCAGATGTTGAGAGAGGTGAAAAATATGCGCACACTTAGAGATATGGGTTATGACGCCAGCCAGATTGTTTCAGTAGAGCCTGAAGAGATTAATAGGTATGATATTGGAAAAACCTTGACCTCAAGTTCTATCGATTCATCTGGTGATATAAACTAAGAGTAGGCTTAAAGATAGATAAAAAAAACCGCCCGAGAGGGCGGTTTTACTTTGTGAATCAAGGTTGCTTATATTAACTATTAAACTCAGAAATAATCTCTACCACGTTGTCAGCGCAGTTGTCTGGTAGATCGTTTATATCGTGCCAAGCCCAGTCTGCTATAAACTTAGCCGGCTCTACTTCTGAGCCCTGAACCCTGTCTGCTAACCAGTGCACTAGAATACATATCCTATTGTTGCGCTCATCTTGATACATAATAGTTTTTAGTGGTTTGGTTATCTCAATTTCCAATCCCATCTCTTCTTTTACTTCCCGATGACAAGCTTCTTTGAGTGTGGTGTCGAAATCTTCGACCTTGCCTCCGGGGAAAAACCAATCCGAGACACCATGGTCTTTTTGTTCCCGGTTTAAAAGCACTTTACCATCCTCAATAATAACCGGGCCTGAAGCAATGATTGAACCCTGTGGTAGTTCCATGTTATTTTATTAATTATTTCTAATTTTAAGATAGCATTCGAGATTTTTACGTTCAAGTCAGAACTCTTTGGTCATATAAGTCCCTTCTTGTTTATAGCCTAGATTTTCATAATATTTTCTTACTCCAACCCCTGAGATTACAGCGGCTTTTTCAAACCCGTTTTTTTCGATAATTTCTTCTGCTTTATTCATTAAAGCTGTACCAAAACCTTTATGTTGAGCTTTGGCTTTATCTTTTTCTCCTATCTTAGCCATTGTTCCATATACATGCAGTTCACGAATGAAAGCACACCCTTTCAGATGAGGCAGCACCTCGGTGATATGCTCTTCGTCTTTTTTGGGAAGTCTTAACCTCAAAAAACCGAAGATAGCAATCCGGTCCGGATCTTCTATGCTAATAAAGTACTCATCACCACCTCTGGTATCCAGTTGTTCTACAAATATCTCCGGCTCAACGTCATCGTCCAGTTTGTCTCGCTGCCGGCCTATTTCTCGGCAGCGGATGCAATCACATGTTTCGCCCTGCTCTTTTAGCTCTCTCTGGAGTGATTGTCTTAAGTTATTTATTTCATTGCCGCCCTCTATTTCATCGCTGGGAAAATCTCGGATGAGCCGTGTGATGCGGCAGTATTTAGGGGTATCTTTTTTCATCTGTAGCAGTGCATCAAATAGAGCTTCAGTACCATAAGAGCTGTATCTGCCGGACTTGTACCACTCGTATAGCTCTGCTGATTCCATTACAACACAAGGGTAAATCTTAATCATATCCGGCTTTAGCCCCGGATCAGAGAATATTTTCCTGTACATCTCTACATCTTTTTGTGGGGTTGTGCCGGGCAGATCAGGCATGAAGTGAAAATCTACTTTAAAACCGGCTTGGCGTAATAGATAAATAGATTCTCTAAAATCTTCTACGGTATGACCTCGCTTTACGTGTCTTAATATCTCATTATCAGTTGCCTGCAGGCCCAGCTCGACCCGAGTACATCCTTGTTCACGCAGTTGTTTGATCGTCTTTGGTGCAATAGTATCAGGTCTGGTCTCAACGGTTAGGCCTATTATCCTATGATCTGCTGTTTCATTGTAATTTTGCTCTTCTTGTAGTTCTTGCTTTAAAGCTTCAAGGTTGTCCCAGTCTTCAAGCTGTGTTTTTTCTTTAGGGTTGTCTCGCTTCAAGTTATTACAAGCCTTGAAAGACTCCATAATAAACCAGTACTGGTATTTGATCGGATATGAGTGCCAAGTCCCCCCTTTGATGATAAACTCTATTTTATCGGTATTGTGTCCGTTGTCCTCAAGTACTTTGATCCTGTTTTGCATCTGGATGTATGGGGAAAACTCAAGCCTTAGCGCTCGAGCAGCAGCCGGCTCATCAGCATGATAGCTTTTGGGCATCTTGTTTTCTGTAGGACAAAATACGCACTCGGCCGGGCAAGGATAAGGTTTACACAGAGAGGTTATGATAGCAATACCCGAGATTGTGCGCACCTCGGCTTTAGTCATATAGGCCTCGAGGCGGTTGTCTTGTTCTATCTCACCCTCGTCGAGTAAGTCTCTGTATTCACGAAACAAAAAGCGGTTGGCAGGCGGATCCACCTGCAGTTCTTTGCAGGCTTCATTTTTCAGTTGATTAAACTCTTTCTTTGACTCAGGGCTATTTTCTTTAATATACTTAACAATATATTGAAGCTCTTCGTCGGTTTGTGTTTGTTCAGGAAAGTCAGTCATTATGAGTTATATTGAAGAAAATAAGCGAGTTTACAATAAAATAGCTGAGGAGTTTTCTCAAGATAGGCAAGAATTGTGGGGATTTCTTAAAACATTTAAAAAGTATGTTCAAGCAGGAGATACCATATTGGATCTCGGCTGTGGCAATGGAAGATTATATCAGCTTTTTGATAAAAATCAAGTGGATTATATAGGAGTTGATCAGAGTGAAGAGCTGGTCAAGATAGCTAAAGATAGATGTGAACAAGCTCGTTTTTTAGTTGCCGACATGCTAAATCTGCCCCTGGAGGATAGTTCAGTAGATGTTGTGTTTTGTATAGCCACATTTCATCATTTACCTGATCGAGAGAGCAGACTCAAAGCTTTAGCGGAGATGAAAAGAACAGTGAAGCAAGGCAGTAAGATAATTATGACGAACTGGAATACAAATTCCGGATGGTTCAAGGATAAAGTAGAGAGCGGAGACTACAAGCAAGATTCGGAACAGCAAGATCATTACATAGTACCTTTTAAGAATGAGAATTCAGAGATAATAGGAGAGCGTCATTATTGGGGTATTGATAAGCAACAAATAAAAGAATTATCTCAAGAGCTAGATTTAGAAATTATTACGAATAGATACATCAATTTGGAAGGAGATCAGGTGAAAAAAGAAGAGGCTATGAATTTATTGACAATATTAAACGTGGGATAATATTATTCTCCACATATCAAGCAACAGACTGTGCCGTTCCAGCTACAATCTTTCTCTTTTGCTTTTTGAGTTGCTGCTATAGATAGAGCACTATTGGCAGATATATCTAAGCCGGTTATTTCCTTTGTCATATTTTTAGCTTGCTTGATTTGTTTGTCGGACAGAACCCACCCTGATCCACTGCTGCTTTTTACAGCTTCTATTACTTTTTTCTTTCTATGAGCTACTTTATCCACTATCGCAGAGGCGATTGAGGTGTTTTTTTGTTTTTTAAAATCCTGATCAAACTCTTCAGCTATTGGGTGGCAGTATTCGGTTTGGGCTATATGAATCTCTGGGACTTCTTTTGGTTTATCTATAGCCTCTGTGAAGCCTTCAAATACACCTTGAGCGGTGGTGCCGGAGGAGGTTGGGATAAATACGGCTTGTAGGTTCTCAATATTATCTAGCTCCTTGGCGAGCTGCTTGTAGCCCTTTAAGGCTAAATCATCGGTAGATTGTCTTAGGTATACCCATTCCTGATTTTTACCTTTTTGGAAAGCAGCTTGCTTTGGTCTTTGTTTCCGTTTTATCGTTATTTTTTCACTTGTGTTTTGCTTGATTTGATTTAGCTTGTTTTTATTAATATCTTTTCCTACAAAAACCTCTAGTACGATATCTTTATTTTTGTCACTCAATTCCTGAGCTTTTTTTACAGCAGCTAAGGCCGCGTTGCCTGAGGAGGAAATTACAAATTTGTCTTTTTCTTGTTTAAGATACTCCTCTATCATCAGCGGAATTGATCTGCCCTTGTGTGACCCATATGGGTTTTTATCCTCTCTTTTTAGTACAATATTGTCTACATCTAGTTCGTTTGCTATTTGAGGGCGTTCTTTTTGTGGTGTAAGCATTTTAAATAAAAATTAGATTCTGGTAGTATAAGTAATGCTTAACAATTAAAGTTTACATATATGCAGCTTATTTGTCCAGAGTGTAAAAACGAAGTAGATCTATCAAATTATCCCGATCTTGGGGAAGACGATGTGGTGGAGTGTAATATTTGTGGTATTAACCTGCTAGTACGCTATATTGACGATGATGGAGAAGTGGAGGTTGAGGTTGTGGAGGAAGGGAAATAATTCACTTATTTTTTAAATTTATTTTATGTCAACAGAGAGCGGTCAATCAAGTCCAGCTAGTGAAAGGAGGGGCGAAAATGATAGAGAACCTCTTGCTGGCGAAAGATCGGTTAGAGATGGAAATGGGGGAGATAACGATGGTATTTCTGGAGAGGCACCAGCAGGGCCACAGGTAGTAGATGACAGTAGTGATGAGGAGTTAGGAGTATCAAAACCTGAACAAGGTGATGAAGAGAGGGGTGGTAGTAACAATGAAGCTGAATCTTAACTTATTGCATCTACAGTCATCTCGATCATCTTCCTAAACCCGTGAGAGCCTAAAAATAAGATTACATCACCTCGGCTTGAGGTTTGGTTTAGGTGGTCTACTAGATCAAAATCATCATCAATGTATTTTACATTGGTGTGACTTTTTTCAATTACTTCTTTTAGTTTTTCTCCGTCGAATGGAGGGTCTGGGTCATCTTTTTTCTTTTTTACTTTAGATAGACGGGGTATTACAACTTCATCTGCTTTATCAAAAGCATTTTTATAGCTTGGAATAGCTTTTTGCTTTCGGTTGCCTGTATTAGGCTCAAAAACTGCTATTATCTTATTTTGATAAGTTTTATCTAACGTCTCTAGTACTGATTTAGCTTTTTGCGGTGAGTGAGCAATATCGTCATATACATCCACATCGCCCTTGTATCTTCTTTGCAGTCTTCTTTTGATACCCCGAAAGGAGCTTATAGATGAGATTATCTGGATAGGCTCTAAACCGACCTGTAAAGCCATTGCAAAACAAGCGGTGATGTTTTCTGCCATATATTCTCCCAATAGATTAGTGTTGGTTATCTGAAACTTACTACCTTGGTGATGGATAGCAAAAGAAATACCGGACTTAGTTTGTTGAAAGTCACTGTAATAGAAATCATTACCAGCCTGTTTTCCATAGGTTGTAGGTTTAAAGTCCAGCCTATCTTTCATGCGGCTGAAGACTTGTTGTGATATCAGTCTGTACCCTCCATCAGGTATCGATTTTATCAAGGATTCGAAAGTATCTAGATAATCTGATTCAGTCGGATAAATGTCAGCATGGTCCCATTCAATTGAGGTTAAAAGTAGGTGAGTGGGGTCATAATATTTAAATTTAGGGCTTTCGTCCCATCGAGCTGTTTTGTACTCGTCCCCTTCAGTAATACTCCAATCTGCATTATCATCGATATTAGCTGCCGGAAAATCTTCATGCTGTGAGATGCCTCCGTACAAATAATTTGCAGGTATGTTATTTTCTTTGAGAATCCAGGCGAGTAGAGTAGAGGTGGTGGTTTTTCCATAGGAGCCGGCGGAGACGATAGATTGATCGCATATTAGATGATCCGAAACCAGCTCGGGGTAGGATACAAATTCGATATTATTTTCTTTTGCGTAGCTCCATTCCGGGTTATTTGATCCGGCTACATTGCCAACCACGATTAAGTCCGGGTCTCCATTCTTCGTCATTTTATCTGGATGCCAACCGGGATAGAAAAATATATCGCTGTTTTTGAGCTTGGTGGAGACCGGTGGATAGAAACCCTTATCGCTTCCGGTTACTTTCCAACCATTTTTATGAAAAGCTAAAGCTAGAGCACTCATTGCTACTCCACAGACTCCTATGAAGTGTATATGTTTATTTTGTTTCATTTTGGAGATATTTATCTATTTTCAAGTATTTTTTAGTTTAACTTTGAGTTGTTCAAGGTCACTACTCCACCGATCACCGGTGAACCATTCTAAGCCTTCAAATTGCAGCTTATAGGTATCTCCCGGCCTCTGGGCGGCTCCGAGATAGAGGTAATTTTTATTACTTTCTTTGCTGTAGATAATTGCCCTCACCATCATTCCCATGCCCATGTTGTTTGGGCTTTGTTCTCTGTTATAAAAAGGGTAGGAGTAATGGATGATATTTCCTGTCTCGAGTGAGATACAGTATCCTAGATCCTGCCCATCATCAGAGTAGATAAAAACGATATTAAAATCACTTTTGTCCGGTTTTGTCATCAGCTCCTTGATCTTGTTGGCGCTGAATAGACCTTCTTCAAATTGATCATAAAACTCTTTGCCCATTTTATGAATACTCCAGTGGTAGTCGGAGTAGGGCAAAATCTCTTTTCTAAAGCTAATATTTTCAGTCTTTCTTAAAACTCTTTTGTTTTCACTACTTAGAGTGAACTTATCTATATCAACTCTTAAACTTCTGGTCTGATCCATGGTGCCGTTTCCAAGGCGTGTAAATACATACCCCTGGTCGTACATTTGCTCTATATTGCTGTCACTTTTATCTTCTATTTTCTTTCTGTCCCACCTTAAGTAGTTGTGTTTATCTGTGCTCATAATTTTTAATTTTTCTGAATCTGTGTCTTGACCGGTTCGAAGCCATCCTGAATCTCGCTGGTGAGACAAGCTCAAGGCTTCGATTCAGGATGACTTCTGCACCTAGTCTGAAGTGCAGAACTATTATTATCTGCGACATTGAGCTTGACTCACCGGAGCAGATAATAATAGTTCGAACTTACCAGACACAGATTCAGAAAAATTAAAACAAAGCGATCCAGATAGCTAAGAGAACAAAGAAGCCGTGCATGATCCAGAATCTCATGACCGTCTTACCTTCACTCCATCCTTTAAGTTCAAAGTGGTGGTGAAGCGGTGCCATTTTGAAGATTCTTTTGCCGGCCAGGTGTCGGGATATAATCTGTATAATTACTGACAGTAGTTCTACATAAAAAATAAAACCCAGTATGGGCAGCAGCAACATCTTTTTAATTACGATTGCATTTATTGCCAGCAGAGCACCCAGACCAAGCGACCCTACATCTCCCATCTGGAATTTAGCTGGTTTAATGTTGAAGTAAGTGTAGGTTATCAGTGCTCCGACCGTGGTGGCGTTTAATATTGCTATCTCCTCGAGCCCTTCCATCCATCCCAACAGAGATAGAGCAGAGAAAGTAATAATTAGAGCACCTCCGGCGAGACCGTCCATACCATCTGCAACGTTTACTGCATTGGCGGTAGCCATCACGAAAAATATAATCAAGGGAATGATGCCCCAGCCGATATCGATGAACCCGTCAAAAGGGATAAACACCTCTTGCCAGTTCTGTCCCAGCTTGAAATATATCCACCACGCAGTGACAGAACCGGCTATAAACTGAGAGATCAGCCTCTCGTGTACGTGCAGGCCTCGTCCCGGATGTGAGCCGAGCCACAGAGATGTTCTTTTGAAGATGGTCCAAGGGAGGGTGATGATATACCACAAGCGAGTTCGCCAGTATTTATGTACTCGTATAAGTTTTAAGACATGGCTAAGCTTTCTGGACCTTCTTCTTTTTTCTTTGAAGATGTTCAGTAGATCGTCCACTGCCCCCAGCCCGGCAGAAAACAGCATTACTCCTATCGGGACCCAGGTGAACTTTCTAACCCAGTTAAAGTAAAATGTGATCATTGCTACTGTCACTATCACGAGCAACCCACCCATTATCGGTACACCTTTTTTATTTTCCCTTCCGCCAATGGAAAAAGTAGCATCGAACTCACCTCTGCGGGTTATGTTATATTTATTTAAAAACTTAATCAGCAAGGGGGCCCACAGAAAAGATACCACACAAGCAAATAAAGCAAAGCCGGTAATTTGTTGTAGTAGTTGTATTGAATCTACTGGTAAAATCATGTTCGAAATTATAGCAGTTTTTGTAGGTTATTTACAACCAAGCTTTATTAACTAAGAGCTAATAAACGCCTCAAACTCAGATCAACGGCGTCTTGGGCCGATATGTAAGTTTCATTGTTCTCATTTTTTTCTCCTTTCTCAATCCAGGTTTGTTGCAGTATTCCATTAGAGATATTATCTATATTTATTTTCCACTTTCTGACACCACCTCCGTACTCACCATCACTGCTCCACTCAAAAGAATGGATGAGCCCAAGTTCCCGAGGTTGATTATCTGCATATTCTACTGAGTGAATCACTGCAATATGACTCTTTTTTTGTTGTGGTCCGTAATTTTCTATTGCTATTATATCACCTGGCTGCACTTGGGCGGTATCGATTTGCTCACTGTTTGACCTATGTGCTAGCAGATCTACACCGATATTTTCTACTGTTCTTAGTTTTGCTATTACACGTCTGATGAGTCCTTTGTTAGAAAAATCCAGTTGTTTTTGTAAGCTGATTTCTTTTCTTTTTTTTACCTCAGCGTTCAGTATGTAATAAGCTAAGCCTGAACAGTCGATACCGATGTTGTTGTCTATTAGCAGCTTTCTTAGCTCTTCTGCGTTTAGTTGCTTTAAGTTTATGTTTTTCTTTTTGGCTATCCTTTTGGTCTCTTCTGTTATTTGCTTAGGTGAACCCTTGCCTACCTCTACTTTTAGTCCGTTTCTTACTTTTTGTTTGCGGTTATTAAAGTACGGGCAGGATATTTGAGTACCTACTATCTCTAAGTTTAAGTATTGGTCTATTATTTTTTGTGCCGGTTTACTTAGTGATTTTTTCATAGATGTCAGTGGTAATTTTATTATCTTTAATCTCTTCGACTATATTACTTGTACTCATTATCCTCAGCAACTCCGAGCCCGGTTTTTTATTGTTATACTTGATCACCTTGTATCCACACTCTTCCAGTTCATCCTTCATCTTGTCCGGGTCTATTTTATTTTTTGTTTTATTTCTATAGATTATTTGAGATCCGTTATTAATATTTTTAATCTCCCTGTTAAGCTCTAGCTCCAGCATAGCTGCCAAGTGGGCCTCAAAGGTGGTAATCTTATCATTCAGCCCTTCTTTTTTCTGCAGTTGAGACTCAAACGTAGTCGAGGCTGGCTGTCTAGCATTGATTTCTATAAGCTTGATTTTGCCTTCTTTAGTCTTGATTACATCTATCCCGAAAAGTCCACGAAATCGATCTTGTCTTAACTTGTCTCCTATCTCAGCTCCTATTTTTTTTATTTTCTCTTTTTGCTCTTGTGTCAGTGTCTGCTCGGCTATACTCCAGTCGTTACCCACGGTGGCAAACCGGTTGTCAGTAAACGGCTCCACTCCTGTAATTTGATAGCTTATTGATGAGCTGAGAGTATTTCTTGACCCTACTACGCAGTTTAGTGTAAACATATCACCTTCTAAGTATTCACTTATTTTAGCTGGTCGGTCCGGATATTTTTCTTTAATTCTTTGAAGTTGATCCTTATCGTTGATCAGATGGGTGCCGCTGCCGGTATGGGCGCGGTTGAACTGTAAGATAAAAGGAGTGCCGCTAAATTCTATCTCTTTGCATGTTTTAACTTCAAAATCAGGCATAAGCTCAGTCAGACTCTCCAGCCATTCTACTTGAGATATCTTTTGTTCCACTTCATTTATGATCTCAGCAGAGGGGTTTAGCAGCTCCCAGTCTTCTTGATCGCATATTCTTTGGATTTGTTTTGTGTTTTTAAAGACCACGAGTTTGGGCTCTTGTAGGTTAGATATTACTTTTTTTGTTTTTTCGTGTTTGAGTAGGTTCCGGGTGTCTAAAATATCATCCTCATCAATTAAAAAAGTATTGCCAGATTGCTCACTAGCATACTGAGTGTTGTTCGTAATTATGTAGTAGCTACCTTTAGGATTTTTACCCAGTGCTTTCTCAATATCACGAGCTATGAAAACTATATTGTTTTGGTTGATTTTTTTTCTAATATCAAGCATAGTATCACTATATGCTGATTTTAACACAAAAATTATCTTTTCGCAATGGACTCAATTTACCAAAAGATAAACAAATACGGTAAAGTAAGATGTGATGAGATGATGAAGCGTCATTTAACTATCCAAGCGGGGGGTCCGGTAAAATACCTGGTTTTCGTAGATGATAGGGAGGATCTGATCAGCTTACTTAGAGAGCTGGATAGTTCGGGTATAGAGTATTTTGTATTGGGTCATGGAGGTAACACACTCATATCCGAGTCCGGCTTCGAGGGGGTCGGGATAATAAACAAGACCGAGGATAAAAAGGTAGAAGGCAATAAACTCCATGTGGATTCCGGGCTGGATATTACCAAAGCTTCCCAGCATGCGATGTTTAATAACCTATCCGGGTTCGAGTGGGGGGTAGGAGCAGTCGGTAGTGTCGGTGGCAACATTTATCACAACGAGAAGGTGAAAGACAAAAGATTTGAGCTGGTTTTATCCGAGGTTGAGGCTTACAAGGATGGAGAGGTATTTAGCTACAGCTGTAAAAACTGTGAGTTTGGAGTGGATGAAAGTGTGTTTCATGCTCCGGGTATGATAATTACTCGGGCTGTTTTTAAGCTGAAAGATGAGACAGCCGATAGTGAACAGTCTATGGAGTATATAAATCACAAAAATAAGAATCTACCTAATTTTCAGCCGTCTGTCGGTCCTGTGTTTCGTCATTTGAAAATGGATGATCTGGATCTGGGTTGGTTTGACGAAGGCAAACAAGAGAAAATAAAGAACCACGGTGAAGCTAAACCTAAGTGGTTATTTGATCAGATGGATCTAGAAGCGTGTGATTATGGTGTAAGTTTTTATGAAAATAATCCAAATTTTATTATAAACGAGGACAATGCATCGGCTGATGCCATTATCAAAACTATTGAAAAAATGGAACACAAGGTGTATGATAAATATGGAGTAGAGCTGAAACGCAAAGTTCATACTCTCGGCTTTTGATAATTATTAATAATCTCAATATGGTCATAAATATTCAATTTACAGATGTAGAGTCTACCGATGCACTCAGAAACTATGCTCACGATAAGATTGAAGGTTTGCAAAAATATTTCGATAATATTCAACAAGCCGATGTCGATGTCGGCAGAACTACGGACCACCATCAAAAAGGCGATGTATATTACGCCAAGGCCAAGCTGCATGTACCCGGAGATATGATCCGAGTAAAAAAAGAGACTACGGATCTATACAAGGCGATAGACAAGGTTCGGGATCATATGACGGTAGAGCTTAAGGAGTACAAAGATCAGCTAAACAGCGTGGACAGAGAGGAGATCAGAGAAACTAAAAGCTACCAGGAAGATGACGAGGAGAGGTTTGAAGCCAGCGGTCAAGATGAGTATGAAGACAAAGAATATAGAGAAGAGGACTTTGAAGACGAGGAGTAAAAATAAGTAAGACAATCTATGAGTGAAAAACCGAAACAAGAGGTAGTAGATGAAAGAGAGGTCCAAAACAGCAACTTTAAGCAAGTAGAAAATAAAAAGGGGTTTAACATATTTGAAACTCTGAGGCCCCTATTATATATCATAGCCCCGATCTTAATTCTGATCTTATCCATACCACTTCTGATTTTAATCTTTAGTGTTTACGGATACAAAAAACACCAAGGGCATAGAAGCCCCCTCATTGGTACCTTCAAGTGGTTTTATGATAAAAAGAAATACCTGGGTTGGTAATGTTTTCTAGTTGCAGGAAAAATTTGACTTTTCCTTATTTTTTGTGATATAAAGTAAGTACCGCGGTGCAGTGAGTGTGTCGGGGTTTTTCACTTTACCAAGGTGGTTTTTGTATTTATTTGCTAATTTGTATATAATTAATCACCGTCTTGGGCCGGTGGCTCAGCGGTAGAGCGCCTCGCTGGCAGCGAGGAGGTCGCGGGTTCAAATCCCGCTCGGTCCACAAGTAAAGTCCCCAACTAAACATTACTAATACTACTATATTTTGAAGTTTTATTA
>JBDGRJ010000006.1:0-6220 GCA_042218115.1 Minisyncoccia bacterium | reverse complement strand
TTCCACTCGACATCTTTCATCTCGAGTAAATCAGCTATTTCATGTAAGATTGTAGTTACCTCTTTGTTTTTCATTTATTTATTGTAATATTAGTGCTTTGTAAATCTATTTTAAAATTTTCTATATTAAGATGATACCAAAAACTTCCCTGATTAAACAAAATTATTAAATAAAGTTAGGGTGCAGGACACCCACCCGAGTTGAAGTCTTGAGCTTGGCTCACCAGCGAGACTCGGGAAATGTTCGAACCCAAAAAACTTTTAATTATTTAACCATAAAGAGGTAACGAGACCGTTGAAAAAATACAAAATAGATGCAGAACCCATTACCGAATCCCGCTAAAGTTTTTCAACGGCCTCAGTAACAAAATTTGTAAATAAACTCCGCAATTGTTAAACTAAAGCAAGTAATACTTAATAACTTCTTATGCCAGACCAACAACAATCAGGTCAAGGCGGAGGACAGCAACAACCCCAAGAAGGACAGCCGTCTCAAGCAGGAGACGGACAGGGGCAAGCTCAGCCTCAACAAGTGCAAGGAGGACAGACACAACAAGGCGGACAGCAAGCTCAGACTCAAAATCAAGGTGGAGCGCAACAACAGGGTGGAAATCAACCAAACCAGGCTCAGCAGCAAAATCAGGCACCGGCAAGCCAAGGTAGTTCCGGAAGCAGTACAGGACTTGATGAGAATGTAGCAGGTGCTCTAGCTTATGCTTTCGGTTTTATTACAGGTATAATATTTCTTCTGATAGAGGAGGATAGTAATTTTGTAAAGTTTCACGCCATTCAATCTATCATCACCTCTTTGTCTCTGTACATTATCTTCTACATTCTGGGATTCATCCCAATTATCGGTATTTTTATCAGCATCCTTACAACACCGGTCATAATAGTAGTGATTCTGTTTTTGATCTTCAAAGCTTACAAAGGGGAGAGATTCAAGTTGCCGGTTATAGGAGATATAGCTGAAAATCAACTCTAATAAGATAGATTATGTCACCAGATAAACCAGCAAACCCACAAAATCAGCAAAAGCCGGGTTCTCAGAACCAGCAACAATCAAATCCAAGTCAAAATACAAACAGTCAGTCCAACAACAGTGGAAATAGCGATGCAGCTACCTGTGCCGTGGCTGGTTGTGGCGGTATTGCTCTGTTTGTGATAGTAATCATTTTGGCCTTGATCGGAGGTGTGGCCTATGTTTGGTACTCAAATATGTTTGGAGTTCAGGATTATTTTGAGACTTTTCAAAAGGCAAGTTCGGGTGAGATTCAAAGTGTCGAAGATCTTCCGATCTCTGATTCTCAAAAAGAGGCCTTGAAAAACTCGGGAGTAATGCAGAAAATTCAACAAAATCCTGAAGAGTTCAAGAGGTGCGTAAAGCAGGAGCTGGGCACAGCTGAGATGATGAATATGATTTCAAAGCAACAATTTTCTCAGGAAGATCTAAAAAAGCTTCAGCCTTGTCTAGAGTAGATACTACTTATGGGTACCGAGTTTAGCGAAGAAGTGGGGTTTGAGAATGATGATAAGCCATGGGGCAGATACAAGATTTTGGATCAAGGTGATGGGTTTCAAGCAAAAAGGATCGAGATTGATCCCGGAGAAAGACCTAGTCTGCAAGCACATGAGCACAGAAAAGAGTTTTGGATTATTGTAGAGGGTGTATTTAAGATTCAGTTAGGCAAGAGTGTTGAAACTTATACCCCCGGAGACTGCATTCAGATTGAGCCGATGCAAAAGCATAGACCTAAGTGTATATCGGAAGATACGGGTGTTTTTATTGAGGTTCAACAAGGTGATTACCTAAAAGAAGATGATATTATCCGCTACGATGATGATTATGGTAGAGAATAGACATCTCAATTGACTTCAGTGGCTTGTCTAACAGTTGATGCGCAGAAGATCAAGCGCTCGATTATCTTTTCGACTCTTATGAGCCCCTTTTGAGAAGGTGTTGGTTTTATCACTATCGACTACAAGACGAGTGAACTGCCTCGACCGTAAGGTCGAGGTCAAATTTTTTGAAAGCCGTGATTCGTGGATGTGCGCCACATCTTCTGTTGTATTTATCTGTCTCCAGGTTTTTGGAAATGGTTATGATTATAATAAGAAAGTTGTTGAGGAAAGAAGGGATTGTGAAGTTGAGGCCTATCTTTCTGAACTTAGACAGTTTATTGACACAAATATAACCCCAACTATAATCAATCAAGATCTGAATGTGCTATTAGACTATGATAAGTTCAAGCGGGTTAAAAAAGCTCTAAACAAGAGGTCTTGGTTATGATAAATGATGAAATTGAGAGAGTTGAGAGGTGAAATGTCAAATATATTCGGATGTCAAATTAAGTAGATTTGAGCTGAAATTAGACATAAGAGTAGTGTCTGTCTAGACTACTATTTTTGTGGTTGTACAAACATGTACAGATAAAAAATGAAGGATAGGACTAGAGTTAGTTGTATAAAAGTTAAACTTATGTTAAACTTGAATTAAAGTTATATTTAATTTTTAAGTATGGAAGAAAAAATAATTAGCATACAAGAGGTGTACAAAAACTTAAAAGAAATTACCGAGAAAGCTAAGAATGGTCAGAGTTTTTT
Source organism: Minisyncoccia bacterium (assembly GCA_042218115.1). GTDB lineage: Bacteria > Patescibacteriota > Patescibacteriia > Magasanikbacterales > UBA922 > JBDGRJ01. Next base: position 3,617 of record JBDGRJ010000006.1, on the reverse strand, counting down.
GGTGATGAAACACTCCGAGCCGGTGTTTCATATTGATCCTTACCATGAAGAAGACAAAAGGCAAAATGGCAACAAACAAGAGAGTGAATTTATAGAAAAAAAGGAAGAACCTCAATCCAGGAGTAACCCGAGAAAAGATTTAGATGAAAGAAGTGGTAATAATAAATATTGTCTAGAAGATATTGAAGACTTGGAATTTGAGGAAGAAGAAGATTTAAGCCAAACTATAGATGAAAAATTATATGGAAAAAAGAATAATTCTTGACACGAGTCTTTGGATAGCTCGGCTTTGTAAAAAAGATAGATTTCACCGAAGATCTCTTGAAGTATTTGAAAAGTTGAGACATAATTATCATATACTTTTGCCGGATTATGTGTTAGAAGAGACAGTAAGTATTTTGCTGCAAATAGAATCTAAACAAAAGGCGGAGAAATTTATTGATTATGTGTTGAAAAATGAAAACATTACTTTGTTTGTAGTTGATAAAAATTTTTTACAAGGCTTGTTTAATTTCTTTTTTAAATCTGAGAATGAGAAATTGTCTTTCACTGACTACGTACTATTTTATTTATCAGAAGAGTATGAAGTGATCACTTTTGATCAAGAATTGCAACAAGCAATAAAGTCTAAATGAATAAAACTTTTCAAAAACACTACAACCGACTAAACAAGAAACAGAAAAAAGCAGTAGATACTATTGAAGGGCCGGTATTAGTGGTAGCCGGGCCCGGATCGGGCAAGACTGAGATATTGAGCATGCGGGTGGCTAATATACTCAAAAAAACCGACGCCCCTGCCAGCTCCATTTTATGTCTAACCTTTACCGAGTCTGCTGCGATAAATATGAGACAGAGATTAGCTGATTTGATTGGTGAAGATGCGTATCGAGTAGCGATTCATACTTTTCACAGTTTCGGTACAGAGATTATCCAGGAGAACCCGGAATATTTTCATGAAGGCACTCGCAGAACTCCTGCTAATGAAGTGGATCAGACGGAGATTTTGGAGGACTTATTCTCTGATTTGAGCCACTCTAACCCACTCAATTCCGTCCGCCCGGATGGAGAGTTTGTTTATTTGTCTTCCGCTCTAAGTCATATTAGTAACTTTAAAAAAGCTGGTCTGACCCCCGGAGAGCTTAGGCAGGTGCTCGATCACAATCAACAGTTTGCCGACAAAGCAAACCCGATCTTTACCGATCTATTTGCAGGCAGAATGAGCAAAAGTAAGCTCGAAGATATACCTGAAGCTTTAAGCCAGCTCGAGCAGATAGATCAAAAGCAGCTTGAGGTGCCTATGGTGAAGCCGCTAAAAAGCAAGATAATATCAACTTTATCTCAGGCTCACACGCAAGCTAAACAACAAGACACGACCAAGCCGGTGACAAACTGGAGGAATGAGTATCTGGAACAAGATAATAGTGGAGATTATGTAATAAAAAGCTATACCCGCGCAGACAGACTACAGGCTTTAGCTGATGTATATGAGCTGTATCAACAAAAGCTCAAAGATAGGAACTTGTATGACTTCGATGATATGATTTTGGATGTCGTTCACACTCTCGAGGAAGAGCCCAGTTTACGCTACCAACTGCAAGAACAATATCTATATACCCTAATAGATGAGTTTCAGGATACAAATGATGCACAGATGCGTCTGATCAGATCACTATCAAATATGGAGATTACCGAGGGCAGGCCAAACATTATGGCGGTCGGAGATGATGATCAGTCGATTTTTAAGTTTCAGGGGGCGAATATAGATAATATCCTAAATTTTTCGGACAACTTTGTAGAGCCTGAGATCATAACTTTAAATAAAAATTACCGCTCTAGTCAGGAGATACTGGATCAGGCTCGCGATATTATCACCAGCGGTCAGAAGCGACTGGAAGAAAAAATAGATGAGATCGATAAGGAGCTAATATCAGCTCATCCCGACAGAGAAGAGGGGAGTATTTTTATGCATCAAGAAAAAACCCAGCTACATGAGTTCGACTGGATCGCGAATGAGATCAAGGGCAGGATCGAAGAAGGTGAGAACCCTGATGACATTGCGGTCATTACACGCAGACACAAAACCTTGCAGAGTCTGGTCCCTATCCTACAATCTTACGGAATTCCTGTCTCTTATGAGAAGCGACAGAATGTGTTTGAGCAAAAGCATATTCAGCAGATAGTTACTATTTTACGTTTTGTAGATACTCTGTTTAGAAAAGATAAGACCGAAGCGGACGAGTATTTGCCCGATATATTAAGCTACGAGTTTTGGGGACTGGATCGGGTCGATATCTGGGAGATATCAACCGAGGCCAGAGCAGTTTCTTCTGGAGATGAGTGGAAGCTGTGGGTCGATGTTATGGTGAACAGCGATAAGGAAAAGATTCGGGACATAGCTCATTTTCTCTTAGAGCTGGGTAAAAAAGCCAAAGTAGAGCCGGCCGAAGATATAATTGCATATATTATCGGGACTAAAGATATATCTTTAAGCTCAGATGAAAACTTCGTTAGTCCATTTAAAGAGCATTATTTTTCTGATAAAAAGTTTGAAGATAATAAGCAGCAGTATGTAAATCTGCTCTCCAACCTAAAGACTTTCGTCGATGGGGTTCGGGAGTACAAGCAGGAGCAGACATTAAAAATTTCCGATGTGATCGAGTATGTAGACTTACATCAAAAGAATAATATAGAGCTGACGGACAACAGTCCCTACTCTACCGCAGAGGAAGCGGTGAATGTATTGAGCGCTCACAAATCCAAAGGCATGGAGTTTGATACTGTATTTGTAGTGAGTTGTCAGGACAAAGAGTGGGTCGGATCGGGCTGGAGCTCAGCTCTGCCTTTGCCAAAGAATTTGCCGATCGATCCCGGTTCGGATACTATCGATGATCGGCTGCGTTTGTTCTATGTAGCTTTGACCAGAGCTAAAGAGAATGTATATATGACTTACTATAAGTACAAGGATAACGGCAAAGAATCCCCACGGCTAAGATTTTTCGAAGAAGACGGGAAAAAGGCGGACAAAGGTGAGCCGAAAGATCCTGCTGAGATTGAAGCTAGCCAAGAAAAATTAAAACAAGATCTTCCCCGGACAAAGGAAGTATTGGGGCGGCAGGTAGGTACCGAGTCCAATATTCAGCTGGATGAACAGGAGCGAGCGGTACTTGAGCCGATTTTAGAAAATTACAAGCTGAGTGTTACTCACTTCAATAATTTTTTAAATGTAGCGGAGGGCGGACCAAAGGAGTTTTTGGAGAAAAATTTACTGCGTTTCCCTCAGCCGAAACCAAAACCGGCAAAATTCGGATCAGCTATGCACTCAGCTCTAGAGGGTTTCTATCTTGAGTATAAAAAGAAGGGGCAGCTCCCTGATCAAAAACGGCTGCTAGAGTTATTTGAACAAGAGCTAAACAAAGAAGAGCTGGTAAAAGACGATTTTGAAGATTTACTAAAAAAAGGCAGAGATTCTTTGAGTGTTTATTACAAGCAAAAAAAGGATGAGTTCGATCCGGATCATATTATTGAGTTCAGCTTTCGCAATCAAGGTGTAAAGCTGGATCAGGCTCACCTGAGAGGCAAGATCGATAAGATGGAGCAAGTTGATAACGATGAGTACA
>JBDGRJ010000059.1:0-3997 GCA_042218115.1 Minisyncoccia bacterium | reverse complement strand
AACCATGATGTATGAGTCTGATGATATAGTGGAATATTTAGAAAAGAATTACGGTTAAATTTAGGTATAAAGAGGCACCACTTAAAAGATGATGTTAAGGGTGCAGAAACTATTCTGACTCGAAGTATTGAGTTTGTCTCATCAGCGAGGGTCAGAATAGTTACGGACCGATGATACATTTCTGGCAGTCTCAAGCGGGATTTGATTTATATTACGATTTATTTTATAATCACCTTGCAAATTTAAATTCAACTTAAGTACTCCCCAAGAGTATAATCGGGAGTCCTATACGTATTTATAGCCTCTATGGCTGAAGATACTGAACGTATCAAAAATAAAATCGACATAGTCAATTTTATCTCGGAGTATGTCGATTTAAAACCAGCTGGAAAGAATCATAAAGCTCTGTGTCCTCTTCACAATGAAAATACTCCTTCTTTTATGGTAAATAGGGAGCGGCAGATGTGGCACTGTTTTGGCTGTGGTCGAGGTGGTGACATCTTTACTTTCATTCAAGAGATGGAGGATATGGATTTTGTAGAGGCACTTCAGTTTTTAGCTGAAAGAGCCGGTGTTGAGCTATCTGATGATTTTCAAAATAAGACTCAGCAGAACCTAAAAAATAGGCTCAGAGATATAAATGAAGAGGCGGCCAAGTTTTATCATAATTTTTTATTGCAAATGGAATCAGCTCAGCCGGCTCGTGATTACCTAAAAGAGAGGGGGCTCAAAAAAGAGACTATTGATTACTGGCAAATCGGTTTTGTTCCCGATCAGTGGGAGCTTTTGACTCAATATATGCTCAAAGAGGGTTATGCTATCGAAGATCTGGTCCAGGCCGGGATAACGAAAAAAAAGTCCGAGAACTCTGATAAACAAACAGGCAAAGGCTACTATGACAGATTTCGCGGTCGCATCATGTTTCCTATCCGTAATGTCCACGGCACTACTGTAGGTTTTACCGGCAGAACCATAAAGGAAGATGATTATGTGGGTGGAAAATATATCAACACCCCCGATACACCCATCTACGATAAGTCCGAGATAGTTTTTGGTCTGTATAAAGCTAAGCAGGAGATCAGAAAAAAAGACCAGGTAATATTAGTAGAAGGTCAGATGGATGTGATTGCCTGCCATCAGGCCGGTATGGAGAATGTGGTTGCAGTAAGTGGCACATCTCTCAATGAGGCCCAGATAGATCTACTCACTCGCTACACTGATAATTTGAGTATAGCATTCGATACTGATGAGGCTGGGGTAAAAGCAGCTAAACGTGGAATCAGGATGGCTATGAAGCAAGGAATGCATGTAAATATTATTGAGATACCAGAAGAGGCGGGAGAGGATCCTGACGAATGTTTGAAAAATGATCCGGATGCGTGGTTTCAGGCAGTGGAAGAAGCTCAGGATATAATGAGCTGGTATTTTGAAAATGCCTTTGAGGGTGCTGATTTAAATGACCCCAAACAAAAGCAGCAGGTAGTAGATCAGCTGTTACCCGAGATTGCAAGCATATCTTATGCTGTTGAGAGGGACCACTGGCTTCAGCAATTATCGGACAGACTTGGGGTAGAGACCAGTGTGCTTCGAGACGATATGCAGAGATTTAAAGATAATCAAACAAATAAAGATAAAAATGATAGCAAGGAGTCTGAGAAGAGAAAAACCAAGAGTAAGAAAAAAAGCAGGTTAGTAAAGCTGATGGAGAATTTTTTAGGTTTACTATTACGCTTTCCCGAGGCTGAGATCAGGTTTCCTTTTGAGGCTAAGGGTGAGCGTAACCATGAGTTGTTTCAAATATATAAAACTCTTCAGAGGGAAGATCTCAGTACAGATCAGCTGAGGGAGAAATTTTCCTCGCAAGAAGGTCAAAACCCGATAGATTTTTTGATTATGAATTCACAGAAAGATTTTCCGGATCTAGAACAAGCAGATGTTAAACAAAAAATCAAACCAATAACCAGAGAGTTAAAAAAAGAATGGATTAAGTACGAGAGAAAAAGGCTGGAGAGAAAAATAAAACAGGCTGAAGAGTCAGGAGACGAAGAAAAATTAGAACAATTACTACAAAGATTTAATTCTCTTACTAAATAACCAAAAACTTTATGGAACCTAGGGAAAAGGACGCAAAGCTCATCCATAAAATTGAAAACGAAACACGCAAACGTGTTAAAAGAAAAACTAAAGAAGAGATACAAGAATATGCACAGGAGGAGTATGATATTGAGCTAAGCACTAATGATCTGAAAAAAGAAATGATTGAGCAGTTGTTTAATGAGCTGGAGAATGAGCTGGAAGAAGCTAAAGACCGACAGAGAAGAAGACAGGAAAAGTTGAAAGAAAAAATTGAGAATGAGTCCAGAAAGAGGATCAAAAGAATGACTAAAGATGAGATTCAAAATTATGCTGAAGAAGAGTATGGAATAGAGTTAAGCACGGATGATCTGAAGCGTGAAATGATAGATGAGTTTTTTGAGGAGCTAGAGCGTCTATTAGAAGAAGGTCCGATCTTCAAAGAAGAAGAAGAGAAGTCGATCAAGAAGAAAATTCAAGAAGAGACCAAAGAAGGAATAAAACAAATGACAAAAGAGGAGATTAAAGAGTATGCTCAAGAGGAGTACGATATTGAGCTGAGTATGAACAACCTCAAGGATGAGATGGTGGATATATTTTTTGACAAGTTGGATGAGATCAAAGAGGTAGCTCCACCGACAGAAGAAGAGATCGAGGAGTTGATAGATGAGGGCCGAGCTAGGGGCTTTGTTACAGAGAAAGAAGTGTTGCAGGTCTTTCCCTACTTAGAGAAGTACATAGATGTTTATGAAGATGCCTTAGAAGAGTTTGAGCTGGCTGATGTCTCCGTAATTTCGGCCGAAGAGTCTCAGACCGGCGGTTACCTAGGAGATTATTCTGAAAGTAAAGATAAGGTTTCTGAGTTCCAGGGAGAACAGCCGGATACCGAGCATGGAAAGTTCGATCTGGGTAGTATTCGTAGAGACTCGATTCAGATGTATCTACGGGAGATCGGTAAAATTCCTCTGCTCAGTGCAGATGAAGAAGTAGAGCTGGCCAAAAGGATAGAAAAGGGTGACAAAGAAGCAGAACGTCATATGATCAAAGCAAATTTAAGATTAGTAGTCTCTATAGCTAAAAAATACGTCGGCAAACATTTAACTTTGCTTGATTTGATACAAGAAGGGAACATAGGATTATTTAAAGCTGTTAAAAAGTTCGACTATCGAAAGGGGTACAAGTTTTCTACTTACGCCACCTGGTGGATCCGCCAAGCCGTTACCCGAGCTTTAGCTGATCAGTCCAGAACTATCAGGATCCCGGTACATATGGTGGAGACTATAAATAGATTTATTAAGAAATCTCGTAGATTACTTCAGGATCTGGGTCGAGACCCGACCGCAGAAGAAATCGCGGCCGAGATGGAGGTGGATGTTGATAAGGTCAAGCATATTATGAAAATATCCCAAGACACCATCTCGCTTCAGACCTCTGTAGGTGACAGTGAAGATGACTCAGAACTGTCCGACTTTATCGAAGATGAGGAAACTATCAACCCTGAAGATGAGGCCAGTTTAGGACTTCTGGAAGATTATATCGAAGAAGCTGTAGAGCAGCTTTCGGGCCGAGAAAGGAAGATCCTAGAGATGAGGTTTGGACTCGATGATGGTGTGACTCACACTCTTGAGCAGGTAGGTCAACAATTTGATGTGACCCGAGAGCGTATCAGACAGATAGAAGCCAAGGCTCTAAACAAGATTGAAGAGTTGGATGTGATTAACAAGCTGGAAGATTTTGAGCCGGAGTTGGAATAATTTCAGGTTCGTATTACCTCTGAGTTTCGCTGGTGAGACAAGCTCAAGGCTTCAACTCAGAGGTAACCCTCCACCTATATTATTACTTTTCTAAAAACTTCACTTGGCCCGCGCCTGCGAGACTTGAGCACTTTACTGACAAAGACGGGCCATTGATTAACACTACAAAA
>JBDGRJ010000058.1:0-1861 GCA_042218115.1 Minisyncoccia bacterium | reverse complement strand
CGTGTCTGAGAGTATTTGTCAAGTCTAGATGTTAAGTTTAGTGATTTTAAAAATAGTTTTTACTAAATTTAGTAAAAGTTAAATATAAAGAATTGTGAAATATAAATTTGACAAATAAATTTAAAGATTATATTATTTTACTAAATATAAGCAAAAATTGTTTATTTTAACCAAGTAACACTTAAGAGTATTTACAAAAACTTTTGCCAGTACTAGCGCCAATTTATATATACCATCAGAAGCTCAAGACATTTTTTCTGTTGAACAAAAACTCAAGAACTCTAGCAATAAGTAGATCCCGATGCTCAAAAAATAAAGGACTCAACAAACAAAAAAATATTTGTACGATTTTTTGGATTTGACTGTACTTTTGCTTTATTATAAACTATAAGTACATAAAAATTAGTATTTACAGTTTATAAATGCAAAAAAATTATTTATCACAATTATATAAATCGGACCAAACCGTCTTTACCCTTCAAGAAGCAGCGATGATATGGGGTGAGCCGGATAGCGAAAAGGTCAAAAAGAGATTATACCGCTATAAAAAGGAAGGTAAGCTATACTCACCTAGAAGAGGAATATATACTAAAGATAAAGATTACGCTGAATATGAGTTGGCAACTAAGATATATACACCTGCATATATAAGCTTAGAGACAGTTTTAGCTAGTTCTGGCCTTATTTTCCAGTTTTACAGCCAAATCTTCGTAATCTCTTATCTAACTCGAGAAATTACGGTGGACGAACAGACTTATAATTTCAGGAAAATTAAAGATACTATTCTTACAAATAAAAAGGGCGTTAAAAAACTGGATAATTATTGGGTCGCATCCACTGAAAGAGCTTTTTTGGATACCATCTATTTAAATAAAAAGTACTACTTTGATAATCTTTCTCCTCTAGATTGGGATAAAGTCTTCAAGCTTTTAGATGTATATGAAGATCACGATTGGGTGAAAGAAAAAACAAAAGAATACTATCAAGAATTTAATCAGGATCAAGCTCAACACAAGCAAGTTAATAAACATAATACGAAAAATTAGATTATGCCCTTGTTAGACCAAAAAAAACATAAAAATATTCTTTTGAATATATTAAAAGACATATATAACAATAATGAATTAGCGCCCGTATTGGGTTTTAAGGGGGGAACAGCTGCATTTATTTTCTATGATTTGCCCCGATTTTCAGTGGATTTGGATTTTGATTTACTTAAACAAGGCAAAAAGAAAAACACTTTTGCACAAATTAAAAAAATAGTCAACCAGCACGGAAAAATTAAAGAACAAGAACAAAAAAGGAGCACTTTATTTTTCATAGTCTCCTATAGCGAACAAATGCGTAATATCAAGGTTGAGATTAACCTAAGAAAATTTGACTCAAGTTATGAAATTAAAAATTACTTGGGTGTATCGATGAAAGTAATGACAAAGCAAGATATGGCAGCTCACAAGATGGTTGCGATGTATGAAAGAATAGACAAAACCTCAAGAGATGTATTTGATGTATGGTATTTTTTAGACAACCAGTGGGATATAAATACAAAGATTATAGAAAATAGAACCGGTCTGTCTTTTGAAGATTTTTTAAACGAATGTATTGCATTGGTGAAAGATATTCCAGAAAACAGAATCTTATCCGGTCTGGGTGAGCTTTTAGATCGCAGCCAAAAGGACTGGGCAAAGGAAAAGCTAAAAGAAGACCTAATCTTTTTACTAAAACTGAGATTAGATACAGTAAATGATTAAGTGGAGAACTATAAATAGTTACAAGCAAATCAAATTCTAGTTACAAAACAAAAAAATGAACACAATAATACAAATACTACAAAACTACGGCTTCGAACGCTCAACCGCTA
>JBDGRJ010000057.1:0-4108 GCA_042218115.1 Minisyncoccia bacterium | reverse complement strand
TAATTCATCTGGTGAGTTCATAGAGCTAAATCCGGGATGATTTTTTAGCTTATTCCATAGCTTCTTGGTTAAATTGTAAAGGTGGTTCGAACCCTCTCGGGTTGTGTACGATTCTATTTTTGTCTTAATTTAGTTTAAATTTGATATGCAACATTTTATAAGATGTATTCTCCAGTATGTTGAAAATATGAAAAAAATGCAACATATACCTTAATCATCACTTTGCATTAAGTTAACCAACTTATGGTTCATAAATATACGGTATTTTCCTATTTTTTCCCCTTTTAGTAGACCTATTTTTTTTAACTCTTTTAAATATCTCATTGCTGTATTTCTGTGAATATCTAACTTTTCAGCTAATTTCGTAGAAGTAATATAAGGGTTACTAAATAAACACTGAACTAAGTCAGCAGAGTATATACTACTCTTTTCATTTTTTACTACCTCTTTCGTAATTTCAAATAAATCCATAATAGAAAACAGCATTTCATTTGTTTCCTCCGCTTGTTTCTTAAAACCTTTAAGCATAAATCCAACATAATCCTCCCAATTATCTTTTTCCGTAATATTTCTAAGAAGCTTTAGGTAGTCAGCCTTATTTCTACTAATATAGCCACTAATATATAAAACTGGCCAAATTAAAAGATCATCTTGAATAAGCTGAAGAACCATTAAAACCCGTCCAGTGCGACCATTGCCGTCAGAAAATGGGTGAATTGCTTCAAAATAATAGTGAGACAATATAGTTTTCAATAAAGGGTCAACATCTTCATTTTTATTTACAAATTTCTCCCATTCACTAATAAGATCAGGGACTTTGCTTGCAATTGGTGGGGTATATATAACATCTCCTGTAGTTTCATTTTTGATTTTATTTTGCTGATCTCTAAATTGTCTAGGATAATTCGGCATTAATTTATTATGTAATCCAATACAAAGGCGAGTGGATACTGGTAAGTTATCTTCCTTTACTTTTCTATACCCCCAAATCATCGCATCTCTATGTCTTAAAACCTTTTTATCCTGATCGTTACGCTCCCTTTCTGGAAAAATTTGGTTTTGCAGTACATCTTCCAAAGTTGTATGAATATTTTCTATTTCTGAACTAGCTAAAGATTCACGAAGAACAACAGGATTCAAAAGTAACAATGGATTGGGCATAGAAAAACCAAAAGCTTTTAATTCAGCTAAAGAAACTCTAGCTTCCTTTAATTCATCTTTATATTCAAGGTCAATTTTCTCAATTCTACTACCCTCAGGTAGTTGCGGAGTATATGGTTTTTTACGATTAAAATCTGGCATAAATGTGTAAATTAAAATCTAACAATTTATGGTATGTTTTAATCAGTATGTCATAAAATCAACAAAATTACAACATATCCATTCCTTATATCAATATAACGAAAATGTTTCTTCACTCTTTATTCTAGTTTGAATTTGCTCCACTAGGGTGTACTGGTCTTTTTTTTGTTTTAATTTAGGTAAATGTTTTTAAGCCCTAGTGGCAATCTTCAAACTTTTATTTAATACAAGTGTTGCGATTGGTATTGAGGTTGGCTCGGGCTTTTCACCCTTGACAACAAGCAGAAAAAAGCCTAACATTATTCAGGCTGAGTCGTTCATTTTTCTCAAGGAAGAGGTCCACAATGGCAAACATACAGGAAGTAGAGAGCTTGTTTCAGCACACTATCTTCTCTTTCAAAAAAGTGACTAATTGGTTCAACGGAGAGGTTAAGACAGCAATAAGTAAACCAAAAAAAGAAGAACTATCAGAAACTGGTGCAACTATAAAGACATACCTACTGTTTAGACACAGGATAAACCTGAGAACTCTAGGGAAGATTAAAGAATATAGTGTAGAACTAAAGACTTGGGAAGAAAAACTCAACCAAACAAGACTAGATAGTGTTTCGGCGAATACCATTGAACAACTGAAAAACAAACTCGAAAAATGGTCTTAATTATATAAGGAGTGTTACTGCCATACATAGGTTCGGCAATGACAAACCTAAACTATCAGAGGCCTATGCTCTGTAAACTAAAGATACCGTTTTACCGGTATCTTTAATTTATTTAACACCTCTCGGTTATTTTGCTTTTAGCTGTTTTCTCTTTTAATATAAAACTAGCTTAACTTAAAATAAATTAATGATAGAACAACCCAAAAGCTGGACCGTAGAGGCAGAAGACGAAGATAAAAGATTAGATTTATTTTTAGTAGAGAGGATAAATACTTCACGCAACCAAATCCAAAAAAGGATAGATATGGGTCGGGTCGAGGTAAACGGAGATCGGGCTGACAAAAGCGGGGTAATGCTCAAAAAAGATGATGAAGTGACAATACACCCGATAAATGATAAGAGTGACCAAAAAGCTAAAAAAGAAAGAGAACAACTAAACATACAGACAATAGATGAGTCTGAAAATTATATAGTAGTAGAAAAGCCCAGCGGCTTACTCGTACATCCGACCGCAAAAAAAGAGAAGGTAACTCTGGTTCACTGGCTTTTGGATCGATATCCGGAGCTTGAGACCGTGGGCGAGTATGATGACAGACCAGGAATAGTACATAGACTGGACAAAGATACCTCGGGCCTGCTGGTAGTGGCTAGAAATCAGGAGATGTTCAAGCATCTTAAGAAGCAGTTCAAGCAAAGAAAAACTGAAAAAAGATACTTGGCATTAGTACACGGAGAAATGCAAGCTCAAAAGGATACTATAAATTTTCCGATTGCCAGAGGCAACAAGGGGAGAATGGTCTCTAAACCCTCGGGGTCGGACTCTGGAAAGAGAGCTATTACCAAAATAAAAGTAAAACAAAGATTCAACGGCTATACACTACTAGATGTACAAATAATAACCGGGCGCACACACCAAATCAAAACACATCTCTACGCCTACAACCACCCGATAGTAGGAGAAGATTATTATATTCAAGAAAAAAAGAAAACAAATTTAGACGAAAAACTGGGTCGGCCTTTCTTACACGCTAAAAAGCTGTGTTTTTATGACTTAAAAAATGGTAAGATATGTAATGAATCCGCACTATCTTCTGAACTTCAAAAGGTATTGTCTGATCTAAAATAAAGTTAATCTATAGGTATAACTAAATACAAAAATGAAATTTTTATTCTCAAAAACATTCTGGAACCGAAAACGAACTGAACAAAAGCTAGAAAAATACCATAAGCCAGATCTCCCTTTCTTTGTCTTGATGTTTTTCTCTAGTTTGATTGCTGCTTTAGGTCTAATAATAAACAGCGTAGCCGTGGTTATAGGTGCGATGATGATAGCTCCTATTATTACCCCTGTATTTGGTTTTTCTTTAAACTTTCTTACTTTTCAGTTTAGAGATTTGGGAAGGGCGATCGGGGTGATTGTGTTAGGTACAGCTATAGGAATAATCAGTGCTTGGGTAGCTGGCGGGCTAGTCCAAATCTCTGAAGGAAAAATAATTACTAGAACAGCACAGATTATCTCCAGAATAGAGCCGAATTTATTACATTTATTGATAGCAATTTTTAGTGGGATGGTGGGGGCCTATGCATACTCTGTCGAAAATCTCTCTGAGAGGATAGTAGGTATTGCAGTCTCGGTAGCTTTAATTCCGCCACTTGTTACAATAGGTCTAGGGCTTGCCATGGGACAACCCGAGGTCTGGAGAGGCAGTGCACTGCTGTACTCTGCTAACCTGGTAGGCATAATATTTGGAAGCATTCTAATGTTTGCGCTCCTGGGTTTTGGTACTGAGGCTGAAAAGACTGTGGGGGAGTAAGGTTTGTAATAGAGTTATATTTATAACAGCAAATTCTCTTTCTCCATATTTCCAAGGATATTTTCTATTTCTTCAGAATGACCAGCTAATTCTTCGAGGGCTAAATCTTCACTAGTTTCTGTTTCCAAGTTTTCTTGGTTGGACATAGTTACTTTATTAATAAATGAAAAAATATTAAAAGTCTAACTATCTAAATATTCAACCTCATCTTCATCTAATCTTTTAATACCCTCTCCTAGCTCACTTTCTTCAGCCACCTGTGCTACCAGTCCAGGAACACGAGCTATAATAAATATACCTTTCGCTATTTTCCAGTCAAAACCAAGCTCGCAT
>JBDGRJ010000056.1:0-20686 GCA_042218115.1 Minisyncoccia bacterium | reverse complement strand
ACACAAAACCAAAATAATCAATTTCCAGAAGGTCTTTTTAATAACGACAAAAAAGATAGACAAAGTAAGGAAGAAAAAGAGATACTAACACTTGAAGAAATACTAAATGCTGATCTCCCAGAAAGAAAGTGGTTAGTAGATTCACTAATCCCCCATCCAGGGATTACTATTATTGGGGGTAACCCAGGGAACTATAAAACCTGGATTACTCAAGATATAGCACTTTGTATAAGTAGGGGTGAAAATTTTTTGGACCACTTTGAAACCCAAAAGGGGAATGTATTGGTAGTTGATGAGGAAAATCATCTGAGAGTAATAAAAGAAAGAATGGAAATGTTGGGTGCTGATAAAGAAAAACTTTATTATCTAAACCAAAGAGGAGTCAAAGTAGATGATGAAGAAAAAGTTTACAAGCTAAAGCATAAACTGAATAAATACAATATTAAGTTGTTAATACTAGATTCTTTCATAAGAGTCCACGATAAGAATGAAAACAGCTCAGAGGAGGTATCAAAAGTATTTGGAAAACTAAAGGAGATAGTAAAAAAAGATATATCGATTCTGATAACCCATCACCTGAGAAAAGGACAACAAAATACTCCTACTAATGATAGTTATGGTTTAAGAGGGTCCAGTGATATATTAGCTGCTATTGAAACTTACTTAAAAGTTGAAAATAAAGAAGATAACTTGTTGGTCCTAAAGAACCCAAAAATGAGACAAGCACCTACTTCAGAGCCTATTAGAGTGGAAATTAAGCAAGAGAAAGAGGAAATAAAAGGGTTTACTAATGATGGGGTATATAACAAAGACAAAAGCAATAAGGAACAAGTTGCTGAAGTTTTACCTGAAGTGTTGAACAAATATTTAAACAGAAATTCGGACCAAATGATAAAAACTGAAATGGTAATTGATATTTTAAAAGATGAGTATGGTGAACCAGCAATAAGAAAAGGTTTGAAGTTAGCCAGTAAAGATAAGGATAATCCAGTTGAAAGGATTCCAAAAAGTCAACTTCCAGATAGTAAATACAAAAAAGCTCATTACTATAGACTTGTAAAAAATAATATATAATATGCCTTCAGAAATAATAAAACTTTTTATTAAAGGAGAAGCAAAGTATGAAATATGCGAAGCTCCTAAAGAGGGTTATAAATTATTGGATACATTAACAACAGAATTAAACTGGAGTGAAGAAAAAATTTTGGATAGATATAATATGACAAAGGATAATATAGTTGAAAAAGATGGTCTGAATTACTACTTAGCACGCTAAATTAACCACCAAACCCCACTCTAATAGGGGTTTGAATAGTAAAAAGATAAGTAACACCATCATAATCCTATAATGAGATAAGAAAAAGGGGGTTATATTCTTTGGTAACAATCACTTCTTAATTTCTTAATACTATATAGGGTTAAAAAATTGAGAAGTGATTTGGGATGTAATATACTACCCGCAAACAAATAATAAGATGAAAGCTAATAAAGATATAAAATACATATTATACGCTAGAAAATCTTCTGAATCAGATGAGAGACAAACTGCTTCTATAGATGCTCAAGTAAGAGAATTAAAAGAGTTGGCTCAACAAGAAGGGTTGGAGGTGGTAGAGGTCCTATCTGAAGCTAAATCAGCTAAGAATCCAGGAAGAGAGGTGTTTAATGAATTATTAGAAAGAATAAAACAAGGAGAAGCAGAAGGTATACTTACTTGGAAGTTTAATAGACTAGCTAGAAATCCAGTAGATGGTGGTGAAGTTCAATGGATGTTGCAAAGAGGTGTAATTAAAAAAATCAAAACTAATTTTAAAGAATATCATCCAGAAGATAATTCTATTCTTACTTCTGTAGAATTTGGCCAAGCTACCCAATTTAGTAGAGATTTAGGAAAAGACGCTAGTAGGGGTATGAGAGAAAAAGCAGAAAAAGGATGGTTTCCTGGATCAGCACCTACAGGTTATAAAAATATTGAAGTTGAAGAAAAAGATTACCCAATTATAGCTAAAGATGAAGAAAAATTTGATCTTGTAAAAAAGATATTTAAAACAATATTACAAGGAGAAAGACCAGCAGATGTCTTAAAAAAAGCAAGAGATGAATGGGACGTAAAAGGCAAGGAAGGTAAACCCATTAGTCGTAGTACTTTTTATAAAATATTAAATAATCCTTTCTATTCTGGAGAGTTTGAATTCCCATTAGGTACTGGTAATTGGTTTGAAGGTAAGCACGAACCAATGATTACCAAAAGTGATTTTCAAAAAATCCAAGATAGATTAGGCACTAAAGCTGGAGATAGAGCAAAAAAATTAAGTTTTCCTTATAGTGGAATGTTGAAGTGTGGTGAATGTAAAGGCGGTATAAGTCCTGATAGAAAAAAACAAGTAAGGTGTACAGAGTGTAGTAAAAAGTTCTCTTGTTTAAATAGAAATACTTGTACTGATTGTGAAACTAAAATTGAGAATATGGTAGACGTAGATATAAAAAGGTATGTTTACTATGCTTGTAAGAATTCAGACTGCCCACAAGGTAGTATTAGAGAGAAAGAATTAGAAAATGAGATAGAAGATGAACTTTCTCAAATAGAGCTACACCCTAAGTTTAAAGAATGGGCTTTCAAACAAATAAAAAAGATGAATAAGGAAGAAGTTAAAAGTCGAAAACAAATATTAAAGAACCAGAGAAAACAGTTGGATCAGGTAAGAGAGAAAATAGATAATTTAATTGATATGAGGGCTAGTAATGAAATTGGTCCAGATAGGTTTAAAAATAAAAAGAGAGAAGCAGAAAAAGAAAAGGAAAGATTAGAGGAGTTGTTAGAAGATACCAACCAAAGAGCTGATGAATGGGCTGATAAAGCAGAACAAGCTTTAAGCTTTGCAGAAACAGCAAAAGAGAGGTTTAATGATGGTTCTATAGAAAAAAGAAAGGAAATTGCTTTTACTTTAGGTTCGAACTATTTATTAAAAGACAAAGAAGTACTAATACAACTACAAAACCCATTTCCTATCTTTAAAAAGATATCTAAAGAAGTTGAGTCAATACATCAAAACTTCGAACTGGAAGATTCTTCCTTAAATAAGGAAAAAGTAGAAGGTGCATATGAAGAGAATCCAAGGTTGCTCGGGAGCCTGGATTCGAACCAGGATTTCTAGGACCAAAACCTAGCGTCCTACCATTAGACGACTCCCGAATGACTATGCTCGGAGGTGTCTTCGCATCGCAAATAAGCTAGAAATCCAAGTTAATACTAGTACTGCTGCTAGTTGAGCTCCGAACAGGAGCATTATATTAGATCTGAAGTAATTTGTCAACATAGCCTGCTCCTGAAAGATTGTAGCAATATACGGATCAATAAACTTCACCGCTAAAAACACAAGCCCTGCAGTAATGGCAACACTGACAACTGAAAAAAACAAACCTTGGAATAAATAAGGGCCACGTACAAACCAGTTCGTAGCACCTACTAGCTTTTTGATGCTAATCTCAGTTCTTTGGGTATAGATAGCGACTCTTATGGTATTGAAAATAATAACAAAGGCAATCACTGCAAACAGAACACTCAAAGCTAAACTAAACCTTTCTACCTGCGAGGTAATCTCTTGGATTCTGTTGATAGCTTTTTGGGTATTAGAGAAAGTCTTGCTTTCTATGACGTCTTTGTACTCAGGCACACTCAGGGCTTCTATAATCTTGTTATAGTCTCCGGGGTCGGTAGTCTTGATAATTAAAGTCGCTCCAAGCGGGTTCTGCTCGAGCTCCTCTATCGAGCTTAATATTTTCTCATTTCCTTTATATTCTTGCTTAAACTCCTGTAGGTTCTCCTCTGGGGTCTTTAACTTAGCTGTTTCAACTTCTGAAAAATTACTAACGTACTCCTTAATCTCATCTATTTTTTCACTTGGTGCATCCTTTTGAAAATAGACACTAATATCTATCTGACTTTTTACTAAATCAGTAGCTTTATCTGTAAAAACATTTATTACTACCAATGTATTGATCGAAAGCAACATTAACACCAAGATCAAGATCGTCATAAAAGAAAGGCTGAGATTACGATAAATATCCTGAAAAGCAAATTTTATTATGCGAAAAAAAGAAATCATGATTAAAGCCTATACTTACCTTTCTCTATATCTGATTTAATACGCCCATCTTCTATGGTTATCACCCTTTCTTTGAGCTTGTTTACCACTTCCTTGTCGTGTGTAACTAAGACTATAGTGGTTCCGAACTGATTTATTTTCTTGAGAATCTCAGTAACCTCATGGGTATTTAGGGTATCTAAGTTACCCGTAGGTTCATCCGCCACTAATATCTTTGGCCTGTGTACCAAAGCTCTAGCAATTACTACACGCTGTTGTTCTCCAGTAGATAATTCTGTAGGGTATTCCTCGGTTTTATCAGATAATCCTACTATATCTAAGACTCTCGGCACTACCTGCTCGATCTTGCTGGAGCTTTCACCTGCGACTTGTAGAGCAAAAGCTATATTCTCATAAGCAGTCTTTTTTGGTAGTAGCTTAAAATCCTGAAACACAACACCAATCTGTCTTCTAAGATGAGGCACATGTCTTTGAGGAATATTAGAGATGTCCCATCCTCCTATCTCTATCTTACCTTCAGTTGGTCTTTCCTCTGCGATTAAAAGCTTCACCAAAGTTGTTTTGCCGGTACCACTCGGCCCGACAATAGACACGAACTCGCCGGAGTCTATATTAAAATTTAAATCCTTCACTCCTATATTCCCGTCCGGATAAGTTTTGGTTACCTCCTGAAAATTTATCATGTAAGAGTAATTTGGTGTAGTTATTATACCACAAAAAACTAGGGCCAAAAAGAAAAAGCCGGGATTACCCCGGCTTTTTAGAGCTTACTACCTTTTTTCTCTAGTTCCCTGAACTGCTGTCGTTGTTTTGCTGGTTAGCTGATCCTTTTTGTTGGTTTTGTTGTTGCTGAATCTGCTTTTTAATCTGTTTTTTTATTTTTTCTTTGTTGACATTTTGTCTACCTTGAGTCTGTGTTCCTTTTCTCTGTTGTTTAGCTTTCAGTTGATTTTTTTGCTTAAAGGGGTTCGGTACCGGAATGTGAATCTGAATATCGGCCTGTTGCATCTTCTGGTTCATATATTGGCGGAACTGGCTTTGGTTTTGGTTTTCAAAGAGAATATGGCGGGCTTTTACTTGTTCTTTTTCTCCTTTTTGAGTGGTAGTGGTTCTCTTATCCTCCACCTTAATGATGTGATACCCGAACTTAGTCTTTACCAAATTTGGAGCTACCTCTCCCGGCTCAAGCCCGAAAGCTGCCTGCTCAAACTTCGGCACCATTACTCCTCTGCCGAACCAGCCCAGCTCTCCTTGCTTTTGTTTGGTCTTTTTACTTCCATACTGGCTGGCTAGCTCCTTGAAGTCCTGTCCGTTTTTAGCTTTTTGTAATACTTCTTCAGCTTTATTTTTAGTGCTAGTGTTGGTTGAGTTTTCAGATAAATAGTCTTGTTTAACTTTTCTTTTTAGCACAGTTGGCCTAATCACATTCTCAACGTATTTATCCATTGTCCAACCGTATCTGTTTTGTACTACCTGCTTCAGTTTATCCTCACTTGGGAACTTCTTTTTTATCTCATCTTTAGCTGACTTTATGTCTTTTTGTGTTACCTTTATTCCTCTCTCTTCAGCCACTTGCTCTAAAATTTTGTTAGCTACTAACCTAGAGATAATCTGCTGAGAGATCTGATCATCACTTAGATTAGCATTAAAGCCTTGGGGTTGGCTCCCATAGAACTGCTCTAGTGTCTTCTTGTTGTCTACAAACTTTGAATACAATATCTTATCTCCATTTACTGTAGCCGCCGGGATCTTTAGTACCTTTGCTGCTTTTACGATAGTCGGGTTTTCAGACATGTTATTGACTGAATACTTTACAAATCCCCAACCACCCAGAAGAAGGACTACAATCACAGCAATAATGCCATAGACAAAACTTTTCATATTCTTGCTTGAACTTGTAGAGGAAGAAGGTTCCGTAGAGTCGTCTTTGGGCTCTTCTTTTTCATTACTCTCGGCCCCCTCTTCCAGTTCTTGCTTTGAGTTTGACTCGTCCGTGTTTTGGTCTGTCATAAGATTAAGTTTATTTAGTTAAATTTTTTGTTTGTGAAATAGTACCACCATTTTACTGGATTCGATACCTGTTGTTCCTTTTTCTCTGATCCATTCTTTTTTTGGCTGTCTTCATCTTTGATGACCATTACTTTTTCACCATTCTTTTTGAGATTCAGCTCAGTTCTAGCCTTCTTTTCAGCGAATTTTTTACTAGAGACATACTCCAATATTTTCATTGACTCGATCTTTTCTTTTTTTAGATTATCAACCTTCTTTTCCAGTCTGGTAATCTCTCTGTTGACCTTATAATTTCTATACAATGAACGAAAGGCCGCACTCCCCACCAGAAATACGAGCACAATTAATACTACCAAAAAAAGTTTGGATTGAAAAATTTTTTTAATAGTTTTGTTTTTGTCTTTTTCTTTCATGGTTCAAATTATATCACACCAAAGAGTTTTTATAAATATCAGTCCTGCTCTTTTTCTTTGAGTATTTTCTCCGATGCTTTAATAACCTCGATTAACTTTTTTTTATCTAAATGCTTCAAGTTTTCCATAATAACCTCTATTGGGTCTTTCCCACTTCTGCGCTTATACTTTCGTTTCATATCTTTTATCTCTGCTTGCAACCCGATCGGATCTTTGATCTTTTTTTTAATTATCCTTACAGATCCGGATCCGGTATTTATTTTAATATCACCATATCTAAAGATTGAACCACCGATACCACTTACCTCACCTGATACGTCATCTATCTCATCATAATCGACCCGAGAGACAACCTTATTGAAAGCATTGTTGTAGTGAATATCTATCAGCCCATGAGTGGTTATTATCATCTTGTTCTTTCTCCAATAAAAAAGCATTCTAACAAGTAAAACAATACCGACTGTTACAGGAGCAGCAAATAACAGCCGACCCCACCATCCGTTACTAAATAACCAGAACATAAAAAAGAACGGTACCCCGATAAGCAACGCTATCAGTATCACCCACCAAAATAGGGTCAGTCCGTATTTACGAATTATATATATAATCTCCTCTTCCTTTTTTAGTGGTATATTGCTAAACATTACATTATAATTTGTCTCTTACTATCTCTCTGTCATCCCAGGGAATCATCTCTCCGTCCTGCATTATTCCTTGTTCGGAACCTTTGCCGGTAATCAAAACTAAATCGTTGTCTTCAGCCATCTCTACAGCCCGCTTTATCGCCTCTTCACGATCAAGGATCTTGTGTATATGCTCATCTTTGATCTCTCCGCTCTCTTCTGCCCCGGCTGCCACCTGGTCAATTATTTTCTGCGGATCCTCATAGTATGGGTCCTCATTGGTGACGATCACCTCATCAGCATTTTGGGCGGCGATTCTGCCTATAGGGCCCCGCCTAGATTTATCTCTACCGCCTCCGGCCGAACCGCAGACATGTATTATTTTATCTGCATCTAATATTTCTACAGTCTCATAAAGTGCTCTTAACGCCTTTGGTTCAAAGGCATAGTCTACTATTACCTGAAACCCGTGCTTTTCTGCTTCGGGGATAAACTCCAACCTTCCAGGAGGTGAGCTCAGCTTTTGTACTGCTTGCTCAAGTTCAGCTTCGGGCTTGATCTTGTTAGCCACTGCAATCGAAGCTAGAATATTCCAAATATTATGTTTGCCCAAGATTTTTGTCTGGTAGCTCCGGCCATCTAAGTTGAAGCTTAAACCCTCTTTTGTCATCTCATTGTCTTTACTAATAAAAGCTCGGTCTACTTCTTCGTCCTCTTGGTTTAAAAATAACTGCTGATCATTGCGCGCAAAAACATAAATCTGGTCAAAGTCAATCTCAGCCGCATCCGGCATATGCTCGTTGTTGCCATTTAAAAAGCAGGTCTTTTCTATTTTTTCAGTATCCTTACCGGAGATATCATTGGGATAAAAGCTCCAACCATCTTTGGATTCAGCCTTGTATTTATGCTTACACTTACTTACGTAACGTAATATGTCCAGCTTGCAATTTTTGTAGTTTTCAAAGCTTCCGTGTGCTTCTATGTGTTCGGGGTAAAGATTGGTAAATACTACGTAGTCATAATTTATAAACTTATGCCTATGCTGAAGTGCACCTTCTGAGGTGGTCTCTAAAATTGCAATATCACAACCTTTAGTCCTCATATCTCGCAAATATTTATGAATCTGCCCTTTACCGAGCATAGTCATCTTTCTGTCATTTAGCTTTACTTCTCCATCAATGTAAAAATCAGCCGTAGACAGTGACCCCACGACGAAACCCAGAGATTCAAGAACCTGACGCAAAAAATGTATAGTCGAGGATTTACCACTGGTCCCGGTAACACCGATTACCATTAGCTCTTCCGAGGGGTGGTCAAAACGAACCGCACCATACCATGCATTTAAATAATGCCATGCATTTATGATAAAACCGGGTGTGATTTGTTTTATTATTCTTTTCATGGTTGTGTTATAAAATCAGTATTCATATGTTCCCAGACAGATAATAAGCTGGGGGCAAACAGATCGGGTTTATTCTCGATCTTATCTGTTATTTGTTCTACCTGAAAACACACCAACTCAATATTACAGCTAGAACCAGCTGAAACTAGTGGTTTGGTGGTCTCAATATAATAGCCCTTGAAAAAACGAGTTAGCTTCCCCCCTTCGTAGAAGAATTTATCGCATATTATTCTAGGTGTGGAAATACCATCCGGTAGCTGCTCCAGATCAAGATCATCCTTTATCGCTCGTTGTACAGAAACGATCTCATCTTCATCCCCCTTTCTCTCCATAGTAGCAAATGTAGATCCAATCTTGCCGGTAAAAACATGGCCATTGGCTGGAATTTTAGATAGTATCAATTTATCATCCTTTATTACGAAGACATGAATAGTCGATACGATATCTTTGGTCTTGTTGATCTCAGCTCTCGGCTTATATCCCCTCAAATCACCGTTTTTGTCGAATATTTTTACTAATTGAGTATCTTTTTTATCCATTGAGCTGTTCAAGAATATTATCTTTGCCGCGCCTCCAGATCTCCAAAAAGGTAGGAGTAAACTTCTCGGGTTCTCTGTCTATCTTCTTTTTTAATGTATCCAGATCAAAGTCTACAAACTCATCTTTAGGATTGTTAGTCAAAGACAGTAGTGGCTGGTCTAATATAATAGTGTAGGCCGAGAAAAAATTGATCAAAACATCGTCAGAAAAGAAAAATTTATCTACTACCTTCTTGGGTTCGGCTTGAGTAATCGGCTCCGGCAGTTGCTCTAAGTTTAGCTTTTCCCGCATTATTCTATATATCGTATCCTCATCACCCTCTCCTTTCAGTTGCTCAGATCCGAAGGCACTGCCGAATTTGCCGGCATATACCGTCCCTATAGCCGGCATCTTTACTAAGATTGCATGTTCATCCTCAGTAAAAACTAGTGTATGCACCGAATAAATAATATCCTCATGATAATTTAAGTCCTCTCTGGGGATGTACTTCTCCAGCCCCCCATCCGTGTTATAAATTTTTACCAGGTTGGAGTCATTGCTCATTTTTGCTATAATTTTTATGGTTTAAATCCTTGACAACGGGCCAAAATTAGTATATCATAGCATGCGCTAAGATAAAACAACGGCCTGGTAGCTCAATCGGTAGAGCAGCAGCCTTTTAAGCTGAAGGTCGTGGGTTCGATTCCCACCCGGGCCACAAACAAACGCAGTGAGTGTAGTGGCCAGAGCAAGCAAACAATTTTGCTTGCGTGGTGGAATCGAAGCTAGGAGCTTTGCGCGAGTTTGCCGAAGGCAAGGCAAGCGCAGCGAGAGCCGGCCTGGAGAAAATCTCCGTCAGGAGATTTATCGGAGGGGATTCCCACCCGGGCCACAAACACAATCATAAATTCTTCAAAAAACTTATGACTAACTCCACGTACAGTGGACTTTTTTTATTTCACTGATATAATAAAACTATAAGATAACCATAATTTTATGAGTCCCGAATATAAGTATCCTAAACCAGAAAAAGATGAAGAAGGTTATGAAAACTGGGGTCCACCAAGAGATATGGAAATGAAGTGCAGTACTCAAGAAGAGCCTGTAACAGAAAAGATTAATACAGATATAGGTGAAGTAGCCGCACTTAATTTCTACGGTGGAAAACACTCAAAGTACTCCGAGTTCCATGAAGAAAAAAGAGAGAATCATGACAGTCTAGCCGTATTTGAAGATAAAAGATATGTATACATGATAGTTATAGACGGTATGGGCGGCCATGAAAAAGCCGGAGAGTTTTCAGAGGAGTTGACCCACACACTGAAAGAGGAATTAAAATCAGAAAAAGGCCCTATTTTTAGCTTAAATCAGGTATTCTCAAAAGTACAAAAAGAAATGGAGGAATTCCCCTCAGAAGAGGCAGGGGCTGTGGTTACAACTACTATGATAGACAAGGAAAGCAATACAGCAGAAATAGCAAACTTAGGTGATTCAAGATCCGCTATTATAAGTGAAAACGGAGAGATTAAAGCAGCTAGTGAGATACAAACTGTTGCAGCTATGGCCTATGAAAATAAACATGATGAAAAATTAAATTTAATCACCAGGGAATTTATAAATAAATTTTTACCCTCAAATAAATTTAATCTAACTAATAACGCTACTTTAGGTGAAATCGATAGCCGAAAAGACAGTGGTCTACATCAAAAAACAAATGAGCTAGATTTAGATCGAATCTCTGTTGAATCAGGAGACTTTGTAATTTTAGGCTCAGATGGAATAATTAATGAAGCTGTAACAGTATCGGAAATAGCTAAAGAAATCCAAAATAACCCAGATCAGTCTGCTGATGAGCTTAGGGATAAGATTTATCAAAAAATGAAAGAAAAATTACAAAAGGTAAATGAAGAGGGCAAAGAAGAAATAACTACAATTGATGAAGAGGGTGAGGAGATGA
Source organism: Minisyncoccia bacterium (assembly GCA_042218115.1). Taxonomy (GTDB): domain Bacteria; phylum Patescibacteriota; class Patescibacteriia; order Magasanikbacterales; family UBA922; genus JBDGRJ01. The sequence continues at coordinate 9,656 of JBDGRJ010000056.1, read as the reverse complement.
AAATACCAGCTAAATATGCAAAATATGCTGATAACATGTCCTTGATTGTTCTTAAAAAAGATTAGTTCTCTAGTAAGAAATAACGAATGAGTTCTTTCTTATATAAATCATTTACCTAGTTCTCCAGTAGTTCTCTGATAATCTTGTCTATTTTTTTCTCTGAAGTGATATTTAATATGTCAGCGTTCTCCACTTCAGCATCCATAAGTTTTTCTAATAAATCTGAAAGTTCAGCCTCTGTTTGCTTGAAATCAATATAATTCTTAGGTCCTGAAAAAGCTCTTGAATTCATTTTTTGATGTCCCTCTTTCGGCACTAAAATTGCAGGTATCTCAAGTGCAGCAAGCTCAGTAAGTGTAGAAAAACCCGCCCGGCAAATCACAACATCAGCCAGAGCATAAGCATGCTTCATTTCATCATCTAGGAACTCAAAAACATGATAGTTATCATACTGATGCTCCTTTTTTCGTGCTGTCTTACTGTTTCTTTTTGGCCCCACTACATGAATAATTTCAAAATCATTAAGTTTGTCTAAAGAGTTTACTATTAACTCATTTATCTCCTTTGCTCCGGTTCCACCGCCTAGGACAAATATTACAGGCCGGTCTGACTTTATATTAAACACCTTTTTAGCCTTTTCTTCTCTGCCCTGATAAACCTCTTCTCTTAGAGGGTTTCCGATACATTCCGGTGAGTTAGGAAAATTATTTTTACTCTCTTCAAGCGCCACAGTAACCTTATCTGCAAATCTAGCCATAATTTTATTAGACAAACCCGGCTTCACGTCCTGTTGATGAACCCAGGTAGGGATATTTAACAGCCAAGCAGACAAGTGGACCGGCACAGACACGAAACCACCAGCTGAGATACATATATCCGGTTTTTCTTTGAGCAGGATATATATCGACTGAAATAGTCCTAACAGAATCTTAAAAGGGTCAATCAAATTTTTAACAGACAAATATCTTCTGATCTTACCAGAAAAAACTGGATAAAATTTGATGTTTTTTTTCTCTATTAGAGTATCTTCCGGACCGAACCTGGTGCCAACCCATATGAACTCATAGTCAGAAGAGCCGAGATTATCCCTAATCGCAAGCAAAGGTGTAGTTGAGCCCAGTGTTCCGCCACCGGAGAATAATATCTTGTTCATGCTTGTTTTTGATATTTACTTATATTCAAAATTATACCCACCCCGGTTAAAGCAGATAATAAGGCCGTTCCGCCATGACTTATGAAAGGTAAGGGCACACCGGTCAAAGGCATCAGGCCCACCATGGCTCCTATATTGACAAATGTCTGTACTGCCAACCATAATATTATCCCAGTTACAGTTAATCTGGCAAACTTGTCGGGTGCTTTTTTTGCTACCTTAAATCCACGGATGAATAAACTCAAAAAAGCTAAAACTACTAGTGTGGTAATAACGAACCCGGTCTCCTCTCCTATTATCGCAAAAATGCTATCCGAATGAACCTCGGGCAGATATTCAAATTTTTGTCTGGATTTCCCCAGTCCTCTACCAAAAATACCGCCCGAACCTAAGGCTAAAAAAGACTGATTTATCTGATAGCCAGACCCCTTTGGGTCCAGCTCCGGATGTAAAAATGTAGTCAGTCTTTCACTTCTGTAGGGTGAGATAGCTATCATAACGGCAAAAGCCGAGATGGCTGCAATCAGCAAGATACCCATATGTGACCATTTTGCACCGGCTACAAACAACATCCCAAAAAGCACCGCGAACAAAATGGATGTAGTACCCAGGTCCGGCTGTACAGCCACTAAAGCCACTGGCAAAATACCCACTATTAAGGCAGGCAAAAAACCACTACTGAATTCCTCTATTTCCTCGCCTAACTCAGATAAATAATAAGCCATGAATATTATCAAACCCAACTTAGCAAACTCCGACGGCTGTAGTGAGTATCCACCCAGGACAATCCAACTTTGGGAGCCGGTATTTAATGAACTTCCTATCCCGGGTATAAATACTAATACTAGAGAAATTATAGTTACAGCAAAAATAACCCAGGCTAGTTTTTTTAAATATTTATACTTTAAATTTACAAAAACCAACAAAGACAGAATTCCAGGGAGAACACCTAGCAGCAGCTGACTTTTCACAAAGAAATACTTATCATTGAACTCTCTGAGTCCGACCGGGGTGCTAGCCGAAGTTAACATAATCAATCCAAATACAAGCAAAGCTAAAACAATACTTAAAAATACATAATCCGATCTTATCTTCTCCATTTTATATATTTAAAAATACCAACAAATAAGCGCTGACAAAGATGAAAATCTGACAGATTATAGCTGTAGCATTTAAGAAATAAGCTATATATCTATCCTTGTGAAAAGATAGCCATCCGATAAAGCCATTGACTAAAAAAATAAGCAGCCCAACGAAAGGAAGTACATACACTTTCCACCACTGCCCTACCAGGTCAACACCAAAGAGTATATTATAATGAAGAAAAATCGGCTCTTCCTGTGGGGTAATATGCCAAGCCAACCAGACCCAGATCAGAATATTAATAACTAGCCCCAAAGAAAACATCACCTTATTGGGCAAATCCTTTAGATACAATTTTAGTGGATATAGCTGTTCTTTCATACTTAGAAGTATAGTAAAATAACCCCCTGTTGACAAGAATAAGTAAGTCTTGTATAATTTATTCGAATTCAAATGAAATCATAACCATAATCATATGGCAGAAAAGAAAGCGGTCGGAGCTGCCAAAGCAAATAAAGACTCAAATCCACAATATAGAGGACTAAAAGTAGGTGACGGCGAAAAGGTTTCCGCCGGTGCCGTTTTAGTTCGCCAAGTTGGAACAAAATTCCACCCCGGAGACAATGTCAAAAAAGGAAGTGATGATACCTTATATGCTGTAAATGGTGGAATCGTAAAGTTCAAATCTAAAAAGAAAAAGAAATTTGACGGATCCCTCCAGATGACTAATCTTGTAAACGTAGTTCCGGCCTAACAAAATTCCGCCTATAAAAGTCCCTGCCCCGCATGTGGGGCTTTTTTTATTTGTTTTGATTTCTTTTGTTATAATTTAGCCGATGCAACAGCTATTTATCACAGCAATTGAAAGTACGGTGATCCAGCTGTCAGGGACAGCTGGTATCTTTTTTATATTCGGATACCTTTTCTACTATCTCCAAAAAGGAATTTTAAAACAATACCAAAAAAGTTTCGGCTGGAACAGTATGATGATTACCGCCTGGATCGGAACACCTATTCATGAGTTCGGCCACCTATTATTTGCTCTGATTTTCAACTACAGAATAAAAAAGGTCGAACTGTTTAACCCAAACAAAAAAACCGGCCGTATGGGGCATGTCAAATACGGCTATGTAAAACATAGTATTTTACATAGATTCGGCAAGTTTTTTGTCGGAGCAGGGCCTCTGATATTAGGCTCGGGTATTATCTTAGTTTTAATGTATTTTTTAGTTCCTAATGGGGCAGAGATTTATCAAACAATACTTAAAAACTCGCAAGCAAGCTTTTTAGCTCAAGCTCAAAACGTATTAGTAGATTTGTTTGCAGCAGAAAACTTAACCAGCTATAAATTCTGGATCTTCACTTATCTAGCTCTTTCTCTAGTCACACACATCTCCCCCTCAAAAAGAGACAGATCCCAAATGTGGTCCGGGCTTATCTGGTTTGGTTTTATATTATTGCTGCTAAATTTAGCAGCTCTAGCTTTTTTTGATATAAATCTGAATATATATACCGACCAGCTTGTATCATATATGTCTGTGCTAACCTCCATCTTTATCTTTTCACTGCTTTTAGCCCTAATTCACTACATTCTTGCAACTTTAATTTTATCTCCTTTTAGAAGTTAAATTTGGTCGATTTTTTTTGCCATTATAAAGTCATTCTCAGTCAACCCCCCTACTGCATGAGTCCACAGCTCTACTACCACCTCGTTATAGTTTCGCAAATGTAAGTCAGGATGGTGTCCTTCTTCTTCAGCAACTTCACCGACATCATTTACAAACTTCAGTGCTTCTTCAAAATCTTTGAAGTCAAACTCACGAAAAATCTTTTTATTCTTCCTCAGCCTCCATTCCTGGTTGACCTTGTCCATATAGTCTTGAACTCCCTCTTCCTCCATAGGGTCTCCCCCTTCTTCACATGGTGTGCATTCCTTGTCAGATAGACTCATATTTTTTTAGTTATTTTATTAATTAACCTTTGAGTTAATGTCAAAACATAATATATCAAATACCACTGCAGTAGCCAAGCTGTTTGTGTAGCTTGAAGCTGATAAATATCGATATCAAACATTGATCTATAGCTATTTCGAGCCAACAACAGAAAGTGAGCCCCTATGTTAAAACCAGCATAATATAGCAGTGAGCCAAGCTGGTCCTGTCTCCAGATCATAACAACTAATATAATAGTAGTAATATAATAGTAGAAATTACTAACTTGTATTTTCTTTGCTGTATATTTTTTACCAGCGTCTGATGTTCAAGTTTAAATAACTTTTTATCGTAGTTGGTTTTTTTGTATTATTAACTATAGTAAAAAACAGATAAAAAAATAAGCATGTTTTTTCAGGATCGAGATGATGCAGCAGAAAAGCTACTCAAAAAATTAAATAAATTTAAACGCAAAAGGAAATTAGTAGTTATCGGGGTCCCCAGAGGAGGAGTACCTTTAGCTAAAAGGATAGCTGACGGGATTAATAAGCCATTGGATATAATTGTCACTAAAAAAATAGGTGCTCCATTTAATAAAGAGTATGCAATCGGTGCGATCACCGAAGACGGAACCCCTATATTAGACGAAAAGAATAAACAAACTGTAGATGTACCTCAAAGCTATTTAGAGGAAGAGATTAAAGCTCAAAAAGAAGAGGTTGATCGTAGATTAAAAAAATATAGAGGACAAAAAGAACCTTTGGATTTAGACAATAAAACGGCACTCATAATAGATGACGGCGTCGCAACCGGCAACACTATGAAAGCTACAATTAAATCAGCGCAAGAGAAGGGTGCTAAAAAAATAATCGTAGCTGTTCCCGTAGGTGCACCCGATACTATTGATGAGCTAAATAACTTAGCTGATGAGATAATATGTCTAGAAGAGCCTAAAAGTTTCGGTGCTATCGGAAGATTTTATTATGACTTTGAACAAGTCTCTGACGATGAAGTTATAGAAGCATTAAATAAATAAAGAGGTAACATAACCTATGAATAAAAATATACAGACTCACCCCCATTTGGAGCTTATTGTAGGAACGATGTTTTCTGGAAAAAGCACAGAACTGATCAAAAGATCAAAAAGATATCAGATATCTGGCTTAAATGTGGAGATTTTTAAACCAACCACCGATGATAGGTATGACATCGACACGGTAGAATCACATGATGGTCTACAGATAGAAGTAGAAAATGTAGAGCATTCTCAAGATATACTAAGTAGGCTTGATGGTCAAAAAGACGTGGTAGCTATAGACGAAGTGCAATTTTTTGATAGCAGTATTGTAGATATTTGCAATAATCTGGCTCACTCTGGAAAAATAGTAGTAGCTGCTGGCTTACTCAAGGACTTCAGGGACAAACCTTTCCCATTTTCTGATGATCAAAAAGATATGTTGGACCTGGTAAAACATGCAGATGATTTCAGACACCTAAAAGCAATATGCACCCACAAAGAAAACGGTTCTCCTTGTGGAAGAGAGGCTACCAGAGTCCAAAGATTTGTAGATGATGAGGTGGCCCCCATGGATGCACCTACGATAGAAGTCGGAGGGAGAGAGAGTTATGCTCCGAGGTGCAGAGAACATTTTGAATTTTATGAATAGAATTACTCTTTAAATACCTCAGGATCAATTTTAATAATTCTATCATCAGCAGCTACAGGACTCCCCCTTCCGTCCCTATTAGAAGTTAAAATGTATATATAACCATCAGGCCCCTGCTCTACATGTCTAAGTCGACCGTAGTCCTGTCTAAAGTGAGCAACTACCTCTTTTATCTCTGTCTTAGAGCTTAGTTTAGCTTCATAAAGTGTTTCACCTCTCAGACCAGAAAAGAAGATGCTTCCATTGTAGTACTCAGCCCCAGCAGGTGCCCAGGTCTCTGAGCTTCCCGAATGTACTTTTGGTGTCTTCATGCCCGGCTTGGATTGGTCGCCTTGGATAATAGGCCAGCCATAATTTGCACCTTTTTCAATTAAGTTAAGCTCATCACGGGCACTAGACCCATGCTCTGTAGCCCACATGTGGCCGGAGTCTGTCCAGGCTAGACCCTGTGGGTTACGATGACCAAAGGAGAATACCGGGTTAGAAAAGGGGTTTTCTTTAGGGGTCTTACCGGTATCTGTGATCCTTAAAATCTTCCCGGCTAGTGATTTTTTGTTTTGTGATAGATTCTCTTGTTGTGCGTCTCCGGTAGTGATATAAAGCAGCTCATCCGGACCAAACTCTATCCGACCGCCGTTGTGCCACCTACCTGCTGGTATATCAGCTAGTATTACTCGCTCCTTTTTTAGTCGTCCTGATTCGGTATATTTATATCTCCGGATCTGATTTTCTATATTCTCCCCATTATTATTGGTCGTAAGATATAGATAAATATAACGATTATCCTTAAAATCAGGGTGCAAGGCTAGACCTAACAGCCCACCTTCTCCGATATGATATGTATCCTCCAGCTGGTAGCCTTTCTCTTTCTCGCCTAACCTTTTTAGTGTTCCAGGTCTCTCAGTCACCAGCAGATCACCTCCGGGTAAAAAGGCTATCTCCCATGGGATATTTAGATTCTTGGCAACAACTTGTATAGGCTCTTCTGACTCATCTTTCTGCTGATCTTGTTTTTTTGGTTCTGAATCTTCTCTGCCCGCTTTTTCTTTTGGCTGATTTTCATTATCGCTGATTGTCTTCTGTTCTTGCTGAGGTGTTTCATCTTTCTGTTTTGATCTCTTCTCTTGTTTGGTTGTTCTATCTTTTAAGTTTTCTTGATCTGATCGCTCCATGACCTCCTCTACTGTCTTTCCTTGCTTTAGTGTGGTATCGGTAGGCTCAAACAACAACGGCATCCATAAACTGGAAGAGAAATAAGCTAAAGCAATGAGAATTAAGATTGAAAGTAAAATAAGTATGATTTTTTTCATTGTATGTTGATATTAATGAAGTTTGGAGTGATTTAAAATTTAATCAAATAACTGTTTAGATATTGAGTTAATCTGATCCTCCTTTGATTCTACCATCCTCCCTCCTAAATCTAGAATTTTGTCTCTTAAACCCTTATCTATCTCTAAGGTTTCCAGCATTCTTTCGTATGTTCGTGGCATTGTAAAATTTCGATAACTGTCTTTGATATCATCTAAAAATTTTGTAAGCTCTGATTCTTTTTCGCCTTCAAAATTAATCTCAGTGTAATTTAAGTGTTGTAAATGTTCTAACAATTCAAAATTCTTTCTATCAAAATAGTCTTGAGCCAACTTTATTGCAGAAAACTCTACCCACCAATCTATATTTTCATCACCCCTGTTTAAGTCATCAAATACATCATGAATTACTTCACCTTGTCTTTGGTCACATAGATAATGTACGGCCCAACCGAGCTTAAAATCATCCTGGTACTGCTCAAAAGGAAGCAGCTCATCAAAATGAGTCTTTTCTCTAGCAATACCCGTTACATACCTACTATCAGGGTATACTGTTCCTGAGTAATATTTATCTTTATTCTCAATGCTTAGACCCTGTTGCTTGTGGGCTGCGAATTTTAAGTGAGTTGCAGAAAAAGCCATAATTTATTCAATATCTTTTAAAGTCCGACTTAATAATCCATTTAAAAAGTGGGCATAATTTTCTTTGAAGTTTTCTTGATTTTTGATGAATTTCATCAGATGCCCTGTTTCATTTACGATATCAAAAGTGGAGCCGATAATTCGCTCAAACAAAACTAGATTGCATTTTGTATAAAACTCATCATTTTGTTCCGGCTCTGGTGCATGCTGATAAACAAGATCAAAAAAATCCTGTAAAGTCTCATAGTATTTATCGTATTGCTGCATCTCCTTTTCACTAAAGTGATGCCAGTTGGGCCAAAATAACCAACCAAGATCATACCCCCAAAACCTTTTTCCTATCTTTGCTAAATCAACAAAACCTATCTTGCCCTCTGCGGTTAAAATTAAATTATCAAGGGCAAACTTCCATTTTGCTGGATAATTTGGCTGCCAAAACCAGTCATATTTATCTGACTCTACTATTCTTTTAGTTTCTCTTAGTAATATTTCGTCGATCACTTGCTTCCCTGTTTCAAAAAAGTTACTCAGGTTTTCTTTCTTCCAGGTGGGTTTGAGTTTCTCGTTCATTTTATCTTGGGCCACCTGCTGAAACTCCCAGTGTGCCTCGATCAGTTTTTCCAGCATATTTTTTTCCATAAGTTGACTGACCCCTTGTTCAAATTCCATTGAGCTTATCATATCACCTGATATGTATTCCACGAGTTCAAACCTTTCGTCCTTTTTATCCTGAAGCTGGTAAATTTCAGGGATAATAAAATGCTCTCCCTGGTACCCTTCTGGAAATACATCTTTGCTGTTTCTGGTTTCGCCGCAGCGTAATATCATTTTTCTTCCACTTGAATCTTCTACTAAAGCTACATCCTTGTGTTGTTCGTATTCATTGGTATCAAAAACCTTTATTAACTCTAAATTCTTTTCTTTAATAATTTTATTTCTCAATTTCACTCCTGGGTGCATGTGATTTATATCAACTAAAAAGTATATTCATCAAAGTCACCAGCAATATCTAACTGCCCCTCGAAACCAGCTTTTCTAATCTCTTCTACTATCTTGTCCGGTTTATCTGTGCCGGGATAATGAGTTACTACTAGATGCTTTACACTACCTTTGTCAGCTATCTCACCTACTTGAGGGGGTGTTAGATGGCCATAATCCTTTGCATCTTCTACATACTCGCTACTTACAGAAGCTTCACACAAAAATAGGTCGGCACTTGAGGCAATTTTTTTCACACCCACACATACACCGGTATCCCCTGAATAACCAAAGATACTATCTTCTGTTTCCAGTCTAAAACCAACTGAGTCAGCCCGACCAAAGCCGTGATAAACAGGATAAGAGCTAAGTTTTGCATCTCCTATTGTTTTATCTTGGTTATAGATCTGGCCAAATTTCAGCTCCGGCCAGTCATATCTTTCTCCAGCCTCCATCTCCGGTAAATGATACCGCCAATACTGCTCAAAACCCTCCTCTATCTGCTCGGGGCAATAAATATTTAGGGTTTCATTTTTTGTCTCCCCCCATAGACCCCTACAATATACAGATTGGATATAGTGTACAAGGGCAAAATGATCAGGGTGAGCATGAGAAATGGCTAAGTGTTGTATGTCAGCATAATTAAACCCAGACTGCTCTAAACGAAAACGAACCAGCTCACTACACTCAAATAACATCTTATTATCTTCAAACTCAAGAAGATAAGCCGGAGGGTAGCGCTGATCTAGCTGTAAATCTTGATCGAAATAATTATTGGAGCAAACACCTGAACCTAAAATTGTTAATTTCATATTTATACTTATTATTTTATTCTCTGATTCTCCAGCCGATATTAAACAAATGAATTACTAATATTGAAAGAATTAATATTAAT